>NZ_JBICYB010000016.1:0-162421 GCF_043200575.1 Streptomyces sp. NPDC048392
CGGGCGAGTAGACCTTCATCACCATAAGAGATCCCTCCTACCCGGCCCCTGCCGGGGCCGGGCTCAGAGGTGTCCACCACTCGGGGACAGGTCCCCGAACGACTACGTGTACGTCATCGTCCAGCCGGTCGGCTGGCAGCCGCTGACCGAGCTGATCGGCCGGCCGGAGCTGGCCGAGGACCCGGAGTGGGCGACGCCGCAGGCCAGGCTGCCCAAGCTGAACAAGATGTTCCAGCTGATCGAGGAGTGGTCGTCCACCCTGCCCAAGTGGGAGGTGCTGGAGCGGCTGAACGCCCACAACATCCCGTGCGGGCCGATCCTGTCCACCAAGGAGATCATCGAGGACGGCTCGCTGGCAGCCAACGAGATGGTCGTGACCGTCCCCCATCCCGAGCGGGGCGAGTTCGTGACCGTCGGCAGTCCGCTCAAGCTCTCGGACTCCCCCGTGAAGGTGACCAGTTCGCCGCTCCTCGGCGAGCACAACGAAGAGGTCTACGTCGGTGAGCTGGGCCTCGGCGACGAGGAACTGCGGCTGCTCAAGTCGAACGGGGTGATCTGACGTGATGGCCGAGGACCGGGTTGCGCGGGTGCGCGGGCTCCTGGCGTCCGTACGGGCCGAGGGGCGCACCGCGCTGACCGCGCCCGAGGGCAAGGTGCTCGCCGACGCCTACGGGATCGCGGTACCGGGTGAGGAGCTGGCGCGGGACGTCGACGAGGCGGTGGCGTGTGCGGCGCGGTTCGGCGGGCCGGTCGTGATGAAGATCGTGTCGCCGGACATCCTGCACAAGACCGACGCCGGCGGTGTGGTCGTCGGGGTGGAGGGCGCGGCGGACGTGCGGGGGGCGTTCTGCCGGATCGTCGACAACGCGCGCGCGTACGACGCGTCGGCACGGATCGAGGGCGTGCAGATCCAGGAGCTGCTGCCGCAGGGGCAGGAGGTCATCGTCGGGGCGGTGACGGACCCCGACGTTCGGGAAGGTGGTGGCGTTCGGGCTCGGCGGGGTGCTGGTCGAGGTCCTCAAGGACGTCACCTTCCGGCTGGCTCCCGTGGACGCCGACGAGGCGCTGTCCATGCTGGACTCGATCCGGGCGGCTGAGGTACTGCGCGGGGTGCGCGGACGGGCCGGCGTGGACCGGTGGGCGGTGGCGGAGCAGATCCGCCGGGTCTCCGAACTCGTCGCGGACTTCCCGGAGATCGCCGAGGTGGACCTCAACCCGGTGATCGCCACGCCCGAGGGCGCGGTCGCCGCCGACATCCGGGTGATCCTCGCGACCGACAGGCCGAAGGAACGGCGACGGTACACGCGCGAGCAGATCCTCACCTCGATGCGCCGCCTGATGCAGCCCGCGTCGGTCGCGGTGATCGGCGCGTCGAACGAGCCGGGGAAGATCGGCAACTCGGTGATGCGCAATCTCATCGACGGCGGCTTCGCGGGGGAGATCCATCCGGTGAACCCCAGGGCCGATGACATCCTGGGCCGCAAGGCCTACAAGAGTGTCACCGACGTTCCCGGTGAGGTGGATGTGGCGGTCTTCGCGATCCCCGCGCGGTTCGTGGCGGCGGCCCTCGAGGAGGTGGGCCGCAAGCGGATCCCCAACGCCGTACTCATCCCCTCCGGCTTCGCCGAGACCGGTGAACACGCCCTCCAGGACGAGATCGTGGCGATCGCCGAGCGCCACGGCGTCCGGCTGCTCGGTCCGAACATCTACGGCTACTACTCGACGTGGCAGGACCTGTGCGCGACGTTCTGCACGCCCTACGACGTCAAGGGCGGCGTCGCGCTGACCTCGCAGTCGGGCGGCATCGGGATGGCCATCCTGGGCTTCGCGCGGACCACGAAGACCGGTGTGTCGGCCATCGTCGGCCTGGGCAACAAGTCGGACCTGGACGAGGACGACCTGCTGACCTGGTTCGGCGAGGACCCGCACACCGAGTGCATCGCGATGCACCTGGAGGACCTCAAGGACGGCCGCGCCTTCGTCGAGGCGGCGCGGGCGACGGTGCCGAGGAAGCCGGTCGTGGTGCTCAAGGCGGGTCGTACGGCGGCGGGCGCGAAGGCCGCCGGGTCGCACACCGGGGCACTCGCCGGGGACGACGCCGTGTACGACGACATCCTCCGGCAGGCCGGCGTCATCCGGGCGCCCGGGCTGAACGAGATGCTGGAGTACGCGCGCGCGTTGCCGGTGCTTCCCGCTCCACAGGGCGACAACGTCGTCATCATCACCGGGGCCGGCGGCAGCGGGGTGCTGCTCTCCGACGCGGTGACGGACAACGGGCTGTCGCTGATGGAGATACCGCCCGACCTGGACACGGCGTTCCGCGCGTACATCCCGCCGTTCGGGGCGGCGGGCAACCCGGTGGACATCACCGGGGGCGAGCCGCCGTCGACGTACGAGGCGACGATCCGGCTCGGCCTGGAGGACCCGCGCGTCCACGCGCTCGTCCTCGGCTACTGGCACACCATCGTCACGCCTCCCATGGTGTTCGCCGAACTCACCGCGCGCGTGGTGGCCGAGTTCCGTGAGCGCGGCGTCGAGAAGCCCGTGGTGGCCTCTCTCGCGGGCGACGTCGAGGTGGAGGAGGCGTGCCAGTACCTCTTCGAGCGCGGGGTCGTGGCGTATCCGTACACGACCGAGAAGCCGGTGGCCGTGCTGGGCGCCAAGTACCGGTGGGCGCGGGCCGCGGGGCTGTTGGGAGGCGGCTCATGACCTGAGCCGGCGGGGGTCCGGCCGACGGGTGCGCGTCGGCCGGACCCGAGGACCCGCGCGCGCACGAAAGGCATTGGACAGGGGGCGCTGGCCAGAACTTTCGACGCAAGGGGTGCAAACGACATGACAACCACCGACGTCACACGGGTCGCCGTCCACCGGGAGGTGACCGACAGGAACGGACGCGTCTATCGCGTGGGCGAGTCCGACATCGACATCATGGGGCGCAAGCGCAAGTGGATGGTGATTCTGCCCTGGATCGGCATGATGGGCATCTCCTCCGCCGAGTACGCGTTCGCGTCCGCCGAGGACACGCTCCACGAGGCCCACCACTGGCCCAGCGGCAGCATCTACTGGATGATGACCGCCTGGATCTTCTGCCAGGCCGCGGTCGCCTTTCCGGCGGGCCGGCTGCGTGAGAGCGGCAAGCTGCCGGCGCGTTGGGCGATGATGCTGGGTTCGGTGGGCACGCTGCTCGGCTATCTGGCGCTGGCGTTCGCGCCGCACGTCTCGCTCGCCTTCATCGGGTTCGGCGTGTTCAGCGGCATCGGTGCCGGCATGGTGTACGCGACCTGCGTCAACATGGTCGGCAAGTGGTACCCCGAGCGCAGGGGTGGGAAGACCGGCTTCGTCAACGGCGGTTTCGCCTACGGCTCGGTGCCGTTCGTCTTCATCTTCCACGGCTACATGGACGGCTCCAACTTCCGCTGGGTGCTGGTCTCGGCCGGTGTCTTCCTCGCCGTGACAGTGGCCTTCGCCGGCTTCTACTTCCGGGACCCGCCGAAGAACTGGTGGCCGTCCTCCATCGACCCGCTGAACCCGCCGGACGACCCGCGGGCCCGTCGTTCGCTGGAGAGGAACCCTCCGGCCGCCAAGCAGTTCTCCCCGCTGGAGGCCTGGAGGACCGGCCGGGTGGCGCTGATGTGGTTCTGCCTCGCCTGCACCTCCGGCGTGAACATCTTCGGTATCGCCTTCCAGGTCGACATCGGTGAGGAGGCGGGCTTCGCGGCCGGAATCGTGGCCACCGCCATGTCGCTGAAGGCGATCGTCAACGGCACCGGGCGCGGTGTCATCGGCTGGCTGTCCGATCTCTACGGCCGCAAGCAGTGCCTGCTCTGCGTCTGCGCGATCCTGGGCGTCGCCCAGTTCGGCATCATCTGGTCGGCCGGGATCAGGAACCTGCCGCTGTTCCTGCTCTTCTCCGCCGTCTCCGGTTTCGGCGGCGGTGCCATCTTCCCGATGTTCGCGGCGCTGACGGCGGACTACTTCGGTGTGAACAACAACGCCACCAACTACGGGATGGTCTACAGCTCGAAGCTCGTCTCCGGCCTGGGCGCGGGCATGGGTTCCGTGGTAGTCGGTGCCTGGGGCTACAACGGCGCCTTCAGCCTGGCAGGCAGCATCTCCATCTTCGCCGGATTCATGGCGCTGTTCCTGCGACCGCCGGGACGCTCGAAGGACAAGCGCATCACACCCAATCCGCGGCCGCTCGGCGAGGGATGACCCGACGAGGCCGCCTTCGCACGGACCGGGCGGCCCCTCCCGCAGCACGCGGGAAGGGCCGCCCGGTCCGTGTCGCGGGTCAGTGGCGGCACTTGCGCAGGGCCGCCAGGTTGTCGTAGCTGATCTTGGCCTCCCGCAGCGACTGCGCGGGATCGGTGGCGCTCGGGGAGTTGTCGTCCTCGATCATCGGGTTGTGGTAGTTCCGCTGTCCGACCCGTGAGAAGAACGTCGTGTAGTCGATGACCCCGGTTCCGAAGGGCACCATGTCGTAGCCCATCCCGTTGGTCGTGCTGACGACACCGTCCTTGGCGTGGAACAGCGGATAGCGCCTGTTGTTGCGGACGACGAGTCCGGCCGGGTCGAAGACGTTCTCCCGGGTGGAGCCGTCGTGGGCGGTGTACGTGTGGAACTTGTACTGGGCGACGTGCGCCCAGAAGATGTCCATCTCCAGCCAGACGACCCTCGGGTCGGTGATCTTGAGGAAGTACTCCAGCTTCCGGATGCCCGAACTGCGGGTCGGCCGGTTCTGGTCGTCCAGCGGACCGCCGTCCAGCAGGAAGCCGTAGGCGCTGTCGTGGTTGTGGGTGTAGAGCTTGATGCCCTCCCGGTGGGCGATCGCGCCGAGGGCGTTCCACTTGTCGGCGGCCACGTCCCAGTCGGCGCGGTACGAGCTGCCGGTGGGGTCGCCACCGGTGCCCATGTGGTCCATGCCGAGGATGTTGGCGATCTCCAGGTGCTTCTTGAAGGTGTCCTTGTCCGCCGTCGTCAGCGGCCAGGAGGACGGGATGAAGCCGTGGTTGCCCTGGGCCCGCAGCCCGTAGTCGTCGAGCCAGGAGCGCAGCAGCCGGGCGCCCGCGACGGACTCCAGGCTGGCGCCGCCGGGCGCGTTGGCGTGCTGGTTGTACCCGGCGAACTCCACCTGGCGGTAACCGTGGCGGGCCAGCTGCTTGAACACCTCGCGGAAGCCGGAGGGCAGGTCGGAGGCGAGGGGGTCGCGGGCGGTGGCGTCACGGACGGTGTAGAGGATGATGCCGCGCTTGTCCGCCGGGACGAGGATCTGGCCGTGGCCGTGGCCATGACCGTGACCGTGGTCTCTGCCCCGGCCGTGGGCGAGGGCGGGCGCGGCGCCGAAGACGGGAGCCGCGACGGCTCCGGCCGCCACCGCGGTGCAGGTGCTGAGGAAACGGCGCCGGTCCACACCGAGGGTGCGGCGCAGGCTCTCGCCGGGGCCGTCGGCGGCCGGGTCGGTGCCGGCGTCGGTGCGGGAGGGGTCGGTGAACGGGGTCACGGGTACCTGCCTTCTGGGTCGTGGCCTGCGCCGATGCGACTCGGGCGGGCCATTGTCAGTGCCGTGTGTTTCACTCTCAGTAGTCGGATCTCGGAGGCCGCGCCCGGTGGCGCGTCAGCCGAGTCCGGCGAGCCGGAGCAGGAGTTGTTTCACGTCGGTGGCCGCGACGCGGTCTCCGACGGCGCGGGGGGTGGAGCAGATGAGGAGCGGACCGTCGTCGTCGCTCGCGGGGAGGCGGCCGTGGCTGCCTCGAATAGGTGAGGGGTCCAGGGGCACGACCGCCATGCGGTAGCGCATGCCGAGCTTCTTGCGGGCCAGGGCGGTGGCCGCCTTGACCTTGACGTAGGGGTCGAGTGGGTCCATGAACAGCTCGACCGGGTCGTAGCCGGGTTTGCGATGGATCTCGACGAGCTGCGCGAAGTCGGGGGCGCGGTCGTCGTCGAGCCAGTAGTAGTACGTGAACCAGGCGTCCGGCTCAGCCAGGGCGACCAGCTCGCCGGCGCGCGGATGGTCGAGGTGCTGGGCCTTCTTGCCCTCGTCGTCGAGGAGCTGCTCGATGCCGGGCAGCCCGTCCAGGGCGGCGCGGGCCGCGTCCAGGTCCTCGGGGCGGCGGACGTACACGTGGGCGACCTGGTGGTCGGCGACCGCGAAGGCACGGGAGGCCATCGGGTCGAGGTACTCCATGCCGTCCTGGGTGTGCACTTCCAGGAGTCCGGCGCGGCGCAGGGCACGGTTGATGTCCACGGGCCGGCTGACGGGGGTGATGCCGTACTCGGACAACGCGACCACGGTGCGGCCCTCGGCGCGGGCGTCGTCGAGCAGCGGGGCCAGCGCCGTGTCCAGGTCGGCGGCGGCCCGCAGGGAGCGCGGATCGTCGGGGCCGAAGCGCTGGAGGTCGTAGTCGAGGTGAGGGAGATAGCAGAGGGCCAGGTCGGGATGCCGGGTGGCCGTGATGTGCCGGGTGGCGTCGATGATCCACTGGCTGGAGACCAGGTCGGCGCCGGGCCCCCAGAAGTGGAAGAGCGGGAAGGTGCCCAGTTTGCCGGTGAGTTCGTCGTGCAGGTCCGGGGGCCGGGTGTAGCAGTCGGGTTCCTTGCGGCCGTCGGCGTAGTAGACGGGACGGGGGGTGACGGTGATGTCGGTGTCGGCGCCCATGGCGTACCACCAGCAGATGTTGGCGACGGTGTAGCCGGGGTGGGCGCGGCGGGCGGCATCCCAGAGTTTGTCGCCGGTGACGAGTCCGTTGTGCTGGCGCCACAGCAGGACGTCGCCGAGTTCCCGGAAGTACCAGCCGTTGCCGACGATGCCGTGCTCGCAGGGGTGGGTGCCGGTGAGGAAGGTGGACTGGGCGGCGCAGGTGACGGCGGGCAGGACGGTGCCGAGCGGTGCGCGGGAGCCGGACTGGCCGAGCCGCTTGAGGTGGGGCATGTGGTCGAGGAGGCGGGGGGTGAGGCCGACGACGTCCAGGACGAGGAGGGGGGTGGGTCCGTCGGAGGGGGTGGGTCGCGTCATGGCAGTTCCTTCAGGCCGAGGTCCGTCAACAGGTCGCGGGCGAGGGTCAGCTCGGCGGCGATGCCGTCGGTGAGCTGGGCGCGGGCACGGGGCCGCAGCTCGGGCGGGAGGGCCTGCCAGGTGTACGTCTCGACCTCCAGATGACGGGTCAGCGGGTGCGGGCCGCCGACGAGTCGGGTCAGCGCGGCCTCGAGTACGGGCAGGGTGGAGGTGAGGGGCGCGGCGGGGGCCGCGTGCAGGGGGACGTGGAAGTGGGCGCGCCAGGGCGCGGTGACGGGCAGCGGGCCGCCGTCCGCGAGGGCCTCGTCGAGGTCGTCGGTGCCGTGGCGGCCGCCGGACGGTGTGGTGGTGCGGGTCTGATGCAGGAAGCGCGGCTCGGCGAAGGCGGCGAGCGCTTCGCGGACCGCGGGGTCGGCGGGGTGTTCGGCGTGCAGCGCGGCGGACAGCTGGGACTTGACGACGGGTACGCGGGCGGCCGTGAGCGCGTCCAGAGCGGTGTGCGGGTCTTCGAAGGAGGTGGCGAGGTGGCAGGTGTCGACGCAGATGCCGATGCGGTCGTGGGCGATCGCGGTCAGCGGGGCGATGGCGTCGTGGGTCGTCTCGACGACGCAGCCGGGTTCGGGTTCCAGGCCGATGCGGATGGACCGGCCGGTCAGTTCCTGGAGGGCGTCGAGGCGTTCGGCGAGGGTGAGCAGGGCGGCACGGGCCTTGTCGGCACGGGTCTCGTCGTGGGCGGTGCGCCAGGCGAGCGGCAGGGTGGAGATGGTGCCGTCCGTGACGTCGTCGGGCAGCAGCCCGGCGAGCAGGCGGGCCAGGGAGGTGGTGTGGTCGAGTCGTTCGGGGTCGGCCCAGTCCGGCTTGTAGACGCGGTACTTGACCTCTTCGGCGCCGAAGCCCTCGTAGGGGAAGCCGTTGAGGGTGACGACCTCCAGGCCGCGCCGGTCGAGTTCGGTGCGCAGGCCGCGCAGGGCGGCGGGGTCGGTCACCAGGGCGTGGGCGGCGTCGCGGGCGAGCCACAGCCCGATGCCGAGACGGTCGCGCCCGAGGCGCCTGCGGACCGGCTCGCAGTGGTCGCGGAGCTGGGCGAGGACGCCGTCGAGGGTCTCGGCGGGGTGGACGTTGGTGCAGTAGGCGAGGTGGACGGTGGAGCCGTCGGGGTGCCGGAAGCGCATGGCTCACTCCCCGCCGCGCAGGATGGAGTTGCCCTCGTGCGTGGCGCCGCCCGAGGTCACGTCGAGTGCCAGCCGTCCGCTGAGCCCGTAGAAGGCGACGGGGTTGCGCCACAGCACCCGGTCCACGTCGTCCTCGGTGAAGCCCTCGGCGAGCATCAGGTCGCCGACCTTGCGGGTCTTGAGAGGGTCGCTCCTGCCCCAGTCGGCGGCGGAGTTCACCAGCACCCGCTCCGGCCCGTACTCGCGCAGCAGGGCGACCATCCGGGCCTCGTCCATCTTGGTGTCCGGATAGACGGAGAAGCCGAGCCAGGCGCCGCTGTCCTTGGCCTCGTCGACGGTGGTCTCGTTGAGGTGGTCGACCAGCACCCGCTCCGTGGGCAGCGCGGACTCGCGGACCACGTCCAGGGTGCGGCGCAGGCCGGCGAGCTTGTCCCGGTGCGGGGTGTGCACGAGAGCGGGCAGGCCGTGGTCGGCGGCGAGCTGGAGCTGGGTGGCCAGGGCGGTGTCCTCGGCGGGCGTCATGGAGTCGTAGCCGATCTCGCCGACGGCCACCACCCGGTCCTTGACGAGATAGCGGGGCAGTTCGTCGAGGACGGACAGGCACCGGGGGTCGTTCGCCTCCTTGGGGTTGAGGGCGATCGTGCAGTGGTGGGCGATTCCGTACTGGGCGGCGCGGAATGGTTCCCAGCCGAGGAGGGCGTCGAAGTAGTCGCGGAAGGAGCCGGGAGAGGTGCGGGGCTGGCCGAGCCAGAAGGAGGGTTCGACGACGGCGCGGACGCCGGCGGCGTGCATGGCCTCGTAGTCGTCGGTGGTCCGGGAGGTCATGTGGATGTGGGGGTCGAAGATGCGCATCAGGACTCCTTGCCGTGGGGGTCGGCCGTGCCGGGCGAGGACGGCCCGGACTCGGTCAGGGCCAGGACGCGGTGCAGGTCTTCGGGGACGGTGCGGCTCGCGGCGGTGCGTTCGGCGGCGTAGTCGGCGAGCATCCGGGCGAGTTCGTCGTCCCCCTGTGCCCGGCGGGCGAGGTCCGCCACCCGGTCGACGGGGACGCCGGTGAACAGGCACTTCAGCACGGCGTGCCGCCACTGGTGCGCGTCCAGGTGCCGGGCGGCGTACGGGCCGAGGGCGGCGGCGACGAGCCGGGTGTCGTTGGTGCGCAGGGCGTCCTCGACGAGTGGGAGGGCGTCCGGGCCGGGCACGAGGTGGGGCAGCGCGTGCAGGACGGCGCGGCGTTCGTCGGCGGTGCCCTGGGCGTAGACCCGGGACAGGGCGTCCTTGTCGGCGCGGGCGGCGTGCAGGACCAGGACCCGGGCGGCGTCGGCGTGGGCGGATCCGCAGCGGCGGCCGGCCTCGGCGAGGCGCAGCTCCCACACCGAGATGGGGCCGTGGGTGCCGGGGTGGGCGGCGGCCTCGTCCAGGGCCTGGTCGAGCCAGGCGCGGGCGGCTCCGCCGAGCCGGGCGCAGAGGGCGGCGCGCAGGTCGGCGGGCGGGATGTGGGCGGGGGTGGTGCCCTGGGGGTCCTGCCCGGCGGGGGTGCCGTCCGCGCCCTGGGGGTCGGGGGTGACGGGGGTGGCGTGTGGCTGCGTCATGGTGTGGCTCCCTTCAGCGGGTGGCGGAGGGCTCGCCCGAGCGGCTGGTGCGGGGGGACGCCTGCGCGGCCCGGCGCAGGAACGGGAGGGAGTGTCCGGCGAAGTGGGGGCCCGCGTGGGAGTGGCGGGGCAGTTCGACGACGGTCAGGCCCTGGTAGCCGGTGGCGGCGAGGGCCTCGAGGACGGGCGGGAAGTCGATCTCGCCGTCACCGAAGGGGAGGTGTTCGTGGACGCCGCGGCGCATGTCCTCGATCTGTACGTGGCGCAGCCAGGGGGCGGCGGCGCGCACGCAGTCGGCGGGAGGGAGGGGTTCGAGGCACTGGCAGTGGCCGATGTCCAGGGTGAGACCGAGATGTTCGGGGTCGCCGAGGGTACGGCGCAGGGTGTGGAAGTCGGCGAGGGTGGAGAGCAGATGCCCCGGTTCGGGCTCCACCGCGAGGGGGACGCCCGCGATGGCGGCGGCGTCCAGGACCGGGGCGAGGGTCTCGGCCAGCCGCTTCCATGCCGTGTCCTCGTCCGTGCCCGCCGGGGTGACGCCGCTGAAGCAGTGCACGGCGTGGGCACCGAGGCCGGCGGCGACGTGCACGGCACGGACGAGGAGGTCGGCACGGCGGGCCCGGTCCTGCGGGTCCGGGTCGAGCAGGGACGGACCGTGTTTGCGGCGGGGGTCGAGCACATAGCGGGCGCCGGTCTCCACGGTGACGCCCAGACCGAGGGCGTCCAGCCGCCCCGCGACCCGGCGGGTACGGGCGGCCAGGTCGTCCGCGAGCGGGTCGAGGTGCATGTGGTCGAGGGTCAGGCCGACGCCGTCGTATCCCAGGTCGGCGAGGAGGCCGAGGGCGTCGTCGAGGCGGAGGTCGGCGAGACCGTTGGTGCCGTAGCCGAAGCGGAGCGCGGGCGGAGGGGTGCCGTCGCGGTCCGGCCGCGCGTCCGGGGCGGAGGGCCTCCCGGCCCTCGCCTCCGGGCCCGACGGCGGCTCCGGCGCAGCCGTCCCGGGCGTGCTCCCGTCCGGGCCCGACGGCAGGCCCGGCCCGGCGGGTGCGGAGGCGGCCGGGGCCGCATGCCGCTGCCGCGCGGGGCGTGCCGCGTTCGACGGGTCCGGGGCCGTGCTTTCGGAGTCGCTCTCCTCCGGCCTCCGGTACGGGGCGGGGCTCACGTGATGCTCACCTTCCTCATGGCGGCCCTCCTCGCGAACAGCCGGCCGGCCGGGACGAGGGCCGCGACCAGGAGGGACGTGGTCCTCGCGCCGGAGCGGGCGGCGAGCGCGGCCTGGAGCGGGATCGTGGCCTTGATGCCGCCGCCCACGGCGCGTTGGGTGAGCGGGGGCGACGGGTTGAGCGCGGCGTGGAAGTAGGGCCGGGCCGCTGTGGCGGCGTAGGCGGCGCCCAGGGCGGCCGTGAGGACGTCGGTGGCAGTGGGCGCCGGGTCGGAGCCCGGCAGGCCGGGGGCGGCTGCTGCCCGCCGGCCTGCCGGGGGCCGGGTGCGGCGGCGGGCGACCAGCGAGGTCAGCGCCCCCGTCGTCGCGAGGGCGGTCAGCGGGGCCAGGACGGAACCGCCGGTGGTCTCCCGGCGGGAGACGGCCGTGACCGCGAGGGTGTGGCTGCCGAGCAGCACGGCCGAGGGCAGCGCGGCCCGGGTGGCGCCGCCGGTGGCGGCGGCGCCCAGGAGGAGGTCCAGTCCGCGGGCGGCGCCCATGGCGGCGGGACCGGCCGGCGTGTGCTTCAGGGCGAGGTCGTAGGCCCAGACGACGGCTGCCAGCGGCGCGGCGACCGCGAGGGCGGATCGTCCCGCGCCGGCGGCCAGCGCCAGTCCGGCGCCGGTGAGGGCACCGGCGGCCGCGAGAGCGGCGGTCGGGCGGATGCGGCCGGACGGCAGCGGGCGGTGCGGGCGTTCCGCGGCGTCCTCGGCGCGGTCGGCCCAGTCGTTGAGGGCCATGCCTGCCTCGTACAGGCACAGGGAGGACCCGATGGCGAGCAGGATGCGGGGGCCGGGGCGTACACCGGTCGCCGCCGCTCCGGCCAGGGCGTCGCCGGGGACGGTGAACAGGGCGGGCAGCCGCAGCAGTTCCGCCCACGCCCCCGCGCGGGCGGAGTGGGGGCGGGACGCGGCATGGGACTCCCCGGCGCCGGAGGGCGGTGAGGCGTTCTCCGGTGCCGGGCCCTCCACCCCGGATGTTCCGGCCGACGCGGACGACCCGGCCGTGTCCCGCGCCGCGGCGACGGTGCGGCTCATCGCCGTGCCCCGCGCTCGTCGGCGCCGTCGTCGAGCCGGGCGCCCCCGCGCTCGTCGGCGTAGCTGCCGAGTCCCCCGGCACCGGCGTCCCCGGCGTCCCCGGCGCTCCCAGTGCCCACGGCGCTCCCGGCACTCCCAGTGCCCACGGTGTCCCCGGCACTCCCAGCGCCCCCGGTGCCCCCGGTGTCCACGGCGCTCCCAGTGTCCACGGTGCCCCCGGCGCTCCCGGCGCTCCCGGCGCTCCCGGCGCTCCCGGCGCTCCCGGCGCTCCCGGCGCTCCCAGTGCCCCCGGCGTCCCCGGCGTCCCCGGCATGCCCGCCGTCTGCGTCTCCTTCGGCACGGTCGCACAGCCGCACGGCGAAGCGTTTCAGCTCCGTGTACTGCCCGGCCAGGGACGACGGGCCGTCGCCGACCGGGTCCTTGAAGTAGAAGCCCAGTTCGCCCAGCGGGCCGGTCAGGCCCTTCTGGCGGGCGCGGACGGCCAGGCGGGCGAGGTCGAGGACGAGCGGGGCGGCGAGGGAGGAGTCGCAGCCCTGCCAGGTGGTCTGGAGAATCATGCGGGCGCCGAGGAAACCGTCGAAGGCGATGTGGTCCCAGGCCGTCTTCCAGTCGCCGAGCGCGGGCACGTCGTCGATGTGGACCTCGCCCTGGACGGGCGCGCCGAGGGTGTCGGCGAGGACGCGCGCCTTGCCGGCGTTCTTGGCGGCCGCCGCCGCCGGGTCGGCGAGGGCGGCACCGTCGCCGCCGCCCAGGAGGTTGGTGCCGGACCAGGCGCGCACGGCGAGGGCGCGCTGGAGGAACATCGGGCCGAGCACGGACCGCAGCAGGGTCTGCCCGGTCTTGCCGTCGCGGCCCGCGTACGGCAGGCCGGAGGACTCGGCGAGCGGGGCCAGCGCAGGGTGGTGCAGGCCCGCTGAGGGGGTGAAGTTGACGTAGGGACAGTCGGCGCGCAGAGCGGCCGCCGCATAGAGGGAGCTGGGCGGCAGCGTGCCGTCGGCGGGGGCCGGCTCGGTGGAGGCGACGTTGATCACGACAGCGCCGGCCAGGCCCTGACGGCTGACGAAGTCGCGGATGTCGGTGGCGAACACGTCGATCAGTGCCTCGTCGCCCCGGCCCGAATCCCGGTCGGTGTCCCCCGGCAGGGGCCCGCCGGGCCTGATCTCCCGGTCGGCGGCGACGAGCTCGGCGTGCACCGCGGAGGGCAGGCCGTGCGGCAGGACGCCGCCCTCGGCGAGGTGTTCGGCGCGTTTGGGCAGCGGGCAGTCGACGGTGTCGTGACCGCCGAAGACGAGCGACGACAACGATGGCAGACCGCACGCGGCGAAGGGCGCCGTCTCGGTGACCATGCCGGTCGGCGGGTGGAGCCCCGCGGCGACCGCGGCGCAGCCTGCGATCGCGGTCGTGGCGACGGATCCGCGCGCCCCGATGAACCAGACCCCGTAGCGCGGGGCCGTTGAGGGGGTGGGCGGGGACGGTTCGGCGGACATGGGCAGCCTCCTTGTCGTACGCGAACCGGGTGCGAGCGCCGGAGGAACGAGCGGGGTGCCGGGTGCACTGACCCGGCGGGACGGCGGGCGGAGGTCCGGCGTCCTCCGCCCGCCGCCGTTCCGGTTGCCCCGGGGGGCGGGTCGCGCCGGAGGGGGCGGTCCGCCCCGGAGGGGGCTCACCCCACCGGGGCGGGTCGCCCTAGGAGGGCAGTTCCCTCAGCTGGATGTTGCGGAAGGAGACCTGGTCGTCGGCTCCGTGGTTCTGAAGGCCGATGTAGCCGTCGGTCAGGCTCCGCTCGGGGTCCTTGTTGGTGAAGTCGTTGATCTTGACTCCGTTGAGGAACACCTGGAGGCGTTCGCCCCGGACCTTGATCTCGTAGGAGTTCCACTGGCCGGGCGGCCGCAGAACCTGGTCGCGGGCCTTGATGTCGGCCGACTTGAAGGAGTAGACGGAACCCGTCGTGCGGTCCGCCGCGTCCGTGGCGTCGATCTGGATCTCGTAGCCCCTGTCCACCGCGGACCAGGGGTCGTCGGAAGCCGGGAAGCCCACGAAGACGCCGGAGTTGTCGTCGCCCCGCATCTTCCAGTCGAGCTTGAGGGAGTACGACTTCAGCTCCTTGGCCTGGTACCAGAGCAGGCCCATGCCGCCCTCGGACTCCAGGGTGCCGTCCTTGACGTCGAACCTGCCGGGGCCGGCCTGCTTCCAGCCGTCCAGGGTCTGGCCGTTGAAGATGTCCCGGTAGCCCTTGGCCGGCTTGCAGTCGGCCTTGACCTGGCCGGTGGCGTACTGCATGCCGCCGAGCAGGTGGCCCCGGAAGGTCTCGTCCGCGTAGGACTCCTTGGTGTGGCCGAGGCCGGTGTAGAAGGAGCGGCCGCCGCCGTAGCTCTGGCACCAGGCGATCGGGTGGTCGCCCTTCATGGTGCCGCCGGAGTAGGTCGTCTCGTCGAGGGTGGCGAGGACCTTGGCCTGCTCGCGCGGGTTGGTGCGGTAGTTGTACAGCTCGTCGGTGCGCTCCCAGGTGTCGTCGAGGTGCGCGGTGGCCGGGTGGTCGTGGTCCTCGACGCGGACGGTGGCCTTCTGGATGGCCGGGTGCGACTTGAAGTAGGCGCCGACGAGGCCTCCGTAGAACTCCCAGTCGTACTCGGTGTCGGCGGCGGCGTGGACGCCCATGTAGCCGCCGCCGTTCTTGACGTAGTTCTCGAACGCCTTCTGCTGATCGGCGTTCAGGACGTCTCCCGTGGTGGACAGGAAGGCGACCGCGTCGTACTTGGCGAGGTTGGCGGTGGTGAACTGCCCGGCCTCCTCGGTGGCGGTGACCGAGATGCCGGCGGGGGTGCCCAGCTCCTTCAGGGCGGCGATGCCCGCCGGGATGGAGTCGTGGCGGAAGCCGGCGGTCTTGGAGAAGACCAGGACCTTCTTGCCCGCATTGAACGGCTCCTTGGAGAACTCGAAGTCGTCCACGTCGTACAGCGCGCCGTCGCCGCCCCTGAAGACCAGGTAGATCTCGGTGGTCTTCCTGGGCAGGGACCGCAGCGGTACGTCGACGTTCTGGAACGTCTCCCAGCCGCCGGTCGGCGGGATGTACGCCGAGCCGTGCAGCTTGCCGGTGGGTGAGCCGGTGCGCAGCTCGATGTAGCCGCCGCTGCCGCCGGAAGAGGCACGCACGGTCATCTTCTTCTGGCCGTCGAACCTGTAGGGGCTGAAGGAGATCCAGTCGCCGTCGTTGATGTCACCGACGGTCTTGCCGCCGTTGGCACCGGTCTTGTCGATGGTCGACACGCCTTGCTGGGTGGTGAAGTGCTCGGCCTGGCGGTGCAGCGGCTGGAGCACGGTGCGGGCGGTGCCGGTCAGGGCCTCCTGGCCGTTGGCCCCACCGTCGGTGTAGCCGGCGCCGACGACGCCGTAGATGTCGGCGTTCGGGTCGTGTCCGCCGTCCCCGGCGGGCGGCTTCAGGGTGCCCTCACAGCCCGTCTCGCTGGTCAGCTCGTGGGCGTGGGAGTCGTGGCCGAGGCTGTAGGCGACCTTGACCTTGGAGCAGTCGATCGTCTCCTCCGGGTCCGTGACGGTCACCTTGAACGGTACGGGTTCGCCGAAGGCGGCCAGGGTGCCGTTGCCCGGGACGTCGATCCTCACTCTGGGTTCGGTGTTGCCGACCACGATCCGGACGCTCGCGTTGCCGGTGTTGCCCTCGGGGTCCCTGGCGGTGAAGGTCGCGGTGTAGGTGCCGACCTTCTTGTACTTGTGGGTGGGAGTGAGGCCCTCTCCCTCGGTGCCGTCGCCGAAGTCCCAGCCGTAGGTGAGATCCGGGGAGTCGGCGTCCTTGGCGGTGGCGGTGAAGGCGACCTTGAGACCGGCCGCGCCGGACGTCTTGTTGGCGCTGACCTCGGCGATCGGGGAGAAGCCGTCCTCGGCGTTCTCGATCCGGTACAGGGCGGAGTCCTTGTCGCCCTGGAACCAGGACAGGCCGTAGTCCAGGACGTAGAGCGCGCCGTCGGGGCCGAACTCCATGTCCATGATCTGGGTGCCGGTCCACGGGAAGTCGTTGATCTTCGCGACCGTCCCGTCCCCGTTCTGCTCGATCCGCTTGATCCACCGGCGGCCGAACTCGCCGGCGAAGAAGTCGCCGTCGTACTCCTCGGGGAACTTCACCTTGGAGTCGAGGTCCGCGTCGTAGCGGTAGACCGGGCCGCCCATCGGGGACTCGGAGCCGCTGCCGAACTCGGGCACGGAGTCGTCGTCGTACGGAATCCAGGCGGCCTGGGCGGGCGGCAGATCGGTGAGACCCGTGTTGTGCGGCGAAGTGTTCTTCGGGGCGGCGCAGTCGAAGGTCTCGCCGGAGGTCTTGGTGGCGAAGTCGTAGTCGACGTAGGGGTCGTTGTCGCCGGTGCAGAACGGCCAGCCGAAGTTGGCGGCCTTGGTGACCTTGGCGAACTCGACCTGTCCGCCCGGGCCGCGGTTCGGGTCGGCGGCGCCGGCGTCGGGGCCGTAGTCGCCGACGTAGACCGTGCCGGTCTTCTTGTCGACGCTGATCCGGAAGGGGTTGCGGAAGCCCATCGCGTAGATCTCGGGGCGGGTCTTCTCGGTGCCGGGCTCGAAGAGGTTGCCCTCCGGGACGGTGTACGAGCCGTCCTCGGCGACCTTGATGCGCAGGAGCTTGCCGCGCAGGTCGTTGGTGTTGCCGGCGCTGCGGCGGGCGTCGAAGGCAGGGTTGCGGTCGGGTCGCTCGTCGATCGGCGTGTAGCCGTCGGAGGCGAAGGGGTTGGTGTCGTCGCCGGTGGAGAGGTAGAGGTTGCCGTCGGCGTCGAAGGCGATGTCGCCGCCGACGTGGCAGCAGGTGCCGCGGGAGGTCGCGACGTCCAGGACCTTCTTCTCGCTGGCCATGTCAAGCGTGCCGTTGGCGTTGAGCACGAAGCGGGAGAGGCGGTTGACGCCGTCGAACTTCTTGAAGTCCTCGGCGGTGCCGTTCTCCGGGGCGTCGCCCGCGGGGGTGTCGAGCGGCGGGGCGTAGTAGAGGTAGATCGCCCGGTTGTCCTTGAAGTCCGGGTCGATGCCGACGCCCTGCAGGCCCTCCTCGTCGTGGTTGTAGACGGGGATCCTGCCGGCGACCTTGGTGACGCCGCCCTGGTCGGTCAGGCGCAGTGTGCCGTCGCGGGCGGTGTGCAGGACGCTGCGGTCCGGGAGGACGGCGAGCGACATCGGCTCGCCCATCTCGGGTTCGCCCTTGGCGAGCGGTACCTGCTGGAACTGCCCCTCGGCGGCGGCTGCCGTCTCGTCGTGTTCCGGGTGGCCGGGGTGGGCGCCGGCGACGGTGGCCGGGGTGCCCACGGCCAGCAGCAGGCCGGTGAACAGGGCGAGGCCGGTGCGAAGCCCGGGACGCCTTGCGGTCCTGGTGGCTTTGAGTCTGGTTCTGTGCACGAAGTCCCTCCGGGAACGGGTGGGCCGTACGGGATGGGTGCGAAGACGTGCGATGCGGGCGCCGGGGTGCGCCGTCACCCCGGAGGCGTGAATGTCCTGAACACTTCAGGGACGGTAACCGCGTTCTTCCGGGGCCAACACCCCTTGCGCCGGGACTTGTTCAACTTTTTCCCAACTCAGGACAAAGCGGGATTCGGGCAGGCCGGACCGGGGACCGGCGGGTGGTCCGGTCCCCGGCCCCGACCTGCGGTCGGGGCGCGCGATCAGCTGTTGAAGGCGGCGTCGAAGGACGCGCTGGGCGGATCGAAGTCGAATGCCCTGAGCCGGGTCAGGGCTTCCGGTGCGCCCTGCAGCCGGTCCATGCCGGCGTCCTCCCACTCGACGGAGACGGGCCCCTGGTAGTCGATGGAGCCCAGCATGCGGAAGACGTCCTCCCAGGGGACGTCGCCGTGCCCGGCCGACACGAAGTCCCAGCCGCGCCGCGGGTCGCCCCACGGCAGGTGGGAGCCGAGGCGCCCGTTGCGGCCGTCGAGGCGCTTGCGGGCCTCCTTGCAGTCGACGTGGTAGATCCGGTCGCGGAAGTCCCACAGGAAGCCGACGGGGTCGAGGTCCTGCCACACGAAGTGCGAGGGGTCGAAGTTCAGGCCGAAAGCCGGCCGGTGGTCGACCGCCTCCAGGGCACGCCGGGTGGTCCAGTAGTCGTAGGCGATCTCGCTGGGGTGCACCTCGTGCGCGAACCGCACGCCCTCGGCGTCGAAGACGTCGAGGACCGGGTTCCAGCGGTCCGCGAAGTCCTGGTAGCCGCGCTCGATCATGGACTCGGGAGCGGGCGGGAACATGGCGACCAGGTGCCAGATGGCCGAGCCGGTGAAGCCGATGACGGTGTCGACGCCGAGGCGGGCGGCGGCCCGTGCGGTGTCCTTGATCTCGGCCGCGGCGCGCTGCCGTACGCCTTCGGCCTCGCCGTCGCCCCAGATGCGGTCGGGCAGGATCGCCCGGTGGCGTTCGTCGATGATGGCGTCGCAGACGGCCTGGCCGACCAGGTGGTTGGAGATCGCCCAGCACTTGAGGCCGTACTTGTCGAGCAGCTGGTGCCGGGAGTCCACGTAGGAGGGGTCGGCGAGAGCTTTGTCGACCTCGAAGTGGTCGCCCCAGCACGCCAGTTCCAAGCCGTCGTAGCCGAAGTCGCGGGCGAGTCGGCAGACCTCCTCCAGCGGCAGGTCCGCCCACTGTCCGGTGAAGAGAGTGAAGTTGCGTGGCATGTCGCTGCCGGCCTCCTCAGGGGGTGATCGGGGTATAGACGGAGTTCTTCTCGGCGCTCTCCTCCACGGCCGCGAGCACGCGCTGCACCTGCAGCCCGTCGGCGAAGGAGGGTTCCGGCCCGCGGCCCTCGGCGACGGCGTGGACGAGGTCGCGCGCCTGGTGCACGAAGGTGTGCTCGTAGCCGAGTCCGTGGCCCGGGGGCCACCAGGCGTCCAGGTAGGGGTGTTCGGGTTCGGTGACCAGGATCCGGCGGAAGCCCGCGAGCTCCCCCGGTTCCGTACCGTCGTGGTACGACAGCTCGTTGAGCCGCTCCAGGTCGAACGCGAGCGAGCCGCGCTCGCCGTTGAGCTCGATGCGCAGAGCGTTCTTGCGGCCGGTGGCGTACCGGGTGGCCTCGAAGGAGACCAGGGCGCCGGAGGTGAGGCGGCCGGTGAAGACGGCGGCGTCGTCCACGGTGACCTGCCCCGTCACCCCGTCCGCCGAGCCCGCGGACAGGCCCCGGGGGGCGCCGGCGGGCAGCGGGCGTTCCCGTACGAAGGTCTCGGTGAGGGCGGAGACGCCCGCGATCCGCTCCCCCGACAGGTACTGGGCGAGGTCGACGATGTGGGCGCCCAGGTCGCCGAGCGCCCCCGAACCGGCCAGCTCCTTGCGCAACCGCCAGGTGAGCGGGGCCTTCGGGTCCACCAGCCAGTCCTGGAGGTAGGTCACCCGCAGGTGCCGCAGCCGGCCGACGCGGCCCTCGGCGACCATCCGCCGGGCCAGCGCGGTGGCCGGTACCCGACGGTAGTTGAAGCCGACCATGGCCAGCTGGCCGCGCCGTCCCGCCTGCTCGGCGGCGCTGGTCATCGCCTGCGCCTCCTCGACGGTGTTGGCCAGCGGCTTCTCGCACAGGACGTGTTTCCCGGCGGCGAGCGCGGCCAGGGCGATCTCGGCGTGGCTTTCACCGGGCGTGCAGATGTCGACGAGGTCGATGTCGTCCCGTTCGACCAGGTCCCGCCAGTCGCTCTCGGTGCTCGCCCAGCCGTGCCGGTCGGCCGCCGTGCGGACGGCGTCGGCGTCCCGTCCGCAGATGGCGGTCATGACCGGGTTCAGCGGCAGGTCGAAGACCCGGCCGGCGGTGCGCCAGCCCTGGGAGTGGGCGGCGCCCATGAAGGCGTAGCCGACCATGCCGACGCGCAGGGGCGGTCTGGTGGCGGACGCCCCCGTCGCCGCCCCGCTCCCGTCGTCGGGCCCGGTATCGGTCCCGCTGCCGGCTGCGGTCCCGGCGGCCGATGCCCCGGCCCCCTCGGGCTGCTGCGGCTGTCCCATGCGGATGTCCTCCTCGTCGTGGTGGCGCGGTGGGGATGGCCCCGCCCCGGCCGGCTGGTCAGGCCGCTGCCGGAGCGGCGACCGTCACTTGAAGCCCGTGGGCATGTACTGGTCGACGTTCTCCTTGTCGACGACGGCCGAGTAGCAGGTGACGGTCGAGGGGATCTCGAACTCGGCGAGGCCGCTGATCCCCTTGCCCTGGCCGAGGGCACGGGCCAGGTCGATGGCCGAGGCGGCCATCGTCGGCGGGTACAGCACGGTCGCCTTCAGGACGCCGCTGTCCGCCTTGATGGCCTGGAAGGCGGACAGCGCGCCCGCGCCGCCGACCATCAGGAAGTCGTCGCGTCCGGCCTGCTCGATGGCGCGCAGTGCGCCCACGCCCTGGTCGTCGTCGTGGTTCCACAGGGCGTCGAAGCTCGACTGGGCCTGGAGCAGCTGGGCCATCTTGGCCTGGCCGGACTCGACGGTGAACTCGGCGGCCTGACGGGCCACCTTCTTGATGTTCGGGTAGTTCTTCAGACCGTCGTCGAAGCCCTTGGTGCGCTGCTGGGTCAGTTCCAGGTTGTCCAGACCGGCCAGTTCGATGACCTTGGCGTCGGGTGTGTCCTTGAGCTTCTCCCCGATGTAGTGGGCGGCGTTGAGGCCCATCCCGTAGTTGTCTCCGCCGACCCAGCAGCGGTAGGCCTGGGGGCTGTTGAAGATGCGGTCGAGGTTGACGACGGGGATACCGGCACGCATGGCCTTCAGCCCGACCTGGGTGAGCGCCTTGCCGTCGGCGGGCAGCACCACCAGGACGTCGACCTTCTTGTTGATGAGGGTCTCGATCTGGCCGATCTGCTGGGCGGTGTCGTTGGAACCCTCGGTGACCTCCAGGGTGACGTCCGAGTACTTCTCGGCGCGCTTGTGGGCGTTGTCGTTCACGGCGTTGAGCCAGCCGTGGTCGGCCTGGGGGCCGGCGTAGCCGATCGTGACCTGCTTGCCCGGCCTGTCGTCGGCGGCCGGCCGCGTGTCCGCGGCGGCCTTGTCGCCGCCGTCGTCGGGGTCGTTGCTCGTGCACCCGGTGAGGACGGCACCGGCGGACACGGCGGCGGCTCCGAAGAACAGCCCTCTGCGACTCGTGAGCTTCGTCATGACGGTGAACCCTTTCCTCAATGCGTGCTTGCGGTACGGCGCTGGACCAGTACGGCGGCGACGATGATCGCGCCCTTGGCGATCTGCTGGACGTCGCTCTGCAGGTTGTTCAGGGCGAAGATGTTGGTGATCGTGGTGAAGATGAGGACGCCGAGCACGGAGCCGAGGATGTGGCCCCGCCCCCCGGTCAGCAGCGTTCCGCCGATGATCGCGGCGGCGATGGCGTCGAGTTCGTAGAGGTTGCCGTTGGTGTTCTGGCCGGAGCCGGCCAGGACGATCAGCAGGAAGGCGGCGATGCCGCAGCACAGCCCGGACAGCAGGTAGAGGTAGAGCCGCTGGCGGCGGACGTCGATGCCGGCGAGACGGGCGGCCTCCGCGTTGCCGCCGACGGCGACGGTGCGGCGTCCGAACGTGGTCCGGTTGAGCACCAGCCAGCCGACGACGGTGACGGCCGCGAACACCAGGACCAGCGGCGGGATGCCGAGGACGTAGGAGTCACGTTCGCCCAGGTCCAGGACGCTGGGGATGGTGACGACCTGGGTGCGGCCGTCGGTGATCTGCAGCGCGAGTCCGCGCGCCGAGGCCAGCATGGCGAGGGTGGCGATGAACGGGACCATCTGGCCGAAGGCGATGAGCACCCCGTTGACCAGTCCGCAGCCCACTCCCACCACGATCGCGGTGAAGAGGATGCCGGCGAACCCGTACTCCTGGGTGGCGACCGTGGTCGCCCACACCGAGGCGAGGGCGACGATGGCGCCGACGGACAGGTCGATGCCGCCGGAGACGATGACGAAGGTCATGCCGACGGTGACGACACCGATCACCGAAGCCTGGGTGAGGACCAGCTGGAGGTTGCGGGTGTCGAGGAACGCGTCGGGCTGGGTGATGCCGCCGATGAGGACCAGTACGGCGAGCACCCCGAGCAGGGTGAGGGTGCGGACGTCGGCGCGGCCCAACCGGACCCGCCGGGCGGACGGACCGTCCACCGGTGCCGCCTTGCCGGTGCCGCCCCGTGGCGGGGACACGTGCTGCGTCATGACGCCGGGCTTCCTTCCATCACGAGGTCGAGTACGCGGTGTTCGTCGAGGTCGCGGGCGGGGGCCTCGTGCACGACGCGGCCCTCGCGCAGCACCAGTACGCGGTCGGCGAGACCCAGAACCTCGGGCACCTCGCTGGAGACCAGCAGGACGGCGAGGCCCTCGTCGGCGAGGCGCCGGATGACGGCGTAGAGCTCGGCGCGGGCGCCGACGTCGACGCCGCGGGTGGGTTCGTCGAGCAGCAGGACCCGGCAGCCGCGCAGCAGCCAGCGGGCGAGGACCGCCTTCTGCTGGTTGCCGCCGGACAGGGTGCGCACGGGCACGGAGGGGTTGTCGGGCCGCAGCGACAGCTCACGGGTCGCCGCGCGGGCCGCGCCCAGTTCGGCGCCGCGGTCGACCCAGCCGCCGCGCGAGAAGCGGGACATGGCGGAGACCGACACGTTGCGGGTGACGGACTCGAGCATCAGCAGGGCCTGTGCCTTGCGTTCCTCGGGGGCGAGCCCGAGACCGGCGCGTACCGCGGCGCGCACACTGCCCGGCCGGAGCGGACGCCCGTCGACGAGGACCTGGCCGGTGTTCGCCTTCCGGGCCCCGTAGACCGTCTCCAGGATCTCGGAGCGGCCGGAGCCGACCAGCCCCGCGAGGCCGACGATCTCGCCGGGGCGCACCTCCAGGTCGAGGGGGGCGAACTCGCCCTCGCGGGACAGCCCCCTCACGCTCAGCACGGGTCCGCCCGCCGGCGGTGCGGCCGGCCGGTCCGGGAAGACGTAGGCGACGTTGCGTCCGGTCATCAGCTCCACCACCTCGCGGGTCGGTGTCGACTCGGCGGGGAGTCCGCCGGCGACGGCCCGGCCGTCCTTGAGGACGGTGACCCGGTCGCCGATGCGGCGGATCTCCTCCAGGCGGTGCGAGATGTAGACGACGGCGACCCCGGCGGCGGTGAGGTCGGCGACGATGCGGAAGAGGTTGTCGACCTCGTCCGGGTCGAGGGCGGCCGACGGCTCGTCCATCACGATCAGCCGTACGTCGTGCGAGAGCGCCCGTGCCATGGACACGATCTGCTGCTGAGCCGCGGACAGCTCCCCGACCAGCCGTCCCGGGTCTACCTCGGGGTGGCCAAGCCGCTTGAGGAGAGTTGCCGTCGAGGCCTTGGCAGCCCGGCCCCGCACGACGAAGCCGGCGGCGGTCGGCTCGTGGCCGAGGTGGACGTTCTCGGCGACCGACAGGTGCTCGACCAGGTCGAGTTCCTGGTAGATGGTGGCGATGCCCAGGCGCATGGCCGCGATGGGTGAGCGCAGGGTGACGTCCTCGCCGCGCCAGCGGATGGTGCCGGTGTCGGGCTGGTGGGCGCCGGCCAGCACCTTGATGAGGGTGGACTTCCCGGCGCCGTTCTGGCCGAGGAGGCAGTGCACCTCGCCGGCCTGGACGTCGAGGTCGACGCCGTCGAGGGCCCGGACTCCGGGGAACGACTTGGTGATGCCGGACATGCTGAGCAGCGGTGGTTCTGGTGCCATGTGAGGTCCCCTCGGCGGGCGTGCGGGCCGGTGTCAGGGCAGAGCAGGGCGGGGCGGGGCGGGGTGGAGCAGAGAGTGAGGTGGCGCAGAGCGAGGTGGGGCAGGGTGGAGCAGGGCATGGCGGGGCAGAGCGCTGTGCTTGGTGGTGCTCGGGTACCGGAAGGTGCCTATGCGGGTGGAAGAGTGCCTACGCGGGTGAGAACAGGTGGTCGCTGATCAGCCGGGCCGCGCCGATGACTCCGGCGGTGGGCCCCAGCTCCCCGAGAACGATGGGCAGGTTGCCGGTCGCCAGGGGCAGCGACTGGCGGTAGACCTGGGTACGGATCGCGGCGAGCAGGTTGTGGCCGAGACCGGTCACCCCGCCGCCGATCACCACCAGGCCCGGGTTGAAGAAGCTGACCAGGCCGGCGATGACCTGGCCGGTGCTGCGGCCGCCCTCCCTGATCAGGTCCAGTGCGGTGGCGTCGCCCGCGGCGGCCGCGGCGGCGACGTCGGCGGCACTGAGGTCCCCGTTCGCCTCCAGCCGGTTCGCGAGTTCGGCCGAGCGGCCCTGCTGGGCGGCCTCGATGGCGTCGCGGGCCAGGGCCGCGCCGCTGAAGTGGGCCTCCAGACAGCCCCGGTTGCCGCAGGCGCACTGGCGTCCGTCGGGCACGGCCTGGATGTGCCCGATGTCGCCCGCGCTGCCCGTGGTCCCCCGGTAGACGTCACCGCCGACGACGATGCCGCAGCCGATGCCGGTACCGATCTTGACGACGAGAAAGTCGTGCTGGGTGCGGGCGACGCCCGCGTGCTGCTCACCCAGCGCCATCAGGTTCACGTCGTTGTCGACCATGACGGGGCAGCCGAGTTCCTGACTGAGCGCCTCCCGTACGGGGAAGCCGTCCCAGCCCGGCATGATCGGCGGAGCCACCGGCACCCCCTCGGGGAAGCGGACCGGCCCCGGGACGCCGAAGCCGGCGCCGTCGAAGCCCTCCGCGAGCCCCGAGGCCCGCAGCTTGGCGGCCATGGAGAGCACCTGCTCGAAGACCGCGACCGGGCCTTCGCGCACGTCCATGGGCTGGTTGATGTGCCCGAGGATCTCCAGCTCGGCGTTGGTGACGGCGACGTCGATGGAGGTCGCGCCGATGTCGACGCCGAGGAAGCGCAGTCCGGGGTTGAGTCGGACGTTGTGGCTGCGGCGCCCGCCGCGCGAGGCGGCCAGCCCGTCGGCCACGACAAGACCCGTCTCCAGCAGACGGTCCACCTCGACGGCCAGCTTGGACCTGGAGAGGTCGACCTGGTCGCCGAGCTGGGCACGGGAGTTGGGCCCGCCGTCGCGCAACAGCTGGAGCAGACGCGCTTGGTGGGCGTTCGCGGGTCGTGCGGTCATGCGTCTCACGAGCCCCTCCCCGCCTCGATCGGCCTCGAGTCCGCCGGTTTCCGGCCACGACCGTGACTTGCGCCCGTGGCTTGCTTTCGGAGGGAACGTAGCAGTGGGCGCCGAGTGTGGGAAGAAGTCACGCATGAATTGCTGCGAACTTTCTCCTCTGAGTGGACAAAGAAGCGCGCGGCGGCCACCGGGTCAGGACACGAGGAGGCCGCCCGGCCTTGACGCCGGGCGGCCTGTGAACGGGCCGGGAGCAGGTTCCGACCTCAGGATTCTCCCCGCGCGTGGTACGAGCGCCTGGTGTGCTCCGTGTGCTCGCGCATCAGCCGGGTCGCCGACTGCTCGTCCCGGTCGGTGATGGCGGCGATCAGCTTGCGGTGCTCGATCCAGGACTGCCGGCCACGCTGCCGGGCGACCGGGGTGTAGTACCAGCGGACCCGGCGGTCGACCTGCGCGGCGAGCTCGGCGAGGACGGCGTTGCCCGCCAGCTCCATGACCTTGCCGTGGAAGCGGGCGTTGAAGGCGACGGTGGCGTCCACGTCCTCCGCGGCGACGGCCCGCTCCCCCTCCTCGCACAGCTCCTCCAAGGCGGCCACCCCCGCGCTGGAGGCGTTGGCCGCGGCGAGCCGCGCGGCCTCGGCCTCCAGCAGGGTACGGACCGTCAGGAGCTGGTCGGCCTCCTCCTCCGTCGGCTCGTGCACGAACGCGCCCTGCGCGGGGCGCAGATCGACCCAGCCCTCGGTGTTGAGCCGCTGCAGCGCCTCGCGCACCGGCTGCCTCGACACGCCGAGGTGACCGGCGAGTTCGCTCTCGACGAGGTGCTGGCCCGGCCGGAGGGCCCGCGTGGTGATGAGTTCGAGCAGTGCCTCGTAGACACGGTCCCGCAGCGGGCCGGGCCGTTCGAGCCTGGGCACCGCGCCCTGCGGCAGTCCTGCGGACAACATCGGTCCCCCCTCGACGGCCGGAACAACCAGTACCCGAAGTATTGATTGTCTTTCGTCTACAGTCTACGGCGCAGCTCCGGGCAGGAGGCCGGGTGTAGGCCACGTCACATCGTGGGGTGGCGTGGGGCGTTCAGGGGCAGCGGACGACCTGTCCGGCGTAGGAGAGGTTGCCGCCGAAGCCGAACAGGAGCACCGGGTCGCCGGTGGTGATCTCGCCCCGCTCCACCAGCTTCGACAGCGCCAGGGGGATGCTGGCCGCGGAGGTGTTGCCGGATTCGACGACATCGCGGGCGACGACGGCGTTGACCGCGCCGATCCTCGCGGCGAGGGGCTCGATGATGCGCAGGTTGGCCTGGTGCAGGACGACCGCGGCGAGGTCGGCGGGCTCGAGACCGGACCGCTCGCAGGCCTGGCGCGCGATGGCCGGCAGCCGGGTGGTCGCCCAGCGGTAGACGCTCTGCCCCTCCTGCGCGAACCTCGGGGGCGTCCCCTCGATGCGGACCGCGTTGCCCATCTCGGGCACCGATCCCCACAGCACGGGGCCGACGCCCGCCTCCTCGCCCGGGGCGCAGCCCTCCACCACGGCGGCCCCCGCGCCGTCGCCGACCAGCACACAGGTGGTGCGGTCGGTCCAGTCGGTCACCTCGGACATCTTGTCCGCGCCGATGACCAGCGCCCGGTCCGAGGAACCGGCCCGCACGGCGTGGTCGGCGGTGGCCAGCGCGTGGGTGAAGCCGGCGCAGACGACGTTGAGGTCCAGTGCCGCGGGGCCGGGCACGCCGAGGCGGGCCGCGACGCGTGCGGCGGTGTTCGGGGACCGGTCGATCGCGGTGGAGGTGGCGACCACGATCATGTCCACGTCGACGGGGGTCAGCCCCGCCGCCGCGAGCGCCTTCGCGGCGGCGTGGCCGGCCAGCTCGTCCACCGGCTCGTCGGGGCCGGCGATCCGGCGCGAACGAATCCCCACCCGGCTCCTGATCCACTCGTCGCTGGTGTCGACCATGCCCGCCAGGTCCTCGTTGGTGAGGATCCCGGCGGGCTGATAGTGGCCGACGGCGGTGATGCGGGAGCCATGGTGCATGGGTGGAGTCCTCGCTGCCTCGGGGTACGGGATCCACCAGTGTGATCAGTGACCGACGGGTACGGCGGCAGGTGATACGACAGGAAACGGGCGCCCCGGTTGTCGGCTTCGGTCAGCGTCCTCCGCCGCCCTCGGCCGTCCCCGCGTCCCGGCCCCCGTTCTCACCCGGTGAAGAGCTGCGTCGCCTTGCGGACGAGTTCGTACAGACCGTAGGCGAGCGGTGCGCCCACCCAGAGCCAGGTGAAGGCGATCAGCGGCCGCCGGTCCGGCGGATCGGGGAGGTCACGCGGACTCTGGCTGCTGTCGGACGACATCGTTGCCCTCCTTCGGCGCGCGGGCCTCGGTGGCGGGTTCGTGGTGGCGGGCGTGGACGGGACGGACGAGTTCGTTGGCGACGAAGCCGACGACCAGCAGCCCGATCATGATGAGGAAGGACGTACCGTACAGGGCCGAGCCGTGCCGTCCGGCCTCCTCCTGGCGATCGGCGATCCAGTTCACGATCAGCGGC
This sequence comes from Streptomyces sp. NPDC048392, assembly GCF_043200575.1. Taxonomy (NCBI): domain Bacteria; kingdom Bacillati; phylum Actinomycetota; class Actinomycetes; order Kitasatosporales; family Streptomycetaceae; genus Streptomyces; species Streptomyces sp. NPDC048392. The sequence goes on from NZ_JBICYB010000016.1 coordinate 27,561, forward strand.
CCGAGGACGCCGGCCAGGGACCAGGCGGTGAGCAGCCGTCCGTGGATCGCGCCGACCTGGTAGGTGCCGAAGAGGTCCTTGAGGTAGGCGGGAGCGGTGGCGAAGCCGCCGCCGTAGAAGGACAGGACGACCAGGGCACACAGGACGAACAGCGGTTTGGAGGAGTCGCCGAACCACGCGATCAGCGTGTACATGAGCGCGCCGACGCCGAGGTACAGGCGGTAGATGTTCTTGCGGCCGATCAGGTCGGAGGTGGAGGACCACCCGATCCGACCCGCCATGTTGGCCGCCGACAGCAGGGCCACGAATCCGGCGGCGGCGGTCACCGACACCGGTGTGGAGGTGTCGGCGAAGAAGTCCGTGATCATCGGCGCGGCCTTCTCCAGGATGCCGATGCCGGCCGTGACGTTCATGCAGAGCACGGTCCACAGCAGCCAGAACTGCGGGGTGCGCACGGCGGCCCGCGCCGAGACCTGGACGCCCTCGAGCGGGACCGGCCGGCCGTCCGCCCGCTCCTTCGGCCGTGGCACCCGCACCAGCAGCACGCCAAGCAGCATGAAGACGGCGTACGTCAGCCCGTGCACGAGGAAGGCGAGGGCGATCCCCGAGTTGTCGGTGCCGAAGGACTTCAGCATCTGCGCCGACCAGGGCGAGGCGATGAGCGCCCCGCCGCCGAAGCCCATGATGGCGATGCCGGTGGCCATGCCAGGCCGGTCCGGGAACCACTTGATCAGCGTAGAGACGGGTGAGATGTAGCCGATGCCGAGGCCGATGCCGCCGACGAAGCCGTAGCCGAGGACGATCAGCCAGTACTGCTCCACCGCCGCGCCGAGCGCGGAGAGCAGGAAGCCGGACGAGAAGCAGACCAGGGCGACGGTCATCGCCCAGCGCGGCCCGTGCCGTTCGACGAGCGTGCCGCCGAACGCGGCCGACAGCCCGAGCATGACGATGCCGAGCTGGAAGGGCAGCGCGCTCTGCGTGCCGCTGAGGCCGAGCGCGGACTCCAGGGGCGGTTTGAACACGGACCAGGCGTACGCCTGCCCGATGGAGAGGTGGACCGAGAGCGCGGCTGGGGGAACGAGCCAGCGGCTCCAGCCCGGGGGTGCGACGGGGGGACTCATGAGTCCCCAACCGTAGGCATGCGGAAAGCGCTTGAGAAGACTGTTGAGCAGACAACTACAGACAACCACTACTGCTGCACAAAGCCTTGCCGCACCAACTTCCATACTGTAGACAATATTTCGTCGACATCGTCGGCTCACTTCCAGAATCTCTTCGGTTCCTCGGTATCCCTCGACCGAACGGAGCTCCCCCGCCATGAAGGTCGCAGTCCTCGGCGCCGGGGCGATCGGCGCCTACGTCGGTGCCGCGCTCCACCGTGCGGGCGCCGACGTCCACCTCATCGCCCGTGGACCGCATCTGGCGGCCATGCGGCAGTACGGAGTACGGGTGCGCAGCCCGCGCGGCGACTTCACCGCGCACCCGCGCGCCACCGACGACCCGGCCGAGGTCGGCCCGGCCGACTACGTGTTCCTGGGCCTGAAGGCCAACTCGTACGCGGCGTGCGGGCCGCTGATCGAGCCGCTGCTGCACGACACCACGGCGGTCGTGGCCGCCCAGAACGGCATTCCCTGGTGGTACTTCCACCGGCACGGCGGCCCCCACGACGGGCGCCGTCTCGAGAGCGTGGACCCGGCCGGCGCGGTCAGTGCGGTGCTCGCGCCCGAACGGGCCGTCGGCTGCGTCGTGTACGCGGCCACCGAACTGGAACAGCCGGGCGTCGTACGCCATGTGGAAGGCACCCGGTTCTCGGTCGGCGAGCCCGGCCGCGAGGTCTCGGCGCGGTGTCTGGCGTTCAGCGAGGCGATGCGGTCGGGCGGCCTGAAGTGCCCGGTCGAGCCGGACCTGCGAGGCGACATCTGGCTGAAGCTGCTGGGCAACATCTCCTTCAACCCGATCAGCGCCCTGGTCCGCGCCACCATGCGGCAGATGTGCCTGCACGGCGGCACCCGGGAGGTCATCGAGACCATGATGACCGAGACGCTTTCGGTCGCCCGGGCCCTCGGCTGCGAGGTCGGCGTCTCCGTCGAGCGCCGGCTCGCGGGCGCCGAGAAGGTCGGCGACCACCGCACCTCCACGCTCCAGGACCTGGAGCGCGGCAAGCCGCTCGAACTCGACGTGCTGCTCGCGGCCGTCGTCGAACTGGCGGAGATCACCGGGGTCCCGGTGCCCACCCTGCGCACCGTGCACGCCCTGTCGGACCTGCTCGCGCTGAGGAGCGCCGCATGAGGAAACGCGACCGAAGCCCCAAGACCTACACCCGCCTCACCCACCCCCTGGTCCGGGAGGCGCGCGACGCGCCGCTGCGCCGGGCGACCTGGGAGGAGGCCCTGGACCGTACGGCCCGGGGCCTGGCCGCGGCGCGCGGCGCGTTCGGGATGTTCTCCTGCGCGCGGGCGACCAACGAGATGAACTACGTGGCGCAGAAGTTCGCCCGGGTGGTCATGGGCACCCACAACGTCGACTCCTGCAACCGCACCTGTCACGCGCCGAGCGTCGCGGGCCTGTCGGCCGCCTTCGGTTCGGGCGGCGGCACCTCGTCGTACGAGGAGATCGAGCACAGCGACGTGATCGTGATGTGGGGCTCCAACGCCCGCTTCGCGCACCCCATCTTCTTCCAGCACGTGCTGAAGGGCATCCACAACGGCGCCCGCATGTACGCCGTCGACCCGCGCCGGACCTCCACCGCCGAGTGGGCGGAGAGCTGGCTGGGGCCGAACGTCGGCACGGACATCCCGCTGGCGCACGCGGTCGGCCGTGAGATCATCCACGCGGGCCTGGCCAACGAGGCGTTCATCGAGCGGGCGACCACGGGTTACGAGGAGTACAGGGCGCTCGTCGAACCCTGGACGCTCTCCCTCGCCGAGAAGGTGACGGGTGTGCCGGCGGCCGCCGTCCGCCAGTTGGCGCACGCCTACGCCCGCGCCGAACGCGCCCAGCTGTGCTGGACCCTCGGCATCACCGAGCACCACAACGGCACGGACAACGTCCGCGCGCTGATCAACCTCTCCCTGCTCACCGGTCACGTGGGCCGCTACGGCTCCGGGCTGCAACCCCTGCGCGGCCAGAACAACGTGCAGGGCGGCGGTGACATGGGCGCGATCCCCAACCGGCTGCCCGGCTTCCAGGACGTGCTCGACCCGGAGGTGAGGCTGAAGTTCGAGTCGGCCTGGGACACCGTCATCCAGCCGCGCCACGGCCTCACCCTGACGGAGATGTTCGAGGCCATGGACGACGGCGGCCTGCGCGCCGTCTACTGCATCGGCGAGAACCCGGCCCAGTCGGAGGCGGACGGCGAACAGGCCGTACGCCGCCTGCGGGCACTGGACTTCCTGGTCGTCCAGGACATCTTCCTCACCAGGACCGCCGAACTGGCCGACGTGGTCCTCCCGGCGACCGCCGGCTGGGCGGAGACCGACGGCACCACCACCAACAGCGAACGGCGGGTACAGCGGGTCCGCAGGGCGGTGAGCCCGCCGGGGGAGGCCCGGGAGGACATCGACATCCTCTGCGACCTCGCGGCCCGCCTCGGACACGACTGGAAGTACACCGGCGCCGAGGCGGTCTGGAACGAACTGCGTTCCCTCTCCCCCGACCACCACGGGATGACGTACGCCCGCCTGGATGAACACCAGGGCATCCAGTGGCCGTGCCCGAGCACCGACGAGCTGGAACCGACGTACCTGCACGGCAGGTTGTGGGACGCGGACCCGGCGCGCCGCGGCCCGCCCGCCCCCTTCGGCATCGTCCGGCACGACCCGCCCGTGGACCTCACCGACGAGCAGTACCCGATCCGGCTGACCACGGGCCGACGGCTCGACTCCTACAACACGGGTGTACAGAGCGGCGGTTACGCATCCCCGCTGCGCCGCGGCGAGTCCGTCGAGCTGTGCCCGGAGGACGCCGAACGCTACGGGGTGGTGGCCGGCGAGGAGGTGCGGGTGACCTCGCGGCGCGGATCGCTGCTCGCGCCCGTCCGGGTCGACACCGCGCTGCGTCCCGGGCTCGCCTTCATGAGCTTCCACTTTCCCGACGAGGTGGACACCAACCAGCTGACCATCGAGGCCAACTGCCCGATCGCCGGGACGGCGGAGTTCAAGGCCTCGGCGATCCGGATCGAGAAGGTGAGCACCGGTGGACCTGCGCTTCGGTGACAGCAAGCCCACGGACGACGAACGCGCGGCCGTCGACGCCCTGCTCGGCCCGCCCGAGTCGTCCTGGGAGGGCGCCGACCGCTGTGACGCCGACCTCAGGTGGGCGCGGGGCGGACGCGAGGCCCGGGACCGCCGCGACCTGCTGCTGCCGGGTCTGCACGCGCTCAACGACCGCGTCGGCTGGATCAGCGAGGGCGCCCTGGACTACCTGTGCCGCCGCCTGACGGTGCCCCCGGCGGAGGCGTACGGGGTGGCCACCTTCTACGCCATGTTCTCGGTCCGCCCCCGCCCCGCGACCGTCCTGCACGTCTGCACCGACCTGGCGTGCACGACGGCGGGGGCGAGCGAGTTGTGCGCGGACGCGGAGGCACGGCTGGGCCCGCAGAGCGGGGTGAGGGTCGAGCGCAGCCCGTGCCTGGGCCTGTGCGAACGGGCCCCGGCCGCCTTGGTCGTCCGGGCGGGCGATCCAGCCCGTCCGCCGTTCGAGGCCGAGGCCGTCCAGGCCGAAGGGGGGTCCGGGGGCACAGTCCCCGGTGGCGGGAAGGGGCGGCGGGGGCGGAGCACCCTCCACGCAACGGCCGTGTGCGCCCCCGCGACCCCGGACACCGCCGTCCACGCGGCCACCGCCCCCGAGCGCGCCCCCGCCGAACCCGCCCCCGCGCTGGCGGTCCCCCAGGCCGGCGACCCCGCCCTCACCCTCCTCCACCGCATCGGCACCACCGACCCCGCCTCCCTGGACGACTACCGGGCCCACGGCGGCTACACCGCCCTGCGGCGCGCCTTCGCCCTCGGCCCCGCCGGCGTCATCCGCGAGGTCACCGACGCCGGCCTGGTCGGCCGCGGCGGCGCCGCCTTCCCCACCGGACGCAAATGGCAGGCGACGGCCGCCCAGCCCGACCACCCGCACTACCTCGTCTGCAACGCCGACGAGTCCGAACCGGGCACCTTCAAGGACCGCGTCCTCATGGAGGGAGACCCGTACGCCCTGGTCGAGGCGATGACCATCACCGGGTACGCGACCGGCGCGCACAAGGGATACCTCTACCTCCGCGGCGAGTACCCGCGCGCCCTCGCCCGCCTCACCCACGCCATCGCCCAGGCCCGCACCCGCGGCCTGCTCGGCGACGACGTCCTCGGCCGGGGTTACGCCTTCGACATCGAGATCCGGCGGGGCGCGGGCGCGTACATCTGCGGCGAGGAGACGGCCCTGTTCAACTCCATCGAGGGCTATCGGGGCGAGCCCCGCTCCAAGCCGCCGTTCCCCGTGGAGAAGGGCCTGTTCGGCAGACCCACGGTGGAGAACAACGTCGAGACACTGGTCAACGTCCTGCCGATTCTGACGATGGGCGCCGAGGCGTACGCCGCGATCGGCACGCCGGCGTCCACCGGGCCGAAGCTGTTCTGCGTGTCGGGTACCGTGGCCCGGCCCGGCGTCTACGAGCTCCCCTTCGGCGCGACGCTGGGCGAGCTGCTCGCCCTCGCCGGTGTCCGGGACAACCTCCGCGCGGTCCTGCTCGGCGGCGCCGCCGGTGGCTTCGTACGCCCGGACGAGCTGGACGTCCCGCTCACCTTCGAAGGCACCCGCGAGGCGGGCACGACCCTCGGCTCCGGAGTGGTGATGGCCTTCGACGGCACCGTCCCGCTCCCCCGTCTTCTCCTGCGCATCGCCGAGTTCTTCCGCGACGAGTCGTGCGGGCAGTGCGTGCCGTGCCGGGTCGGGACCGTGCGCCAGGAGGAGGCCCTGCACCGGATCGCCGAGCGCACGGGTGCCGAAGCCGCCGACGACATCGCGCTGCTGCGGGAGGTCGGCCGCGCGATGCGGGACGCCTCGATCTGCGGTCTGGGGCAGACCGCGTGGAACGCCGTGGAATCCGCCATCGACCGTCTGGGGGCGTACGAATGACCGCGATACCGCTCGGAGTGCCGCGTCGGCTGGTGGAGTTCTCCCTCGACGGGCAGGAGGCCCGGGTGCCCGAGGGGGCGACGGTCCTCGACGCCTGCCGGGCGGCCGGGAAGGACGTCCCGACCCTGTGCGAGGGCGACACGCTCACCCCGAAGAACGCCTGCCGGCTCTGTGTGGTGGACGTCGAGGGCGCCAGGACCCTCGCGCCGGCCTGCTCCCGCCGGGCGGAGCCGGGCATGGTGGTGCGCACGGACACCGAGCGCGCCCGGCACAGCCGCAAGGTCGTCCTCGAACTCCTCGCCTCCTCGGTCGACCTCTCCACGACCCCCGCGGTCGCCCGGTGGATCGAGGAGTACGAGGCGAGGCCCGGCCGCTTCGGCCCGGACGCGGCCCGCGTCGAAGAGGGACCGCGCGTCGACAACGACCTCTACGTGCGCGACTACGGCAAGTGCGTCCTCTGCTACAAGTGCGTGGACGCCTGCGGGAGCCAGTGGCAGAACAGCTTCGCCATCTCCGTCTCCGGCCGCGGCTTCGACGCCCGGATCTCGGTCGAGCACGACGGTCCGCTGACCGACTCGGCGTGCGTCTACTGCGGCAACTGCATCGAGGTGTGCCCCACGGGGGCCCTCTCCTTCAAGTCGGAGTTCGACATGCGGGCGGCCGGCACGTGGGACGAGGAGCGGCAGACCGAGACGACGACGGTGTGCGCGTACTGCGGTGTGGGCTGCAACCTCACGCTCCATGTGCAGGACAATGAGATCGTGAAGGTCACCTCCCCGCACGACAACCCGGTGACCCACGGCAACCTGTGTATCAAGGGCCGCTTCGGCTACCAGCACGTACAGAACCTGGATTGACCGGCACGAGGGGCATGGACATGGGACGAGTCACGGAACGACGCAAGGTGATCCGCGTACGGGACGGTGCCGTCTCCACGCGCCCCGACACGCTCGTCGCCGAGGAACCGCTGGAGATCCGGCTGAACGGCAAACCGCTCGCCATCACGATGCGCACCCCGGGCGACGACTTCGCGCTGGCGGCCGGTTTCCTGGTCAGCGAGGGCGTGCTCGCCGAGCGGACCGACCTCCAGAACATCGTCTACTGCGCGGGCGCCACGGACGGGGGAGGATCGAACACGTACAACGTGGTGGACGTGCGGACGGGCGCGCACGTGCCCGTCCCGGACATCACGCTGGAGCGGAACGTCTACACCACCTCCTCCTGCGGACTGTGCGGCAAGGCGAGCCTGGACGCGGTGCGGACGACGGCCCGCTGGCCCATCTCCGACACTCCCCCGGTCCGCGTCACCCCCAAGCTGCTGGCGGGCCTGCCCGACCGGCTGCGCGCGTCCCAGCGGGTGTTCGACCGGACCGGCGGGCTGCACGCGGCGGCCCTGTTCACCGAGGACGGCGAGCTGGTGGACGTACGGGAGGACGTGGGGCGGCACAACGCGGTCGACAAGCTGGTCGGGCGCGCCCTGCAGAACGGGGGCCTGCCGTTGTCCAGGTCCGTCCTGCTGGTGTCGGGCCGGGCCTCCTTCGAACTGGCGCAGAAGGCCGTGATGGCGGGCATCCCGGTGCTGGCCGCGGTGTCGGCACCGTCTTCGCTGGCCGTCGACCTGGCAACCGAGACGGGGCTGACGCTGGTGGGCTTCCTGCGCGGCAGCTCCATGAACGTGTACGCGGGTGAGGACCGCGTCGCCCTGCGGGCCGCGGCCGCCCGGGGCTGACCCGTCTTCCCGCGACACGGCGGCGGGGCCCCGGCCGGCGGGGAGCGCCCCCTGCGCCGCAGGGGCCCCGCCTCGACCCGGTCAGCCGTCTGCCCCCGCACCGGCGACCCGCCGGACCGCGTCCGTCAGCCGGGCCCGCTGCGCCGGCGCCCTCGACGACGCGTACGTGTGGGACCGGGCCCCGACCGACGAGGAGATCGCCGCCGGTGATCCGCCCTCGGCCACCGGGAACACCGGCCCGCGCTTCCCCACGGACCGGGTGGACACGGGCGGCTGACCGTCACCGGAGCCGTGCGGGCGGTTCAGCCGGAGCGGCTCGCGGTGCCGACCGCGGTGCGCGCCGGGTCGGCGGACTCCCCGGGCGGGACCGCCTGCGGATCGTGCGACCGGCGCTTGGCGATCACCGCGCACACCATGAGCTGCGTCTGGTGGAAGAGCATCAACGGCAGCACGGCCAGCGAGGCGTGGGCGCCGAACAGGACGCTCGCCATGGGCAGCCCCGCGGCGAGCGACTTCTTGGACCCGGCGAACTGGATCGCGATCCGGTCCTCCCGCCCGAAGCCCAGCCCCTTCGCCCCGTACCAGGTCAGCGCCAGCATCACGGCCAGCAGGACCGCCTCGACGACCAGCAGCCCGGCCAGCCGGACCGGGCTCACCTGGTGCCAGATGCCCTGGACCACGCCCTCGCTGAACGCCGTGTAGACGACCAGGAGGATCGAGCCGCGGTCGACGAGCCCGAGTGCCTTCTTGTGCCGGGCGACGAAGCCCCCGATCCACCGGCGCAGCACCTGCCCGGCCACGAACGGCACCAGCAGCTGCAGCACGATCCTCACCACCGAGTCGGCGGAGAACCCGCCCCCACCGCTGCCCAGCAGCGCGGCGGCCAGCAGCGGCGTGACGACGATGCCGGCCAGCGAGGAGAAGGACCCGGCGCAGATGGCCGCGGGCACGTTGCCGCGGGCGACGGAGGTGAAGGCGATCGACGACTGGATGGTCGACGGGACCAGGGTGAGGAAGAGCAGGCCCTGGTACAGGGGGTCGGTCAGGAACACCGGGACGAGACCGCGGGACGCGAGGCCGAGCAGCGGGAAGACGACGAAGGTGCAGGCCAGCACGGTGACATGGAGTCGCCAGTGCCGCACACCGTCCATCGCCTCACGGGTGGAGAGCCGGGCACCGTAGAGGAAGAAGAGGAACGCGATCGCGCCGGTGGAGGCGCCGGAGGCGACGTCCGCGCCCGCGCCGCGGGCCGGCAGCAGCGCCGCGAGGCCGACCGTGCCGAGCAGCAGCACGAGGTACGGGTCGATCGGCATCCAACGCGGCCAACGCAGGCGTCTCACGGTGCTCCACTTGCTCTCTGCTCGTTCTCTGTGTACTCACTGCTTGTTCGCTCGAAGGGGTCACGGGTCCCCGCTCCATCCTGCTCCCCCACGCTGTGATCGGGAATCCGGTACACCGCTCTGACTGTCATCACGCCCGCCGATAAGCTGGCGGAATGTACGACCCCTCCCACCTGCGTACGTTCCTTTCGGTGGCCCAGACACTGAGCTTCACGCAGGCCGCCCGGCGGCTCGGTCTGCGCCAGTCGACCGTGAGCCAGCACGTGCGGCGGCTGGAGGACGCCACCGGGCGGCAGCTGTTCAGCCGTGACACGCATTCCGTGGAGCTGACGGAGGACGGGGAGGCGATGCTCGGGTTCGCGCGCCGGATCCTGGAGGTGCACGAGCAGGCGACGGCCTTCTTCACGGGCACCCGGCTGCGCGGGCGGCTGCGGTTCGGAGCCTCCGAGGACTTCGTGCTGACCCGGCTGCCCGAGATCCTGGAGGGCTTCCGGCATGAGCACCCCGAGGTCGACCTGGAGCTGACGGTGGAGCTGTCGGGCACGCTGCACGAGCAGCTGACGGCCGGGAAGCTGGACCTGGTGCTCGCCAAGAGGCGGCCCGAGGACCCGCGGGGCGAGCCGGTCTGGAGCGACCGGCTGGTGTGGATCGGCGCGGAGCGGCTGCGCCTCGATCCGGACCGTCCGGTGCCGCTCATCGTCTATCCGCCGCCGGGCATCACCCGCGCGCTGGCCCTGGACGCCCTGCAACGGCAGGGCCGCGCGTGGCGCGTCGCGTGCACCAGCGGCAGCCTCAACGGCCTGATCGCGGCCGCCCGTGCGGGCCTGGGCGTGATGGCGCACTCGCGCGGCCTCGTCCCGCCCGGGCTCGTAAGGGTGCCGGACCGGGCCGGGCTGCCCGAGCTGGGCCGCGTCGACTTCGTACTGGTGCACGGCCGGCGCCGCCCCTCGGCACAGGGCGCCGCGGACGCGCTGGCGGCGGCGATCCTGGCGGGCGGCGACCGGCTGCACCGGCCTCAGCGGGCGGGCCTCGGATAGGTGAGCTGCTTGACCCGGCGCAGGAAGGGCGACGCCTCCACGTGCTGGACGCCCTCCAGGCGGCCGAGCGGACCACTGAGGTAGGAGTAGAGGTCGGCGGTGCTGCGGACCACCGCGGTGGCGATGATGTTGGACGGGCCCGCGGTGGCGGCGGCGTGGGCGATCTCGTCGTGGGCGGCGAGCGCCTCACCGACCCGGTGGAGGGCGGCCGGGCCGGTGGTGAGCCACAGGACGGCGGCCGTGGGGTAGCCCAGGATCTCGGCGCGGTACTCCACGTCGATGTAGACCGCACCGGAGCCGAGCAGCGCGGCGAGGCGGCGCTTGACGGCTGACTCGGAACGGCCGGTGGCCCGCTGGAGTTCGGGACAGCCGGCCCGCCCGTCGCGCTCCAGGACGGAGAGCAGCGGTTCGTCCTCCGGTTCGATACGGGCCGGGCCAGGCGCGGACGGGCCCGGCCCGGGCCGCAGGGCGGCGATCTCGTCGTCGCCGAGCACGCCGAACTTGTGGAGCCAGCCGCTGGGGCCGCCGTAGAAGCGGTGCAGGATCTGGTAGGCGTGGATCTCCAGGACGCGCGGGGTGCGCGGCAGCTTGCCGAGGAGCAGGTCGTCGCGGTCCCCCGGGCTGCTCGGCCGGGTGCCGAAGATGACCTCGGTGCCGCCCGCCGCCAGCCCGATCCAGCTGGTGTCGGGCCGCTTGGCGAGGGCGTCCGCGATGGCCAGGGCGCTGTCCGGGACGCAGCGCAGCCGCAGCGTCCAGTGGTCCAGGCCGAGCCGCTCGGCGTCCCGGACGGCGACCACCCGCAGCCCGCCCTCGGCACACAGCCTGCGGTAACGGCGGGCGACGGTCTGGTCGGAGACGCCGAGTACCGCCCCGATGCGGCTGAAGGAGGCGCGGCCGTTGACCTCCAGCGCGTCCAGCACGCGTAGGTCCAGCTCGTCGAAGGTGTCGGATTCCATCCGCATGGCGGCCGCTCCCGTCGGTTTCCGTCACTTCGCTGCCGCGAACCGGTGCGATCTGCCGGGCACGGCCCATCGTACGGGGACACGTGGACGCGGAGGACGGCGCAAGCGCACAGGCGGACGCGACGCGCGGTTCGGCGCCTGCGCGGACGACACGGTTGAGACGACGCAGGTAAGACGACACAGGAAAGAAGACGGAACATGCGTACATGGGGGCCGCTCACGGCGGTGTGCCTGGGGACGTTCATGCTGCTGCTGGACGTGACGATCGCGGTCGTGGCGCTGCCGGACATGGCCCGGGGGCTGCACGCGTCGCTGAGCGATCTGCAGTGGGTGATGGACGGCTACGCGCTGGCGCTGGCCGCGCTGCTGCTGGGGCTGGGCGCCGCGGCCGACGTGCTGGGACGGCGCCGGGTGCACGTGGCGGGCGTGGTGCTGTTCGCGGCGGCGTCGCTGCTGTGCGGGCTGGCCACCGGACCCGGGATGCTGGTCGCCGCGCGCGGGCTGCAGGGAGTGGGTGCGGCGGCGATGTTCGCCACCACGCTGCCGCTGCTCGGCTCGGTCTACCAGGGGCGCCGGCGGTCGATGGCGCTCGGCGTGTGGGGCGCGGTCAGCGGCGCGGCCGCGGCGGTGGGCCCGGTGCTGGGCGGGCTGCTGACGGTCGGTCCGGGCTGGCGGTGGATCTTCTGGGTGAACCTGCCGGTGAGCGTGGCCGCGGTCTGGCTGACGCTGCGCGTGGTGCCGGAGTCGCGCGGGGCGCGCGGGCGCCGCGTGGACTGGGCGGGTACGGCCACGTTCGCGGCCTTCGCCGGTGCGGTGACGTACGGGGCGGTGCGGGCCGGGTCGCACGGCTGGACGGAGGGCGGCACGCTCGTCGCCTTCGTGCTCGCGGCGGTGGCGCTGGGCGCGTTCGCCGTCGTGGAGCACCGGGTCGCCGATCCGCTGCTCGACCCGCGGCTGTTCCTGCGGCCCGCGTTCTCGGGCGTGATGCTGGGCGGGCTGGCCTTCAACGCGGCGGCCTTCGGCGTGATGGCGTACACCTCCATATGGCTGCAGACGCTGCTCGGGATGAGCCCGGTGCGCGGCGGGCTGGTGTTCGTGTGGCTGTCGCTGGCGTCTTTCGTGGTGGCCGCCGCGGGCGGACGGCTGCTGCACGGGGTGCCTGCGCGGTTCACCATCGGGGGCGGGCTGCTGCTGATCGCGGCGGGACAGTTCTGCATGGCCTTCCTGGACGCGGGCTCCGGTGCCTCCGCCCTGGTCCCGGGGCTGTTGCTGGTGGGCGTCGGAACGGGCCTGGTGTCGCCCGGGATCGCGGGCGCCGCGCTGGCGGCGGTCCCGGCGGAGCGGGCCGGCATGGCCGGGGGCGCGGTCAACACCTTCCGGCAGCTCGGGTACGCGCTCGGTATCGCCGTGTTCGGCACGGTGCTGACCTCCCGGATGGAGGACACCCTGCCGCACGACGCGGCGCACGGTCTGGCGGGCGGTGCGGCGGGCGCCCTGCGGGACGTGTTCGGTGAGCACGCGCTGCGGGCCGCGTTCGCCTCCGGACTGAACGCGGCGGCGGTGGCCGCGGGCGCCGTCGCGGCGGTCGCCGGGGTGCTGGTGCTCGTCCTGGTCGGGGCCGGCTGCCCGGGCCGGAAGGCTGGTGTGACGCAATCCGCGGCGCCCGCGCTGAATGAGGAGGAGGCCGCTCCGGCGGCGCCCTACCGGCGGTAAGCGGGCCGTACAGATTCGGTGGAGATTACGGCACCGAAACTCGCCCAACCGTCAGGAATCTGTCCGACCCTTCCCCATGTGCGCGCATTTCCTCTCGCTGACCAGCGTGAACATGAGCCCTGTTCGATTTTGGCACCCCTCCCGCCCCCGCGCCGGGTGGGGTAGCTTTCACCGCGCTGTGCGGGGGCGTCACCAGAAAAGCGGGGAGCGGGGTTTGCGCGAGTTCACCAGTCCTCCGTTGGCGTTGGCACCACCGGTGGGCGGTCTGGCCGACGTCGTCTTCCAGCATGCCCGGGAGGACCCGCGGCACATCGCCCTCGGCCGCAAGGACGATGCCGGTCAGTGGCGGGACGTCACCGCCGGCGCCTTCCGCGACGAGGTGCTCGCCCTCGCCAAGGGCCTGCTGGCCCAGGGCATCCGCTTCGGCGACCGGGTCGCCATCATGTCCCGCACCCGCTACGAGTGGACCCTCTTCGACTTCGCCCTGTGGACGATCGGCGCCCAGGTGGTGCCCGTCTACCCGACCTCCTCGGCCGAGCAGTGCATGTGGATGCTGTACGACGCCGAGGTGACGGCGGCGGTCGTGGAGCACGAGGACCACGCCATGACGATCGCCACGGTCATCGACCGCCTGCCGCACCTGCGCGGGCTGTGGCAGCTCGACTCCGGGGCCGTCCAGGAGCTGTACGACGCCGGCGCGCACCTCGACGACGAGGTGGTGCACCGGCACCGCCAGGCGGTCACGCCGGACTCGGTCGCCACCGTCATCTACACCTCGGGCACCACCGGCCGCCCCAAGGGCTGCGTCCTGACGCACGGCAACTTCATGTACGAGGCGGACACCGTCATCGAGCGCTGGGAGCCGGTGTTCCACTCCAAGCGGGGCGACGAGGCCGCGACGCTGCTCTTCCTGCCGCTCGCCCATGTCTTCGGGCGGATGGTGGAGGTCGCGGCGATCCGCGGCCGGGTCCGCTTCGGCCACCAGCCGCAGCTCAACGCCGCGGCGCTCCTGCCCGACCTGGCCGCCTTCCGGCCGACCTTCATCCTGGCCGTGCCGTACATCTTCGAGAAGGTGTTCAACGCGGCCCGCCGCAAGGCCGAGAAGGAGGGGAAGGCCGGTCCCTTCGAGAAGGCCGTCGACGTGGCCGTGAAGTACGCGGAGGCGGTGGAGGCGAAGGACTGGGGCATCGGGCCGGGACCGTCCGCGGGGCTGCGGATGCAGCACCAGCTCTTCGACAAGCTCGTCTACGCGAAGGTGCGGGCCGCGATGGGCGGACGCATCCGCAACGCCATGTCGGGCGGCTCGGCGATGGACCGGCGGCTCGGGCTGTTCTTCGCGGGGGCGGGCGTGCAGATCTACGAGGGCTACGGTCTGACCGAGTCCACGGCGGCCGCCACCGCCAACCCGCCCGAGCGCACCCGCTACGGCACCGTCGGGCTGCCCGTCCCGGGCGTCACCGTGCACATCGCGGACGACGGCGAGATCTGGCTGAACGGCGACAACGTCTTCCAGGCCTACCTGAACAACCCGAAGGCCACCGACGAGACCCTGCACGACGGCTGGCTGGCCACCGGCGACCTGGGCGCCCTGGACGAGGACGGCTACCTCACCATCACCGGCCGCAAGAAGGAGATCCTGGTGACCTCCGGCGGCAAGAGCGTCTCCCCCGGTCTGCTGGAGGAGCGGGTGCGCGACCATCCGCTGGTCAACCAGTGCATCATCGTCGGCAACGACCGCCCCTACGTCGCCGCCCTCATCACCCTCGACCAGGAGGCGGTCGAGCACTGGCTGACGATGCGCAACAAGCCGCGGATGTCGCCGGCCGACCTGGTGCACGACGCCGACCTGGAGGCCGAGGTGCGGCGCGCGGTCGTCGCGGCCAACACGCTGGTGTCGCAGGCCGAGTCGATCCGCACCTTCCGCATCCTCGCCCAGCCCTTCACCGAGGAGCACGGGCTGCTGACACCGTCGCTGAAGCTGAAACGCAAGGCCATCGAGAACGCATACGGGAGCGAGGTCGAGGCACTCTACCGAGCATGAGTTCCCGGTCCGGAATGCGGCGGGGCTCGTGATCGTTGACGGTATGAGTACCACCTGACCACAACCGAAGGATCAAGAGCTCGTGAGCAGCAAGGTCCCCCCGATCATCCTGAACAACGGCGTCGAGATGCCCCAGCTGGGCTTCGGCGTCTGGCAGGTGCCGGACGACGAGGCCGAGACGGCCGTCGCCAGGGCGCTGGAGGCCGGGTACCGCAGCATCGACACAGCGGCGATCTACGGCAATGAAGAGGGCACCGGCAGGGCGATCGCCGCCTCCGGTGTGGTGCGCGAGGACCTCTTCGTCACCACCAAGCTCTGGAACAGCGACCAGGGGTACGACTCCACCCTCCGCGCCTTCGACACCTCGCTGGCGAAGCTCGGCCTGGAGTACCTCGACCTCTACCTGATCCACTGGCCCATGCCGGCCAGGGAGAAGTACGTCGACACCTACAAGGCGTTCGAGAGGCTCCTCGCCGACGGCCGGGTCCGGGCCGTCGGCGTGTCGAACTTCCTGCCGGAGCACCTGGAGCGGCTGACCGCCGAGACGTCGGTGATCCCGGCCGTCAACCAGATCGAGCTGCACCCGCACCTCCAGCAGCAGGCTGCCCGCGAGATGCACGCCGAGCAGGGCATCGCCACCGAGGCCTGGTCCCCGCTCGGCTCCGGCAAGGGCGTCCTGGACGTCCCCGCGATCGTCGCGATCGCGCGGAAGCACGGCCGGACCCCGGCCCAGGTCGTGCTGCGCTGGCACCTCCAGCTGGGCAACGTGGTGATCCCGAAGTCCGTGACGCCGTCCCGGATCGCGGAGAACATCGACGTGTTCGACTTCACCCTGGACACCGAGGACCTCGCGGCGATCAGCGCGCTGAACGAGGACCGGCGCGTCGGTCCGGACCCGGCGGACGTCAACTCCTGAGCGTTCACACCCCCGGAGCACCATCTCCGTCCAGCCCGCCGGTCACCCCTGTGTCCGAACCTCTGGCTCCTGTGAACCGCGGAGTCCATCAGTTCGAGCGCCCTCGAAGTCAAGTGCCCGCGTCGGACCCGGCGACGGCCCGGCGTCAGAGCGGCCGTACCGCCGTGTAGACGGTGTGCGCCACCAGCACGAACACGTCCTGGCGCCGGTGCACGCTCGCCTCGTCCGCGGGGTCGAGCAGCCGGTCCAGGGTGGCGCGGTCCTCGGTGTCGAGGCGCTCGCCGATCCGCTCGCGCAGCCGGGACAGGGAGGTGGTGACGTGGTCGCGGGCCGCGTCGGAGGCGGGCGCGGGCAGGTCGAGCAGGAAGCTGCGGGTGCCGGTGTGCTTCAGTCCCGCGGCGGTCAGCATCGCGGGCCAGTCCTCGGTCTCGGCCACGGAGTCCGGCAGGTCCGCGCGCATCTCGGCGAACGCGTCCTCCTCCGCGGCGCGGATCCTGGCCTGGAGCCCGGGGCGCCCGATCCCGATGTCGCGGGGCAGGAACCGGGCGGGCAGGCCGCCCTCCAGGATCGCCAGCGTGCCGCCGGGTGCGAGGTGCCCGCCGAGGGCGGCGAGCGCGGCGCGCTGGTCGGCGAGGTGGTGCAGGCTCTGGCCGGCCCACATCAGATCGGCGGGGTAGTCCAGCTCGGCCAGCGCGCCGGGCAGGTCTCCGGCGAGGGTGTCGAAGCGGTCGGCGACACCGAGCCGGTCGGCACGGGCGCGGGCCAGCTCCAGCAGTGGTCCGGCGCCGTCGGCGGCGACGACGCGTGCGCCGGGGAAGGTGTCGGCGAAGAGGCAGGAGACGACGCCGGGGCCGCTGCCGACGTCCACGACGAGGCCGGGTTCGGTCACCTCACGCGCCAGCCAGGTCAGGGCCTGCCGGTACAGGGGCGTGTACAGCTCGGCCTGCGCCTCCAGCAGCGGGGCCATCCCGGCCCAGTCGATGTCACCGTGGTCGTGCATGTGCCGGTGTCCGTGGCCGTGCTCGTGGCCGGGCCCGTGCGTGTCGTGGTGATGGTCGTCATGTGCCATGTCGTCAGCCTCCCGTTCGCGGTGCCGTCAGAGTGCGACGACTCACCGTTCCGGGGCAACCGACATTGCCGGTTCCGCAAAAAGGGGAGGGAACACCGGGGCCCGGCCCGCGAGGACCGGACCCCGACGGCTCACCCGCGCATCCCGCGCGGAATCCCGCTCACGACAGGGGCGGGTAGGCGTTCTTCATGAGCTCCTGGAACTGCGCGGAGAACCAGTGCCCGGACACCGGGGCGTTCGGCAGTGCGCCGGAGGGGCTGTTGCCGTTGCGGGCGTTGCCCCCGTAGGTGGGGTCGCACATCCGGTCGAAGCCCTTGCCCTCGTCGTTGTCGATCAGCTCGCTCGCGCCGTCGGACTCGCCCGGGGGCTTCATCCAGACGTACGCGTCGATCCCGGCGGCGGGGCTGGCCTGCGGACGCTCGCCGAGGCCGGCTCCGGACTGGTTGCACCAGTTGCCGGGGTGGATGCGCCGGTCGAAGCGCCCGCCGTCGACGTAGGCGTCGACGCTGGTCCGCGGTCCGGGTCCGGCGGGCCGGGCCGAGCCGCCCCAGCCGTTGCGGGAGGTGTCGATCAGCATGCCGATGCCGGAGTCGAAGCCCTTGGAGACCAGCTCGTTCCGGAAGCCCTGGGCGAAGGACAGCTCGTCCACGTACCGGTTCCAGTCGACCCAGCCCGACTGGCGCACGGAGGTGCCGTTGACACTGTCGCCGATCCCGAAGTTCTCCTCCTTCAGGGCGCTGTAGTTGGCGGTGTTGGTGATGAAGCCGTGCACGTCGCCGACGGTGGCGCCCTCGGCGGTCGCGGCCTCCTTGATCACGTCGGCGCTGGCGCCGAAGTTGTCGTCCCAGCCGATCCAGCCGTGGTGGCCCGCGTCGATGTAGTTGTAGACGTTGGGCACGTCACCCAGTTGGCTCAGGGCGTAGCCCACGCCCTTCACGTAGTTGCCGTTGGCCTTCATCGTGTCGCAGGCGGGAACGGCCGTGGCGCGGCTGCCGGTGTTGGTCACGAGGTTGGGCAGCGAGTCGATCTCGACGGTGGTGACGATCCGCAGCGCGGCGTACTTGGAGTCGCCGAGGATCTCCTTGATCGGGTCGATGTACTCGGTCTTGTACCGGTCGATCTCCGTCGGGCCCAGCTCGCCGTTGGAGGCGAGGGCGGAGCAGTCGCGTCCGGGCAGGTTGTAGATGACCAGCTGGACGACCATCTCGCCGGAGCCCTTCTGCTCCAGCGCGGCGTCCAGGTGGTCGCGCAGGCCCATGCCGCCGTCGACGCCCTCGATGGCGGCGGTCCGGTCGAGCCACACGCCGGTCGGCTGGTCGGCGACGCGGTCGCCGCCGGGCTCGGCGGCCGCATTCTCGGCCCACTCGGGGTTCACGTAGACCTGGGCGCCGTCATAGGGGTTGTCCACCCGGTCGGACGGGTCGGTGGGGTCGGTCGGATCCGTCGGGTCGGTGGGGTCCGTCGGGTCGGTCGGGCCTCCGTCGACGTTGCAGGTCACGCCGTTGAGGGTGAAGGTGGCCGGGATCGCGTTGCTGCCGCTGTAGGTGGCCTGGAAGCCGAAGCTCGCCGAACCCCCCGTTGGCAGCGTTCCGTTGTAGGACTCGTTGGCCGCGGTGACGGCGGCACCGCTCTGACTGACCTTCGCGTTCCAGCCGTTGGTGACCTTCTGGCTGCCGGCGTACGTCCACCCCAGCGACCAGCTGGACGTGGCGGCACCGTTGTTGACGACGGTCACGGCAGCGGTGAAGCCGCTTCCCCAGTCGTTCTGCACCTTGTAGTCGACGGTACAGGCGGCCGCCGCGGCTCCGGCGCTCGCGGAATGCGCGGCCAGGGCCGTGCCGGAGGCGCCGGCGACCAGCGTCAGGGCAGCGAGCATCGCGGTTCTGGTACGGGTCATGAGTGCGGGTTCCTTCTTTCGTGGGGTGCGGGTGCTGTCGTCCGGAGCCGCGCGTCCGTCGGCGCGGCCCACTGCCGATCGGCATGGGGGTGCCCGGGTGATCGGAGATCAGGAACGGCCCGCGGGCACGGTGGAATCGCCCGGGGGAGGTGCGAGCCGGCACGCCGGCCGAGGAAGCGTCGGACAGGCCGCGGCTGCGGCTAAAAGTCCTGAACGCGGGGGTGGAGCGGGGGGTGTCGCATGAGCGACTCCTTGCAGTTCGGGCGCGCCGTCTCGGACGCGTCGACTGATGGAACCGCTCCCACTGGTGCAGCGAAGGTAGCGCCAAGTGACGGCAAAGAACAGAGGAGTTACCGACTTTCTCCCGGCCGGACCCGTCGAATCTTTTCGACTCTTCACACATCTTGACCGCACAGGGCGCTCTCCCCACTATGGGAGCGCTCCCACTGGTTCAAGGCTTGTTGCTCCTCCCTCACCCCCTCCCCGAGCCGCAAGGAGGAACCAGCACCATGCACTCAGGACACAGACGCAGACGCCGCACCGCGCGGCGATGGTGGACCGCCGCACTGGCGGCGCTCGCACTGCCCCTCACGATGCTGGGCACAGGTTCGACTCCGGCCCAGGCGGCCGCACTTCAGTGCGGCGTGGACTACAAGACCAACGACTGGGGCGCCGGCTTCACCGCGGAGCTGACGCTGACCAACCACGGCTCGGACGCCATCGACGGCTGGACGCTGACGTACTCGTACGCGGGCAACCAGAAGCTGACGAACGGCTGGAACGGCGCCTGGTCCCAGTCCGGCCGGAACGTCACCGTGAAGAACGCCCCGTACAACGCGCGGATCGCCGCCGGCGCCGCAGTCTCCACCGGCGGGCAGTTCACGTACAGCGGCAGCAACGCCGCGCCGACGGACTTCGCGGTCAACGGCACCTCCTGCACCGGCGCCCACCAGCCGCCGATCACCGTGCTGACCAGCCCGGAGGCGGGTGCGGTGTACTCGCGGGGCGAGGCGGTGCCGCTGGCGGCCACGGCGGCCGCGGCCGACGGGGCCACCATCGGCAAGGTGGAGTTCTACGACGACGACACTCTGCTGGGCACCGACACCAGTTCGCCCTACACGTACTCCGCCTCCGGCTTGACCGTGGGCAGTCATTCCCTGGTGGCGAAGGCCTACGACAGCCTGGGCGCCTCCGCGGACTCGACACCGGTCGGCATCACGGTCGCCTCCGGACCGACCGTGGTCGCGTCTCCCGGGCAACTGGGCGTCCAGCAGGGCGAGTCGGGGACGTACGAGGTCAGGCTGTCGAAGCAGCCGACCGCGAACGTGACCGTCACGACGTCTCGCGTGAGCGGCAACACCGGCCTCACCGCCACCGGTGGGGCGAGCCTCACCTTCACCCCGTCGAACTGGGACACCGCCCAGCGGGTGACCGTCTCGGCCGACGCCTCCGGCACCGGCTCGGCGGTCTTCGAGTCGACGGCACCCGGCCACGGCAAGGCCACGGTCACCGTGACCCAGCTGGCCGCCGCGAAGGACTACGACGCCCGCTTCCTTGAGCTGTACGGCAAGATCACCGACCCGGCGAACGGCTACTTCTCACCCGAGGGCATCCCGTACCACTCGGTCGAGACACTGATCGTCGAGGCGCCGGACCACGGACACGAGACCACGTCCGAGGCGTACAGCTACCTGCTGTGGCTCCAGGCCATGTACGGCAAGGTGACCGGCGACTGGGCGAAGTTCAACAACGCCTGGGAGATCATGGAGACCTACATGATCCCCACCCACGCCGACCAGCCGACCAACTCGGCCTACAACGCCTCGAAGCCGGCGACGTACGCGCCCGAGCTGGACACGCCGAACGAGTACCCGGCGCCGCTGGACGGCACCGTGCCGGTCGGCCCGGACCCGATCGCCGGTGAGCTGAAGTCGGCGTACGGCACGGACGACGTCTACGGCATGCACTGGCTCCAGGACGTCGACAACACCTACGGCTACGGCAACTCGCCCGGCAAATGCGAGGCGGGGCCCTCGGACACCGGCCCGTCGTACATCAACACCTTCCAGCGCGGCGCACAGGAGTCGGTGTGGGAGACGGTTCCGCAGCCGACCTGCGACGCCTTCAAGTACGGCGGCACCAACGGCTACCTGGACCTCTTCACCGGTGACGCCTCCTACGCCAAGCAGTGGAAGTTCACCAACGCCCCGGACGCCGACGCGCGAGCCGTGCAGGCCGCCTACTGGGCGGACATCTGGGCCGGGGAGCAGGGCAGGAGCGACGAGATCTCCGCGACGCTCGACAAGGCCGCGAAGATGGGCGACTACCTGCGCTACGCCATGTTCGACAAGTACTTCAAGAAGATCGGCAACTGCGTGGGACCGGCGAGCTGCCCGGCCGGCACCGGCAAGGACTCCTCGCACTACCTGCTGTCCTGGTACTACGCCTGGGGCGGTGCGGTGGACACCTCGGCGGGCTGGGCCTGGCGCATCGGCTCCAGCCACACCCACGGCGGTTACCAGAACCCGCTGGCCGCGTACGCGCTGAGCACCGACGCCGACCTGAAGCCGAAGTCGGCGACCGGCGCGTCGGACTGGGCCAAGTCCCTCGGCCGGCAGGTGGAGTTCTACCGCTGGCTGCAGTCCGACGAAGGCGCCATCGCGGGCGGCGCCACCAACAGCTGGGCGGGCCGCTACGCGACACCGCCGGCCGGCACGCCGACCTTCTACGGCATGTACTACGACGAGAAGCCGGTCTACCACGACCCGCCGTCCAACCAGTGGTTCGGTTTCCAGGCGTGGTCCATGGAGCGGGTCGCCGAGTACTACCAGCAGAGCGGTGACGCCGACGCGAAGGCGGTGCTGGACAAGTGGGTGGACTGGGCGCTGTCCGAGACGACCGTCAACCCGGACGGCACCTTCCGGATTCCGTCGACGCTCCAGTGGTCGGGGCAGCCGGACACCTGGAACGCCTCGTCGCCCGGTGACAACGGCGGCCTGCACGTCACGGTCGCGGACTACACCGACGACGTCGGCGTGGCGGCGGCGTACGCCAAGACCCTGACGTACTACGCCGACCGCTCGGGCGACACGGAGGCGGCCTCGACCGCCAAGGCACTGCTCGACGGCATGTGGGAGAACGACCAGGACGCGCTCGGCATCGCCGTCCCGGAGACCCGCGCCGACTACAACCGGTTCGACGACGGGATATACGTCCCGAGCGGCTGGAGCGGCACCATGCCGAACGGCGACACGATCGACGCTTCGTCGACCTTCGCCTCGATCCGCTCCTTCTACCAGGACGACCCGGCGTGGTCGAAGATCGAGAGCTATCTCCAGGGCGGCGCCGCGCCCACGTTCACGTACCACCGGTTCTGGGCCCAGGCGGACATAGCCCTCGCCATGGGCTCGTACGCGGAGCTGCTCGAATAGCCCCCGCTGGGCGCTCCGCGGGACGGGCGGTTCCTCTGCTGCGGGGCCGGTGCGTGGCCGGCCGCGCAGTTCCCCGCGCCCCTTCGGGGGCGCGGGGGGACCGCTTCCTTCCCGGTGGCGCCTGACGGCTCCGCGTGCTCGGTCTCGTCACCGGACGACGGGACCACTCGACCGGGCGGCCCCGACCACGCCGGGGCCGCCCGGTCCTCGCATGCGCTCTCCTCCTGACGGAAGGACGGTTCCCCACTGTGCGAAGAACCCGGATCCTCACCGTGCTGCTGGCCCTCGCGGCGGGCCTCCTGACGGGCGGCCCGCCCACCGCGCTGGCCGCCGACGCACCGCAGGCGGCCGTCACCGCCGACACCTACACGTGGAAGAACGCCCGCATCGACGGGGGCGGCTTCGTCCCCGGCATCGTCTTCAGCCGCGCCGAGAAGGACCTGGCCTACGCCCGCACCGACATCGGCGGCGCCTACCGCTGGCAGGAGGCGTCCCACACCTGGACCCCGCTGCTGGACCATGTCGGCTGGGACGACTGGGGCCACACGGGCGTGGTCAGCGTCGCCTCCGACTCGGTCGACCCCGACCGGGTGTACGCGGCGGTCGGCACGTACACCAACGACTGGGACCCGGAGAACGGCGCGGTGCTGCGCTCCGCCGACCGGGGCGCGACCTGGGAGAAGACGGACCTGCCGTTCAAGCTGGGCGGCAACATGCCGGGCCGCGGCATGGGCGAGCGCCTGGCCGTCGACCCGCACGACAACGACGTGCTCTACCTGGGCGCCCCCAGCGGCCACGGCCTGTGGCGGTCCACCGACGCGGGCGTCACCTGGTCCGAGGTGACGGCCTTCCCGAACCCCGGCGACTACGCGCAGGACCCCGGCGACACGTCCGGCTACGCCTCCGACAACCAGGGCATCACCTGGGTCGCCTTCGACGAGTCCACGGGCGGCGCGGGCACGGCCACGAGGACGGTCTACGTCGGGGTCGCCGACAAGGAGAACGCGGTCTACCGCTCGACGGACGCGGGCGCGACCTGGGAGCGGATCGCCGGCCAGCCCACGGGCTACCTGGCCCACAAGGGCGTGCTGGACACCGAGAACGGATACCTGTACCTCGCCTACAGCGACACGGGCGGCCCGTACGACGGCGGCAAGGGCCGGCTCTACCGGTACGCGACGGCGACGGGCACCTGGACGGACGTCAGCCCGGTCGCGGAGGCGGACACCTCCTACGGCTTCAGCGGCCTGACGGTCGACCGGCAGCATCCGGGGACGGTGATGGCGACCGCGTACAGCTCCTGGTGGCCGGACACGCAGATCTTCCGCTCGACGGACAGCGGCGGCACCTGGACGCGGGCATGGAGCTACACGTCGTATCCCGACCGCGTGAACCGCTACACGATGGACGTGTCGTCGTCCCCGTGGCTCACCTGGGGCGCGAACCCGACGCCGCCCGAGCAGACACCGAAGCTGGGCTGGATGACGGAGGCTCTGGAGATCGACCCGTTCGACCCGGACCGGATGATGTACGGGACGGGCGCCACGGTCTACGGCACGGAGAACCTCACGAACTGGGACGACGAGGGCGGCGTCTTCGCGATCGAGCCCATGGTCCGGGGCCTGGAGGAGACGGCGGTCAACGACCTGGCCTCGCCCCCGTCGGGCGCCCCGCTGCTCAGTGCGCTGGGTGACATCGGCGGCTTCCGCCACACGAGCCTGACCGAGGTCCCCTCGATGATGTACACCTCGCCGAACTTCACCTCCACCACGAGCCTGGACTTCGCGGAGAGGAACCCGGACACGGTGGTCCGGGCCGGCAACCTCGACTCGGGGCCGCACATCGCGTTCTCCACGGACAACGGAGCCCATTGGTTCGGCGGCACCGACCCGTCCGGGGTGAGCGGCGGCGGCACGGTCGCGGCGGGCGCGGACGGCGGCCGCTTCGTGTGGAGCCCCGAAGGCGCCGGCGTGCAGCACACCACCGGTTTCGGCACGTCCTGGCAGGCCTCCACCGGCATCCCGGCCGGCGCGGTCGTCGAGTCCGACCGCGTGGACCCCGCCACCTTCTACGGCTTCAAGTCCGGGAAGTTCTACGTCAGCAGGGACGGCGGTGCGACCTTCACGGCCTCGGCGGCGACCGGCCTGCCCGCCGGCGACAGCGTCCGCTTCAAGGCGCTGCCGGGCGGGGAGGGGGACATCTGGCTGGCCGGCGGGGCGGCGGACGGCCCGTACGGGCTGTGGCGCTCCACGGACGGCGGAGCGGCCTTCACCAAGCTGCCGAACGTCGACGCGGCCGACACCGTCGGCTTCGGCAAGGCGGCCCCGGACGCCTCCTACCAGACCCTCTTCACCAGCGCGGAGATCGACGGCGTCCGCGGCATCTTCCGCTCCACCGACGAGGGCGCGACCTGGACCCGCGTCAACGACGACGCCCACCAGTGGGGCTGGACCGGTGCCGCGATCACCGGTGATCCGCGGGTGTACGGCCGGGTGTACGTGGCGACCAACGGCCGCGGGGTGGTCTACGGCGACACGGCGGGCGGCGACGGCGGCACCGACCCCGGGCCGGACCCCGGCCCGGCACCCACCGGCGCCTGCGAGGTGACGTACACGATCACGAACCAGTGGCCGGGCGGCTTCCAGGCGGACGTGCGGCTCACCAACACCGGCGCGTCGGCCTGGAACGGCTGGTCCCTCGGCTGGTCGTTCGCGGGCGGCCAGGAGGTGGCCCGGATGTGGAACGCCGAGCACACCCAGTCGGGTACGACGGTGACGGCGGGGAACGCCGCCTGGAACGCCACGGTCGCACCCGGCGCCTCGGTGAGCTTCGGCTTCACGGGGAGCCGGTCGGGTACGAACGCGGCACCGTCCGTGTTCGAGCTGGCCGGCCGGACGTGCTCGGTCGCTACTTGACCTGTCCTGTGAAGACGGCCGTCTCCGACTCGTAGCGGGGACGACCCCGGTCCGGACGAGCTTCTCGCCCTTCGGCATCTCGCAGCCCCACGGCACGTTGACCGGCCGTCGGGCGAGAAGCCCGGTCTCGGGCCCGCCTGCGGGATACGCCTCGCTCCGGACGGGCCGGCCTCGGCATCGGACCCGTGGGTGACCGACTCGTCCGGCGCGTGGACGCCGTCACCGGCGCCCTCGGAGGCCGCACCGGTCTCCTCGGGGGCCGGGCCGGATTCCTCGGGGACCGGGGCGGTCTCCTCCTCGGCCACGGCGGTGTCGCCCTCGCTCGTGCCGCCGTCTCGGCGCCGGTGGGCGCGTGGGCGGTGGTGTGGTGGTGTTACTCATGCTCCCCGGGGGGGCGACGCAGGTGCGTGTCGCATCATCTCCCCGGGAGGTCCTCATGTGGAGATTACGTGGTGAAACTGCCGCACTGATCGTCGGGCCGGGCCCGTGTCACGGTGTGTGCACCGACGGCCTCGGGGCCGTGGCCATGCCGTCGCCGAGGAAGAAGCTCGGATGCGGGGGCTGGTTGTAGGCGGTGTTCTGCCAGGCCAGAGCGGTGCGGTACTGGGTGTCGTGGAGCAGGGTCGTGATGCGGGTGCTCGTGTCGTACGGGGTGGAGTAGATGCGCAGGGCGGTGTTGTTCGACGTGCGCCAGACGACCTCCTCGCGCCAGTCGCCGAGGATGTCGCCGGCCAGGACCGGGGTGGCCTTGGTGCCGTTGCCGGAGGCCACGCCGGAGCCGGTGAGCAGGCGGGTGTCGCCCGAGGTGCCGTACTTGTCGATGCGGGTGCCGTCGAGGAGTTCGCGGACCGGATCGCCGTCCCACCAGGTCAGGAAGTTGGCGCTGGAGGGCTTGCGGCTGTTCACGACCGCGCCCCTGGGGTTGCGGATGCCGCTCTCGGCGGACGACCAGGACTCGGCGCCCGCGCTGCCCGACCAGATGTCGCCGGAGACGCCCCGGCCGTTGTCGCCGCTCGCGCCGGTGGACCAGATGATGCGGCCCGTGCGGGCGTCCGCCATCCAGGACGAGGGCTTGGAGCCGTCCTCGTCGACCTTGAACTCCTCCAGGCCGGCGCGCGACGGGTCGAGGTCACCGACGTGCATGGCGTCGCCGTGGCCGTTCCTCGTGGTCCACAGGGCGTAGCCGTTGTCGTCCACGGCCATGGCGCCGTAGACGATCTCGTCCCTGCCGTCGCCGTCGACGTCCGCGACGGACAACTGGTGGTTGCCCTGGCCGTCGTAGCCCTTGCCGCTGTTGGTGGAGGAGTTGGTGTCGAAGGTCCAGCGGCGGGTGAACCGGCCGTCCCGCCAGTCCCAGGCGGCGATCACCGTGCGCGTGTAGTAGCCGCGCGCCATGATCAGGGAGGGGCGGGAGCCGTCCAGGTACGCGGTGCCCGCCAGGAAGCGGTCGACGCGGTTGCCGTAGGAGTCGCCCCAGGAGGCGACCGATCCCCGGGCGGGGACGTAGTCCACGGTGCCCATGGCCTTGCCGGTCCGGCCGTTGAACATGGTCAGGTACTCGGGGCCGGACAGGACGTAGCCGGAGGAGTTGCGGTGGTCGGCCGAGGGACCGCCGATCACCGCGCCGGTGCCGTCCTTGGTGCCGTCGGCGGTCTTCATGGCGACCTCGGCCTCGCCGTCGCCGTCGTAGTCGTACACCTGGAACTGGGTGTAGTGGGCGCCGGAGCGGATGTTGCGGCCCAGGTCGACGCGCCACAGGCGGGTGCCGTCGAGGGTGATCCCGTCGACGACCGTGTTGCCGGTGTAGCCGGACTGCGAGTTGTCCTTGGCGTTGGTCGGCTGCCACTTGAGGACGATGTCGAGCGCGCCGTCGCCGTCGAGGTCGCCGACGGAGGCGTCGTTGGCCTCGTAGGTGTAGGAGACGCCGTCTGGGGTCGTGCCGCCCGGCGGCGGGCTGATCGGGACGTCCTTGTAGCCGGCCCGGAACTGGATCGCGTGGACCGAGTCGCCCTGCTCCGTGCCGTTCACGACGGCGCGGACGGTGTAGTCGGCCTGGGAGGGCGCACCGGGGTGGAAGTACGTGGTGGAGCCGGTGATCGGCCCGGCGTTGACCTTCGTGCCGGCCCGGTAGACGTTGAACGCGACGTCGTCCGGGTCGGTGCCCAGCCAGCGCCAGCTGACCAGGTTGCCGTCGCCGGTGTGGACGCTGACGACGCCCCGGTCGAGGGCCTCGACCTGGCGTGCGGTGGCGGCCTCGGCGGTGCCGGGGGCCAGCGTCGTCAGACCCGCGCCGACGAGCGCGGCGGCGGCGAGTGCGGCGGCCGGGGCGAGCGGGCGTCTGCGGTACGTGTGGGGGTGCCTCACGGGACGAACCTCCTGGAGGACGGATGGGTTCCGCCTCTCAGTCGCCGCCCGGGGCGGCCGGGTTGCCGCTCACCGCCTACGACTTCGTGAACGCCGCGAGGGTGAAGACGGGGTCGGGCCGGGGCCGGTCCTGGTCCGGCAGGGCGGCGAGCCGGGCGGCGAACTCCTCCGCGAGCGGCTCGCCCGGCGGCAGTGTGACGAACCAGCCGCGCCGCAGGTCCGCGATTGTCCGGCGGGGGCTGCGGCCCTGGCCGTGGCCGGTGAAGCGGGCCCGTCCCGCGGGGAGCAGGCCCTGCTCGCGGGCGTACGACTCGACGAGGCGGGCGGCGTCGTGGGCGGTGCTGGGCGGACGAGTGGCGAGCACGGCATCGATGTCACTGCCCACGTTGTGCGAGGCGCCCTTGTCGACCGTGGTCACGTACACCCCGCCGGGCCGCAGCACGCGGGCGCACTCACCGACGATCGCCCGCGCATGGTCGCCGCCCCCGGCGAGATGCAGCAGCCACACGCTGGTGACGGCGTCGAACTCCTGCGGCCGGAAGGGCAGTCGGCGGCTGTCGGCCAGCACGACGGCTCCGGGCAGCCGGGCGGCCGCGCGTCCGGCCATGGCGGGAGCGAGGTCGACGCCCACCACTCGGACGCCCTGGCGTGCGGCGGCGAGGCGCCGGGTGACGATGCCGGTGCCGCAGGCCACGTCGAGCAGAAGACGGGACCGCGGCGGCACCAGGCTCAGCACGGCCTCCGCGGCGGCCGCGGCCCGGGGCTCACCGCCGCGGGAGTCGTCGTAGCGTTCCGCTTCCTTGTCGTAGTCGAGCACACCGTCAGTGTGCCCCGTGACCGGCGGCCAGGTCCTCCACCCTGCGGGCGAGCTCGATGTCCTTCTCGGTGACCGCGCCGCCCGCACTGTGGGTGTGCACGGCGAGGGCGACCGTGTGGTAGCCGAGGGTCAGATCGGAGTGGTGGTCGAGTTCCTCCTGCACCTGGGCGATGTGGACGACCATCGCGGTCGCGGCGAAGTGCGAGCCGAGCCGGTAGGAGCGGGTGAGGCGGCCCGCGTCGAGGGACCAGCCGGGGAGCCCGGCCAGCCGCTCCTCGATCTCCTGCGGCGACAGCGGTTCGACGGGCATGGGCTGCGCTCCTCTGCTGACGGTTCCCGACGGGCGGGCTCCGGTGGTCGGGTCAGGTGGACGGGGCCGATGGACGGGTCCGGTGGACGGGTCCGGTGGACGGGGCCGGTGGACGGGTCCGGTGGACGGGGCCGGTGGACGGGTCCGGTGGACGGGGCCCGGCGGACAGTCCGAGGCACGGGGTCCGATGGGCGGGCCCCCTTCAGCCTGCCACAGCACGGCCACCGGAGCCCTGGTCGAGAGGGCTGGTCAGGCGGTCCGATCGGGAGGGTCGGCCGGGAGGCACGGCACCCCCGGCGCGGCCCGCCGTCGACTACCGTTCGGCCCATGACCGCACTCGTGTCCGGCACCGTCCCCACCGACCGGGGCGTGGGCCCGCTGCTGCGGGCCTGGCGGGTGCGGCGGCGGGTCAGCCAGCTGGAACTGGCGCTGCGCGCCGACTCCTCCGCCCGCCACATCAGCTTCGTCGAGACGGGCCGCTCCCGGCCGAGCGAGGAGATGGTGCTGCGCCTCGCCGAGCACCTGGACGTCCCCGTCCGGGAACGCAACGCGCTGCTGCTCGCGGCCGGTTACGCCCCGCACTACCCCGAGACACCGCTGGACGCCCCCGCACTGGGCGCGGTGCGCGAGGGCGTGGAGCGGTTGATCCGGGGCTACGAACCGTATCCGGCGCTGGTCGTCGACGCGACGTACCGGGTGCTGGCGGCCAACCGGGGGATCACGATGCTGACGGAGGGCGTCGCGGAGCATCTGCTCGCGCCGCCGCTCAACGCGATGCGGCTGACCCTGCACCCTGAGGGCCTGGCGCCCCGCATCCGCAACCTGCGCGAGTGGCGCGGGCACCTGCTGGAGCAGATGGGGCGGCAGATCGCCCTGCACCGCTCGGAGCCGCTGCGGGAGCTGCACGACGAGGTGGCGGCCTATCCCCTGCCGGAGCCCTGGCGGGAGGGCGCGGCCGGCACCGCGCCGGCCGAGGAGCCGGAGGAGCCGGCGCCGTACTTCGCGCTGCCGCTGCGGATCGAGCACGGGGGCCGGGTCCTGTCGTTCGTCTCGTCCATCTCCACCTTCAACACCCCGATGGACGTGACGGTCGCCGAACTGGCCGTCGAGACACTCCTCCCGGCCGATCCGGCGACGGCCGAGTACCTGCGCGCGTCGCTGCCCTGACTTTGCCTCAGGGCGAGGAACCGAAGCAGCGCGCATCCGGTGACCGCGGCGCCCGGAGCACCGTCCGCACCACCCCGGCCGTGCCGGGCGTGCCGACCGTCCTGGGCGTGCTGGGCGTGCCGGCCGTGCGCCGGACCGGTACCCGGTGGCTCCACGGTCCCGCTCCGGGCCTCAACGGTCGACTACCCGGCAGGTAGTGCGTTTGATCCACGAACACCCCTGTGAGACTGACAGAGGAACATGACAGACTGCGGTGTGACTTGGGCGCGTTGGGGAGGCGTGGCGTGAGCGAGCGGCGGGCCGCACCCACCGTGGGCCAGGTGGTCCTCGGCAGACGGCTGCAGGAACTGCGGGAGACAGCGGGCCTCAAGCGCGAGGAGGCCGCCAAGGTGCTCCGCGTGGCCCCGGCGACGGTGCGGCGCATGGAGACGGCCGAGGTCGCGCTGAAAATACCGTATGTCCAGCTCCTGCTGACGGCGTACGGCGTCGCCGCGGACGAGGTCTCCGCGTTCGTCGCACTCGCCGAGGAGGCGAATCAGCCGGGCTGGTGGCAGCGGTACCACGACGTGCTGCCGGACTGGTTCAGCATGTACGTGAGTCTGGAGGGCGCGGCGCGGATCGTCCGTTCCTACGAGCCGCACTTCGTGCCGGGGCTGCTGCAGACCGAGGACTACGCCCGCTCGGTCCTGGAGGCCGGGACGATCGGCAACGCGGGCGGGGACGCGGTGGAGCGGCACGTGTCCCTGCGCATGGAGCGGCAGCGGCTGCTGGAGCGCCCGGACCCTCCCCACCTGTGGGTGGTGATGGACGAGACGGTGCTGCGGCGCCCGGTGAGCATCCACGGGCGGGTGATGCGCGAGCAGCTCGACAAGCTGCTGGAGTTCGCGGCCCGGGACCGGGTGACGTTGCAGGTCGCCGAGTTCGAGGACGGGCCGCACCCCGGGACGTACGCGCCGTTCACGCTGTTCCGGTTCGCGGAGCCGGAGCTGCCCGACATGGTCTTCACCGAGTACCTGACGGGCGCGCTGTACCTGGACTCCCGGGCCGAGGTCTCGGCGCACCTGGAGGTCCTGGACCACATGACGGCACGCGCCGCCTCGACCCAGCGCACCGAGAAGGTTCTGCGCGCGTACCGCGAGAGCTTCTGATCGGGCGACGACCCGGCGACCCGCCACCGAGGCCGCGAGGAGACGACACCGCACGACCAACACCGACAACTACCAACGACCAACGACCCGATCGTCCTCGGGCACGCCGGGGCACTGCCGCACGGCTCGGAGACGGAGCCGATGGAAGGTGTTCCGGTGCCGTACCACGTGCACGCGGTGGTCGGGACGGTGCTGATCGCCCTGGCGCCGTACACCCGTCTGGTACGCGTGTCAGCGCGCCGCCGCGGTACCTGACCCGGTCCTACGTCGTCCACCGGTCGCGCGGCCCCGGGCAGCCGGGGCCGCGCCCGGACCGGCGGGGCCGGGAGCGGGCGGGCGGGGCTGGGAGCGTACGGGCGGCCGAGCGGCCCGAGCGACGGGCCGTGACCCGGCCGCTCCGTCGACCGCCGCGCGCGGACGCCTCCTCGGGTCCCACCGGCTATTGCGGCCTGCGGAAGGCGTCCACCGCCTTCTCCAGCCGGCGCCGCAGCGGTGTGCCGCGCCACATCCGCGACCACTGGTGCAGACGCCCCAGCGTGTATCCGACGGCGACGGGCGTCGCCGCTTCCAGGTACTCCCAGTACCGCATGAGATCCTCCGATGTCCCGGTCACTCCCCAGGGCCATGCCTCGTGCACCGCCCGGCAACAACACTGCTGCTGTGCGCGCCAGTTGGCCGGAGACCCGGCGGAAGAATTCCGGAACCGCCCCCGACCTGCCAGAACGCGGCTTCGGCGGCCGGGCTGGAAGCGGGCTGGCAGTCGGCCGGCGGCACGTCCACGCATATACGGTGCCGCGTCCCACCGACTGCGCTAACCTCCCGGGCAGGCCCGGGCACGGCGAACGGGGGGGCCTTGTCGTCCATCGACCACGGTTCGGAACATCTGCAGGAGCTGACGCGCCTGGCCGACGAGCAGGCGACCAGACCCGTCATCGAGGACTGTCTGCATCTGCTCGCCCTGCTGCCCGCGGCCTCGGTGCCGACGGCGGACACTCCCCTGAACCGTGCCCGCGCCTTCTACAGCCTTCTGAAGGACATCGTCCAGGAGGCACAGACCGCCTATGACGACCGGCGGCGAAGTGAAGAGGTCCGCAACACCCTCGCGGTGGGCGCTCTGTTCGGCCTGGTCACCTGGACACCGGACCAGTCACCGGGCCGGTGGGCCTCCGGTTCCAGCGGCAACCGGGACGTACGTCAGGGCATCGCCGGCGAGTGGCTGCACCCGGACCCGAAGTCGAAGCTGACGCCCCGTACCGTCAGAGAGCGCAAAACGACCCTGCTCAAGCTGTTCCAGCACACGCTGTACGACCACGCGGAGCGGATCGACGCCGCGGCGCGGTCGCGTCCCTGGGCCGCGGGAACCACGGCTCACGACGGCCCGGGACCGCTGCCGGACTCGGAGCCGGAGCCGGTTCGAGGGCTGCGGTCCGACGCGTCGTCCGCCGGTGCCGCGCCGGAAGAGGCCGGGGACGTGCCGGCGCGGCGGCACGGCGCACGGCGCCCGTGGCCGGTGTCCCGCAGCGTCACGGGCACCGGTGTCTCGGTGCTGCTTCTGGCAGCGGCCGCGCTGGTGACGTGGTGGGCGCTGTCCTCCGACGAACCGGCGGGCGAACCGGTCTCCGTGGACGATGTCGTCACCTCCGGCCAGGCGGCGAGCTTCGTCCTGCCGCTCCGCCTGGACCTGACGCCGGGCCAGCTCGACCAGATCAACCACGACCAGTTCTGGCGCGGGGGCGGCGACGCGAAGACGAAGACGTTCTCGTCCTGGCTCGACCGGAACCGGGGAGTCCAGGCGGAGAACGCCCGCGTCGACGTCACCCTCAGCGGGGCGGCGGCCAAGACCGTGCGGATCACGCGCATCGACGTCGAGAAGCGCGACTGCCGGGACCCGGCGGGAGGCGGAACCCTCTTCTACGCCCCGGTCGGCGGCTCCGGGGAGGACGAGAACATCAGCCTGGCCTACGACCTGGACGCGCAGACCCTCTTCGCCGCGGACGCCGAGGGGCAGGACTACTTCGCCCGGAAGTCCGTCGTCCTGGCCCCCGGGGAGACCGAGACGCTCAGCCTGTACGTCATAACACGCCGCCAGGACTGCCGGTACTCGTTCCTGCTGCGCGTCGTGGTGCCGGGTGAGAAGGAGCCGGTCGTACAGCGCGTTCCGGAGCAGGGTCCCCCCTTCCGGCTCACCGCACTGGCCGAGGGAGCCGACCCGTCCCACCCCTACTCCGCCTACCGGGCGTTGTACGTGGGCGGCGCCGCCTCCCCGGCCGCCGGCGCCTTCGTCCGGGCCGGCCCTCGGGCCTTCACCGGCGATCCGGCGACACTCGCCGGAGCCGTCTCACCGTGACCTTGCGGTCTTCCGGCCTTCACGCGCACCCCGAGACTCCGAGCCGTTCGAGGAGAGGCAGATGACGAACCGGTCCGCACGGCGGGGAACACTCCTCACCGTGGTGACGGCCGTGGCCGCCCTCCTGTTCGCGGGCGGCGCCTGGTGGCTTTACGGCACCGCTGGGCCGTCGAAACCCGGTGAGCCGGACGGCAGGCGGGAGGGGCGCCCTCTCGACCTGTCCGGGTACGACTGGGCCAACGCGACCATCCCGGGCGGCCTGTGCAGGCACCGGGGCGGCATCAGGCTCCGGGACGGGACGGCGACCGGGGTGTCCTCGACGTTCGACCGGCCCGAGCCCGACATGCCCCAGGACGTGGGGGCCTTCACCAACGAGGTGGTCTACGGGGACCTCACGGGGGACGGCGCCTGGGAGGCGGCCCTGCCCGTGCTCTGTGCCAATCACGACTCCACCGCCGCGGGGCAACGGGCCATGGGCGTCCTGGTGTTCGACGGTGCGGCCGGGCGGCTCCGCCTGATCGGCACCCTCGTCGGCCAGCAGCCCCGGCTCGGTGAACCGCCCAACCTCCTCCGGGTCGAGAAGATCACCCGTGGCGGGATCACGGTCACCGAGCAGTTCTACGGCGCGGACGACGCCAACTGCTGCCCGACCGGGCTGGCGCGCAGCACCTGGACCTACACCGGGGGCGGGCTCGCCCCCTCCGGGAGCACGGTGCTTTCGTCGCCGTCGCCGGCACCACCGCTCGGCTGAGACACGCGCCGCTCGTTCCCCCCGCCGGGGTGTCCACGGCATCGGCGTCGCGGCACCGGTTCGGGGTGTCGACGCCGGGGCGCGAGGGAGCACTGGCGGGGGGGGCCTCGCGGCCGGGGTCAGGCGAGCTTCGCCGACAGGGTGATGGTCGTTCCGGTGAGGGCCTGGCTGACCGGGCAGTTCTTCTTGGCGTCCTCGGCGGCGGCGGCGAACGCGTCGTTGTCGATGCCCGGGACGGTGCCCTCCACGGTGAGGTGGATGCCCTTGATGCCCTCACCCTGCTGGAAGGTGACGTCGGCGGAGGTGGTGAGCTTGGTGGGCGGGGTGCCGGCGCCGGCCAGGCCGTGCGACAGCGCCATGGAGAAGCAGCTGGAGTGGGCGGCGGCGATCAACTCCTCGGGGCTGGTCTTGCCGTTGGCCTGCTCGGCGCGCGACGGCCACGACACCGGCTGCGCGCCGATGCCGGACGAGTCGAAGGTGACGACGCCGCTGCCCTCGAGCAGGTTGCCTTCCCAGACGGTGTGTGCGGAGCGCGTGGTTGCCACGGCGGATCCTTTCCGGATTCCCTTGCGGTACTGGGGTGGTGGGAGCCCGTGCCCGGGTTCCTCACCCCCATCCGATCACACTCCGGTCCGGCTCACCCGGAAGACCGGTCTCCGTGCGGGACGCGCTGCCGCCGGGCCGCCGTGACCACGTGGACCGGCACGCCCGCCATGAGGGACAGCGCACCCTGGTGGACCGCCGCGCAGCGGGCGCCCACGCCCGTGTCCGGGCACGGTCCGGTGTCGTTCCCCCTCAGGCGCTTCTGTCCTGTACGAACCCGTCCGCGACGGGGAAAGGCGCGCCTTCGACGGCGTTCGGCCGTGGAGCGTCGTCCCCCTCCACGGGCACCTGCGGGCCGTTCGACTCGCGCAGCCAGCGGCGGAGCACCCGGTGGATCCGCTCGGCGCCGACGATCTCCTCGCCCCGGCCGGCCGGTGCGGACAGCACGACCGGTGACAGCAGGAAGGCACGCGACTGGGCACCGCCGAGCCCGCCGTGCGAGCCGATCTGCTCCTCGAAGGCGAGGACTTCCCCGTCGGCCGGGTCGTGGAAGGAGTTGACCATGATGTCGGCGGTGTGCGGGAAGGAGTGCGTGCGGCGTACGGCGTCGGCGGCGCCGGGCCCGAAGGGGGCGAGCGGCCCGGAGTCCTCGTCGAGCCGGTCCAGGGGCACCTCGGCGCCGCGCGCGCCGAGCACGACACCGCCGTGTTCCTCGCTGCGCACCAGCAGGAAGCCGACGCCGGGGTGGTTGGCGAGGGTCGGCAGCAGGGCGGGGTGGCGGGCGTCGATCTCCTCCCTGGTCATCCGGTGCGGCACGTCCGGGAAGGAGACCAGGCCCAGGTTGCCGGAGGCCAGCACGATCGGTTCGGTGCCGCGTCCGGAGGGGGTGTCGGCGGGCCGCTGCTGTCCGGCGCCCTCCTCGACCGGGCGGTGCAGGGCGGCCCGCACGGTGTTGCGGGCCTCGGCGCCGCTGCGGGTGCGCTGGGCGCGGCGCGGCACGGGCAGTCCGCAGCCGGCCCGCACCAGGTCGCCCAGGGTCAGGCCGTAGCGGGCGCGGAAGGTCTCGCCGGGGCTCTGGCCGTGGTCGGACAGGACGACGATCCGGTACGAGCGCGGGGCGTGGTCGGCGACGTTCTCGATCAGCGCGAGGGCCCGGTCGAGCCGTCGCAGAACCTTGGCGGCGTCCCGGCCGCCCGGCCCGGAGTGGTGCGCCACCTCGTCGTAGGCCACCAGGTCGGCGTAGACGGCGGTACGGCCCGCGAGCATGTCGCCCATCACCGCGGCGACCACTACGTCGCGTTCGACGACGGTCGCGAAGGCGCGGACGAAGGGGTAGAGGCCGCCGCGGGAGACCCGCGGGCGGACCTTGTGCACGCGGGCGCGGGTGGACTGGCCGATCTCGCGGAACACCTCGGCGACGAAGGACATCGCGGTGCGCACGGCGTTGGCCGGGTCGGAGAAGTAGGCGAAGTAGCCGGACCTGGAGCGGGTCTCACGGCTGCGGCGGCGGGTGGCTATGGACAGCACGAGGGCCTGTTCGTCGGCGCCGCCGCCGAACAGGTTGCCGCGGCTGGCGCCGTCGAAGCTGAGCAGTCCGCCGTCACCGGTGCGCCGGACGGCGCGGTGCTGGAGTTCGGCGGCGCTGGTCGGGCGGTTGCAGACCATGACCTCGCCGCTGTCCTTCTCGTACCAGCGGAACGCGGGGACGTCGTGGTTGCTGCCGTGCAGGATGCCGAGCTGGCTGGCACCGGTCTGGCTGGACCAGTCGGTGTGCCACAGGTCGAGCCGATGGGTCGCGGAGGCGCCGTCGCGGCCGAGCCAGCGGGCGACGGTGGGCAGGGTGCCGCTGTCGACGGCGTCCCTGAGGACGTCGTGGCCGACGCCGTCCAGCTGCAGGAAGACGGTGCCGGGGCCGGGCGGGCACGGTGGCCCCGATCCGCGGCGGCGGTCGGCGAGGCGGTACAGCCGGCGCCGGTAGGCGTCGTCGTCGCGCACGGCGAGGGCACCGCCGGTGGCGGAGGCGACGGCGGACATGACGGCGGCCACCACGACCGCCGTCTCGGGGGCGACACCGCCGCTCCCGGCCGGGTTCACGTCGATGGCGAGCAGCAGCAGTCCGCCGTTGAGGAAGAAGACCAGCAGCCCGAGGACGAGCGCCGGCACCAGGAGCAGCAGGCGGACCATCAGGGGCCACGCCAGCGCGGAGAGCAGGCCGAAGGCGCCGGCGCCGACCGCGGCGGTCACGGCGATGTCGGTGGCGCTGTCACCGTCCGGCGACTGGAGCCGGAAGTCCGGCAGGATGCCGGCCAGCACGAGCATGGTGAGGGTGGACACGGCCCACACGGTGGCACTCCGCCCGATCTGACTGGCGACCCGGCGCCAACGGCCTCCACCCACGCTCCGCACACCTCACGTCCCCGGCCCGTCGTCCGTGCGGGCCGTCCCCACCCTGCCACAACGCTCCGGAGTGCCCGTTTGTCCCCCCGGGTCCGCTTCACACCGCACGGCGGCGGTCAGCGGCCGTCGTATCCCGCCGTCGGCATCGACAGCCTGCGGTGCACGCACGCCTTCATCCGGGCGTCGTAGGACGGTTCCGCGTGGCCGACGGTCTCGACGCGGACGCCGCGCCGCGCGCACTCCGCGGTGAACTCCTCCACGGAGGACAGCGCGCTCTCCAGCACCCGGTGGCTGGGGGCCACGAACAGGTCGTGCCCGGGACGCACTCCGTCCCACAGGGCGCCGTGGTCGTGCCGCAGGCCGCGCACCAGCAGTTCCCTGGCGACGACGTAGCCGTGCTCAGCGGCCCAGCGGGCGCACATGGCGTGCTGGCTGCGGGAGTCGACCAGGAAGGGGTCGTCGTCCAGCTGTTCCAACGGCGTCAGACTCGCGATCGCCGTCACCCGCACCGGCCTCATGGTGTCCCCCCTCACCTCCCGTCACCTCCCCGTTTTCGCCGCCGACCCTACTCCTGGACGTAGGCTTCGGGCAGTCGCGCGAAGGAGGCAAAGGAGTGCCGGTGGAGCTCACGTGGTGGGGACACGCCACCTGCACGGTCGAGGATTCGGACATCCGGGTGCTCACCGATCCCCTGTTCGTCCGCCGGCTGGCCCATCTGCGCCGCAGGCGGGGCGCGGTGCCGCCGCCGGACGCGTGGCGCGCGGACGTGGTACTGGTGTCCCATCTGCACGCCGACCACCTGCATGTGCCGTCCCTCGCGCGGCTCGCGCCGGGCACGCGCCTGCTCGTGCCCCGGGGCGCACGACGGGCGGTGCCGGGGCTGCGCCGGCTCCGGCACCTGGACGTGGGCGAGGTGTCGCCGGGTGAGGTGACGGACGTCGGTGACCTGCGTGTACGGGCCGTGCCGGCCCGGCACGATGGGCGGCGGCTGCCGGTCGGACGGCACCGTGTGCCCGCGCTCGGCTATGTCGTCGAAGGCGAGGCCCGGACGTACTTCGCCGGGGACACCGACCTGTTCGACGGTATGGAGAAGGAAGTCGGACCGGTCGACGCGGCGCTGCTGCCGGTGGGCGGCTGGGGCCCGTACCTGGGTGCGGAGCACCTGGACGCGGGGCGGGCGGCCGAGGCGCTGGCCCGGCTGGCGCCGCGCGTCGCGGTGCCGGTGCACTACGGCACGTACTGGCCGATCGGGATGGCCGCCGTGCGCCCCCACGAGTTCCACACGCCGGGCGAGGAGTTCGTGCGCCTGTCGGCGCTGCGCGCGCCGGGGGTGGCGGTGCACCGGCTGGGGCACGGCGAGAGTGTGCGGGTGGAGGTCGCGCGGTGAGCTGGCTCGGCGCTGCGGCGGTGAGCATTCCGACGGCGCCGGCGCAGCAGGCGTTCGGCTATCCGTCCCTGTTCCTGTTGGTGCTGTTCGGAGCCCTGGTGCCGGTGGTGCCGACGGGCGCACTGGTCAGTTCGGCGGCGGTGGTGGCGATGCACCAGACGCTGCCGTTCGCGATGCTGATGGTGTTCGCGACGGCGTCGCTGGCCGCGTTCTGCGGGGACATGGCGCTGTACTGGCTGGGCAGTCGCGGGGTCGGCTCGAAGAACGGCTCGCGCTGGCTGGAGGCCATCCGGTCGCGGGCGCCGGAGGACCGGCTGGAGCAGGCGCGGGACAAGCTCACCGAGCACGACGTCGCCGTGCTGGTGCTCTCCCGGCTGGTGCCGGCCGGCCGGATACCGGTGATGCTCGCCTGCCTGCTGGCCGAGTGGCCGCTGCGCCGTTTCGCCCGGGGCAACCTGCCGGCCTGCCTGGCCTGGGCGGTGACGTACCAGCTGATCGGGATTCTCAGCGGGGCGCTGTTCAGCAGGCCGTGGGAGGGTGTGGCCGCGGCGATCGCACTCACCGTGCTGGTCAGCACGGCACCGGGCGTGTGGCGACGGTTCCGGGGACCGGCGAAGGCGTAGGCCGCCGGCGGTCGGCCGGGGAGCCCCGGGCCGACCCGGACCCACCGCCCCCGCGGTGTCGTGAGCGGCACCGGGCGGGGTGTCCCACCGCACGGCGGGCGGGACGCGAGGTGCGGGGCACGGGACGCGAGGTGCGAGGCGCGAGGCCGGAGGGCAAGGCGCGAGGCCGGAGGGCAAGGCGCGAGGCCGGAGGGCAAGGCGCGAGGCCGGAGGGCAAGGCGCGAGGCGCGAGGCGCGAGGCGCGAGGCCGGGGCGTCTCCAGTCGCTGTGGGCGCAGATGCGGGAGCCGCCGCATGTCGTTGCGCTCACCTCGCGATGGCAGGACTGCGCACGGCGGGGTGAGCGGCGGGGCGATGCGTGAGGGTGTCGTCGGGTGCCTCGTCCGTGGGCCGGGGGGTGGGCGGATGCAGCCGCCCGACCGGGGCGTCGGGCTGGTGCGGCCGTGGTCAGCGCAGCACGCGGGAGCCGCCGACCGGCAGGTCCCACAGGCGCTCGCGGGGCAGGCCCGCGCGCTGCCAGGCGGCGCGTACCCGGGTGAGGGGTTCCAGTACCGGTTCCGCCGACAGTACGAACGTCCCCCAGTGCATCGGCGCCATGTGCCGGGCGCCGACGTCCTGGGCGGCCCGCACCGCCTCCTCCGGGTCGCAGTGCACGTCGCTGAGCCACCAGCGGGGGTCGTAGGCGCCGATGGGGAGCAGGGCGAGGTCGATGCCGGGGTAGCGGCGGCCGATTCGGGCGAACCAGTGCCCGTACCCCGTGTCACCGGCGAAGTAGACGCGCCGGCCGTCGGGGCCGGTGAGCACCCACCCGCCCCACAGGGTGCGGCACGTGTCGGTGAGGGTGCGCTTGGACCAGTGGTGGGCCGGGACGAAGTCGAACCGGACCCCGTTCAGCTCGGTCGCCTCCCACCAGTCCAGCTCGGTGACGTTGGTGAAGCGGCGGCGGTGGAACCAGCGGCCGAGGCCGGCGGGCGCGAAGACGGGGGTGTCGCGCGGGAGCCTGCGCAGGGTGGGGGCGTCCAGGTGGTCGTAGTGGTTGTGGCTGATGACGACGGCGTCGACGCGGGGCAGGGCGCTCCAGGCGACGCCGACGGGGGTGACCCGGGCCGGGGTGCCGAGGATGCGGCGGGACCAGACGGGGTCGGTCAGTACGGTGAGGCCGCCGATCCGCACCACCCAGCTGGCGTGTCCGGCCCAGGTGACGGCGACGGTGCGGGCGTCCACGCGGGGCAGCGGACCGGGTGCGTAGGGCAGCCTGGGGATGTCGGCGAGGCCGGCGGGACCGGGTCTCACCGCGCCCTCGCGGGCGAATCTGGCGAAGGCCTTCAGGCCGGGCAGCGGCGCGGTCAGCCGGTCGTGGAAGGTCCGCGGCCACACCCGGCGCTCGGCCGGCGGCCGGGGATCGGCGAGCGGCGGGGACCCGGAGGACACGTCGGCGCCCCCGGTGGAGGCGGGCGTGCTCGTGGTCGACCGGGGCTGCTGCGTCATCGAGGGGGCTCCCATCGCTGAGCGTCGCGTAGACCGTCGAAGACCG
The DNA here is from genome assembly GCF_043200575.1 of Streptomyces sp. NPDC048392. Lineage (NCBI taxonomy): Bacteria > Bacillati > Actinomycetota > Actinomycetes > Kitasatosporales > Streptomycetaceae > Streptomyces > Streptomyces sp. NPDC048392. Next base: position 68,115 of record NZ_JBICYB010000016.1, read on the forward strand.
ACTTCAGACCGGTCAACGCGCGTTGCACGTGTGGCAGTTGCAACGGATCGGGGGACGTGAGGCATTCCGCGCGCTGCTCGTCGGTGCCGGCGCCGAGCAGGGGCCCGGTGGCGAGCCGGATCCGCAGGGCCTGCAGGTCGTCGCCGAAGCGGTGACCGCCGGGAGCGGGCATGGCGAGCCGGGCGGTGAGGAAGTCCTCCAGTTCCTGGGCGTCGCCGACCCCCTCGGCGCCGAGCGCGTCGCGCAGCGGGCCGAGGTCGGCGTACAGGTGACGGCCGGCCTGCGGGGGCCGCGCGGTGGCACCCGCGGTGACGACGGCCGCGTGCACGGCGGCGGCCACGCGCGCGTGCAGGCGTACGGCGGCGGCCCGGCGGGCGGTGACCGGCTCGGGCTCGTCGAGCGCGTATCCGGCCGCGGCGGCGACGGGCGCGGCGACGCGGGCACCGAGCGCGGTGAGCACGTCGAGCACGCGCGCGTGCAGACCGTCCCCGGCGGCGGAGGCGGGGAACCGGGCTACGGCGGCCGGCCAGCCCGGCGGCAGCAGCGCGCCGGCCAGGTCGGTGACGACGGTGACCCGCTCGGGCAGCATCTCGGCGGGGCTGAGCAGCACGGTGGCGTGCGGGTCGTGCAGGGTGTCGCGCCAGGTTTCGTCGCTGACCAGGTGCAGTCCTTCGCCGGCGGCTGCCTCGACGGTCTCGTGCAGCAGTTCGGGCGGCGGGACGGTGCCGGTCGGGTCGTCGACGACGGACAGCACGAGCAGGCGGGGATCGCCGCCCTCGGCGCGGACCCGGCGGACGGTCTCCAGGAGGGCGTACGAGTCGGGAACGCCGCCGGACTCGGCGGGCGTCGGCACGTGGAAGACGGGTCTGCCCAGCAGCCGTGCGTACGGTGCCCACCAGGCGGCGCAGGGGCGGGGCACCAGGACGTCGCCGCCCAGTGCGGCGGTCAGCGCGAGCAGCAGGGCGTTGGCGCCGGGGGCGGCGGCCAGGTGGCCGGGCTCGGTGGTCAGGCCGCGCCGGTCCCAGTAGCCGCTCGCGGCGTCCAGGAGGGCGGGGGCACCACCGGCCGGCTCCTCGCGGGCGCGGCCCGCGGCGGCGGCGAGTACGGCGGACAGCTCGGGCAGCACCGGCAGCCCGTCGTCGGGGAGGTGGGGGCCGTAACGGACGGGACCGTGACCCACGGCGTCACGGCCCGCGGCGTCACGGCCCACGGGGTCACGACCCGCGGCGTCGTGTCCCACGGGGTCGTGTTCCACGGGGTCGTGACCTGTGCCGGAACGGTCCGCGCCCGCACGCCCCGCGCCGTTGCGGCCCGCCGTGTCGCGGCCGTCGGGTCCGGTGGCCGGGCTTCCGGGGTCCGTGCGCCGCATGTGTACCTCCGCGCGGTCCGTGGTGCCTCTCCGTGCCGTGCCCTGCCGCCGCCGCGCCGTGTGCTCGCTCGCCGGTCGTTGATCCCTGTACCCATCGTGCGGCCCCGCCATCACTCCGGTTCCGGTTGCGCGCATCACACGCCGAGCGCGTGATGCGCCCGTGCTCGTCAGCGCTGCCCGTCCTCCCCGCGCACGCGCAGCCGCAGCCGGTGCGCGGCCGCGCCGCACGCGCCCGCGATCAGGACGCCGCCGGCGACCAGGGCGGGCACCGAGTCGCCGAAGGTCCCGCCGGTGCCCGCCCGTACCCCGTGCTCCGCCGTCGCGCCGCCGCAGGATGTGCCCTGCGCGGAGGGACCGCCTCGCGGGGTGGCTGGTTCGGGGCACGCGGGCTCGGCGGTCGCACAGGCCGTGCCGTGCGTGGAGGTCCCCGCGCGCGGCTCGGCGGATTCCCGGCACCCCGGCTCGGCGGCCCCCGCGACGCCCTCCCCCGGCACGGTCATGGTCGCGCTCCACGGATCGCCCTCGCCGCCGGAGGCGTCCGGGCAGGCGCCGTCGACGGTCCAGTCGTCCGCGGCGCCGTCCGAGTCCTTCGTGGCGCCCTGCGCGTCCTCCGTGTCCGTCCTGTTCTCCGTGGGCCCCTCGGCCTCGAAGTCCTCGGCGGCGGCTATGCGCGCGGTGCCCCGGTAGGCCGGCCCGGACGCCGTACCCTCGTCGCCCGCCACCTTGCGCAGGACGACGGTGCCCGCGTCGAAGGCCGCCGACGTGGCGTCCAGCGTGGCCGGCGCGGCCCCGCCGGTCGGGCCGCACGAGACCGAGACGGTGACGGTGCCGCCCGGGGCCACGTCCGCCGGAGTGACCCGCGCGGCGGCTTGCCCGGCAGCCGGATGGAGGCCCTCGTCGACGGACGGCGGGGGCACGGCGCCCGAGTCGTCGGGGGCCGGCGGCTCGACGGGTTCCCCGGCGCCGGTGGGAGGCGGCGGCACGCCCGGGTCGGCCGCGCCGGCCCCCGCGAAGACGCCGAGGGCGGCACTGGCCAGGACGGCGACGGACAGGGCGCGGGCGGTGCGGCGCATGGGGCGGGCTCCTTCGAGCGACGGCTGCGGGGGCACGGCACTCGCGCCCCTCGGCCATCACAGCCCGCCCGGCACGGGCACGCGCGTCACCATGCGCCGTTCGCGCGAACGGACCGTCCGGGCGGGTGACGCGGAGGTTTCGAGCCGCCCTCCCCGCACCCGTGCGCTCGCGCCGTCGGTCCGCCGTCGAGCCGGGACCGGTTCCCGCCTCACGCTCCCGGGTCCGGGTCGCGGAGCACCTGCTCACGGACCCGGTCGCAGCAGCGGGTGATCAGGCGGGAGACGTGCATCTGGGAGATGCCGAGCTGTTCGGCGATGCGACTCTGCGTCATGTCGTCGAAGAAGCGCATGTAGAGGATGGCGCGCTCGCGCGGGGGCAGTGCGGCCAGACGCTCCTTGACGGCCTCGCGGTCGACGACCGTGTCGAGGGCGGGGTCGGGGGCCCCGAGGGCGTCGCCGAGCGAGTAGCCGTCCTCGCTGCCGGGGAATTCGGCGTCCAGGGACAGGGCCGTGAAGCTCTCCAGCGCCTCCAGCCCGGCCCGGACGTCCTCCTCGCTCAGATCGGCCCGCTCGGCGATCTCGGTCACGGTGGGCGCCCGTCCCGGGATGGTCTGGGACAGGTCCTGGCGGGCGATGCGGACGCGGTTGCGCAGTTCCTGGACCCGGCGCGGCACGTGCAGGGTCCACATGTGGTCGCGGAAGTGACGCTTGATCTCGCCGGTGATGGTCGGCACGGCGTAGCTCTCGAAGGCGTTGCCGCGCTCGGGGTCGTACCGGTCGACGGCCTTGACGAGGCCGAGGGCCGCGACCTGGCGCAGGTCCTCGAAGCTCTCGCCGCGGCTGCGGAACCGTCCCGCCAGCCGTTCGGCCATGGGCAGCCACGCCTCGACGATCCGGTCGCGGACCGCGTCGCGTTCCGGACCGTCGGGAAGGGTGGCGATCCGGCGGAACGCGCCGGCGGTGTCGGGTGCGTCGTCGTGCGGGTGCTTCACGCTGGCGTGGATCGGCATGGTGCGTCGCAGCTCCCTCGGAGTGCGGGGTCCCGTCGTCGCTCCGGGCGGCGGCCCGGTCGGCGCGGCCCGCGCGGAAGGCGGCCGGGGGTCGGGAAACCTCCGGCGGCCGGGGCGGGCTGCACCGGTACGACCACACGGCCCTTGGGTCGGGCGGTCACCGCGGGAGGGCGTCCAGCCCCCGGACGGACGCATCCGTGGCGGCGTCGCGCCGCTCCCACGGACGTGCCTCCTGTCCGAAGCACTGAACTTGCGCCTGCCCCCGGTCCGCCACTCCAAACACCCGGATCTCCGCGTGCGGGACCGGACCCGGTCAGCCCCTCCGTGGCTGGTTGAAGCGCAGCATGTTGCCGGCCGGGTCGCGGAAGGCGCAGTCGCGGACGCCGTAGGGCTGGTCGACCGGCTCCTGGAGGACCTCGGCACCCGCGGCACGGACGTGTTCGAAGGTGGCGTCGACGTCGTCGGTGGCGAAGACGACACCGCGCAGCAGGCCCTTCGCCAGCAGTTCGGCCATGGCCTCCCTGTCGGCGGCCGACGCGTTGGGGTCCGCGAGCGGGGGTTCGAGGACGATGTCCACGCCGGGCTGGGCCGGGGAGCCGACGGTCACCCAGCGCATTCCCTCGAACGCGACGTCGTTGCGGACCTCCATGCCGAGCACGTCCCGGTAGAAGGCGAGCGCCTTGTCGTGGTCGTCCACGGCGATGAAGCACTGCGAGAGGTTGATGTCCATGCGTGTCACGCTACGGGCGGTGGCACGGGCGTCGCTTCTCCGTTCCTGACCGACCCACCGTCGCGGGCCGGCCCACCGTTCCCGACCGACCCACCGCTGCGGACCGGTCGGGTGTGGACCTTGGCGACGCAGGCCGGGATGTCGGCGCCGTCGGCGTGGTCGCGGTCCCGGTACGCGCTCGGGCTCACGCCGACCAGTTCGGTGAACCGCGAGCTGAACGAACCGAGCGAGGTACAGCCGACCGCGAAGCAGACCTCGGTGACGCTCATGCCGCCGCGCCGCAGCAGCGCCTTGGCGCGCTCGATGCGGCGCGTCATCAGGTAGCTGTAGGGCGTCTCCCCGTAGGCGGCGCGGAAGCTGCGGGAGAAGTGGCCCGCCGACATGAGGGCGACGCGGGCCAGCGCCGGAACGTCGAGCGGCTCGGCGTACGCGCGGTCCATCAGGTCGCGGGCCCGCCGCAGCCGGGCCAGGTCCTCCAGCGTCGTCACGCGACCACGATCCCACAGCGCCGGACACCGCCGGTAGCGGTGCCGGTGCCGTGGGCCGTCGGCACGCTCAGGCGCCGACGTAGGCGGCGAGGTGCTCGCCGGTGAGGGTGGAGCGGTCGGCGACGAGGTCGGCGGGGGTGCCCTCGAATACGATCCGGCCTCCGTCGTGGCCGGCGCCGGGGCCGAGGTCGATGATCCAGTCGGCGTGGGCCATGACGGCCTGGTGGTGCTCGACGACGATGACCGACTTGCCGGCGTCGACGAGGCGGTCGAGCAGGCCGAGCAGTTGCTCGACGTCGGCGAGGTGCAGGCCGGTGGTGGGCTCGTCGAGGACGTACACGCCGCCCTTCTCACCCATGTGCGTGGCGAGCTTCAGCCGCTGCCGCTCGCCGCCGGAGAGCGTGGTGAGCGGCTGGCCGAGGGTGAGGTAGCCGAGCCCGACGTCGGCGAGCCGCTCGAGGACCCGGTGCGCGGCCGGGGTGCGCGCCTGACCGGTGCCGAAGAACTCCTCGGCCCGGTCCACCGACATGGCGAGCACCTCGCTGATGTCCCGGCCGCCGAAGAGGTACTCCAGCACCGCGGGCTGGAACCGCTTGCCCTCGCAGTCCTCGCACGGGGCGGCGACGCCGGCCATCATCGCCAGGTCGGTGTAGATGACGCCGGCGCCGTTGCAGGTGGGGCAGGCGCCCTCGGAGTTGGCGCTGAACAGGGCGGGCTTCACACCGTTGGCCTTGGCGAAGGCCTTGCGGATCGGGTCGAGCAGGCCCGTGTACGTCGCCGGGTTGCTGCGGCGCGAGCCCTTGATCGGGCTCTGGTCGACCGAGACGACGTCCGCGCCGGCTGGGACCGACCCGTGGATCAGCGAACTCTTGCCGGAGCCCGCCACGCCGGTCACGACGCAGAGCACGCCGAGCGGGACGTCCGCGTCGACACCCTGGAGGTTGTGCGTCGTCGCGCCGCGGATCTCCAGAGCGCCGGTGGGCTTGCGGACCGACTCCTTGAGGGAGGCGCGGTCGTCCAGGTGGCGGCCGGTGCTGGTGCCGCTCGACCGCAGGCCCTCGACGGTGCCCTCGAAGCAGACGGTGCCGCCCTCCGTGCCGGCGCCGGGGCCGAGGTCGACGACATGGTCGGCGATGGCGATCGTCTCCGGCTTGTGCTCGACGACGAGGACCGTGTTGCCCTTGTCCCGCAGCCGCAGCAGCAGATCGTTCATCCGCCGGATGTCGTGGGGGTGCAGTCCGATGGTGGGCTCGTCGAAGACGTACGTGGTGTCGGTGAGCGAGGAGCCGAGGTGGCGGACCATCTTGACGCGCTGTGCCTCGCCGCCCGACAGGGTGCCCGCCGGCCGGTCGAGCGAGAGGTAGCCGAGGCCGATCTCCACGAAGGAGTCGAGGGCGTCCCGCAGCGCCGTGAGCAGCGGGGCCACCGACGGCTCGTCGAGTTCGCGTACCCACTCCGCCAGGTCCCGGATCTCCATCGCGCAGGCGTCGGCGATGCTGATCTTGCCGATCTTCGAGGATCTGGCGCCCTCGCTGAGCCGGGTGCCCTCGCACTCGGGGCAGGTGGTGAAGGTGACCGCCCGCTCCACGAAGGCCCTGATGTGCGGCTGCATCGCCTCCTTGTCCTTGGACAGGAACGACTTCTGGATCTTGGGGATGAGGCCTTCGTAGGTGAGGTTGACGCCGTTGACCTTCACCTTGACCGGCTCGCCGTAGAGGAAGTCCCGCAGTTCCCTCTCGGTGTACTCGCGGATCGGCTTGTCCGGGTCGACGAAGCCGGACTGGGCGTACACCTGCACGGTCCACTGGCTGTCCGACTTCCAGCCGGGGATGGTGAAGGCACCCTCGGCGAGCGACCTGGAGTCGTCGTAGAGCTGGGTGAGGTCGATGTCGGATACGGTGCCGCGGCCCTCGCAGCGCGTGCACATGCCGCCGGTGCGCTGGTAGGTCGCCCTCACGGCCTTCTTGTCGCCGCGCTCCACGGTGATCGCGCCGCTGGCCCGGACCGAGGCGGTGTTGAAGGAGTACGCGCTGGGCGGGCCGATGTGCGGCTCGCCGAGGCGGCTGAAGAGGATGCGCAGCATCGCGTGGACGTCGGTGGCGGTGCCGACGGTGGAGCGGGGGTCGGCGCCCATCCGCTGCTGGTCCACGATGATCGCGGTGGTGAGGCCCTCGAGGACGTCGACCTCGGGCCTGGCGAGCGTGGGCATGAAGCCCTGGACGAAGGCGCTGTAGGTCTCGTTGATCAGCCGCTGCGACTCGGCGGCGATCGTGTTGAACACCAGTGAGCTCTTGCCCGATCCGGAGACGCCGGTGAACACCGTCAGCCGCCGCTTGGGAATCTCGACGCTGACGTCCTTGAGGTTGTTCTCGCGGGCGCCGAGCACGCGGATGAGGTCGTGGCCGTCGGCGACGTGCGACCCGGGCGCCCGGGGGTCCGTCCTCTTGACGCTGCTCATCGTGTCTCCATCCGTCGGGGGCTAGGTGAAGGTGACGCCCTCAGTGGTCACACGCTAGAGGGGGCACGACGGCCCGCGCTTCTCGATTACTGATCCGTCCTCGGCCGCCTTTCGGCCCGGACCGGGCACGCACCCCGCCTCCAGGAAATCGGAAGGGACCCGTCCGGGCGATTCCGTGTCGGTCGGCGGTGTCCGGGTACGCGGTCGGCACCCTGAGGATGGAGGGAGACATGCAGCGAGGCAGCGACCGGATGAGCGTCCACCGCGACGACGAGATGAAGCACGAACTGCAGGGCCTGCTCAGGTCCGGGCACCCCACCCGCAGCGAGGAGTGGAACGACCCGGAACCGGCCGCCGAGGACGATCCGGACGTCACCTACGGACCCGTGACACCGGGCCGCGGACCGACGTATCTGGAGGCCCTGCGGCTCGAACTGGCCCGCAACCTCACGCGGGGCAGCTTCCCCGCGGGACCGCGGGAACTGACCCGCGAACTGCGCCGGGGCAACGCGCCGGACGCCCTCGTCGAGGGACTGGACCGGCTGCCGCACAAGGCGCGCTACGACAACGTCCAGGAACTGGCGGTGGCCCTCACCGAGGACGGCCGGTCCGGTCCGCCCGGGCCGCAGGGCGCGTAGGCGCCGGGAAGGGCGGGCCTCGATGGCCGAGTACGTGAAGGATGTCATGACTGCGGGCGTGGCCGCCGTCCGCCCCGGATCCTCCCTGGTCGAGGCGGCGCGGTTGATGCGTACGCAGCACATCCGTGACGTGGTGGTCGCGGACGGGCAGGAAGTCGTGGGCATGCTCACCGACCGGGACATCGCGGTCCGGGCGGTGGCGGAAGGACTCGACCCGATGGCGGTGAGTGTCCGGACGGTCTGCAGCCGGAACCCGCTGCTGGTCTCGCCCAACGACCCGGTGGCGGACGTGGAGGCGCTGATGCGCGAGCACGCCGTGTACCGGCTGCCGGTCGTGGAGGACGGACTGCCGGTCGGCACGGTGGGTCTCGGCGACCTGGCCGCCCCCGGCAGCGCTGCCCCGGACACCCGGACGGGAGCCGAGCCGGACCGCACCGCACCGCACCACGGCCGAACGGCACACGGCCGATGACACGCGGCCGAACCACCTACGGCTGAACGACATACGGCCGGACGGCCGGACGACATCTGGCCGCACGACACCCAGGGCCGAACGACATACGCGCGCCGGACGGCGACACGGGTCCGACGCGCCGGAAAGGAATACAGCCTCATGCGCATCGCATTTCTCACCGCGCCCGAGGGCGTGGAACAGGTCGAACTGACCCAGCCGTGGCAGGCGGCGAAGGACGCGGGACACGAGCCCGTGCTCGTCTCCACCCAGTCCGGCGAGATCCAGGGCTTCAACCACCTCGACAAGGCGGACACGTTCCCGGTCGACGAGGTGGTGGGCGACACCTCCGCCGACTCGTTCGGCGGGCTGGTCCTGCCCGGTGGCGTGGCCAACCCGGACTTCCTGCGGACCGACGAGAAGGCCGTGGCGTTCGTCCGCGACTTCTTCGAGCAGGGCCGCCCGGTGGCCGCCATCTGCCACGCGCCGTGGACACTCGTCGAGGCGGACGTCGTGCGGGGCCGGGTCCTGACCTCGTGGCCCAGTCTGCAGACCGACCTGCGCAACGCGGGCGCCACCTGGGTCGACGAGCAGGTGAAGGTCTGCGACCACGGAAACAACGTCCTGATCAGCAGCCGTAAGCCGGACGATCTCGAGGCGTTCTGCGCGACCTACCTCGCGGAGTTCGCCAAGGCGGCCGACTGAGGAACCGACGGGCCGGCGGGCGACGCCCACCGGCCGACGCGGGCCACCGGAAGGGCGCGGCCGACGCCCTTCCGGTGGTCCGCCGCCGCTCTCAGCCGCCGGGGGTGGCGGCCTGGCCGCAGCCGCGTTCCCTGGCTCCCTCACGGGTGCGGCCCGGGGCGACCGGACGCCGGGGGTTGCGGCGCAGCCACTCGCCCTCCAGCCGGGCCATGCGGTCGTTGTGGGCCCGCAGCGCGTCGTTCGACCCGTACAGCAGGGTGTCGTGGCGCGTGCGGTGGATCGTCTCCAGCTCCTTCATCAGCTGCTGGTCGTCCAGGCGGCCCGGGTCCACTCCGGTCATGGTGTCGTCCCGCGTCTCGTGTTCGTTCATGCGGTCCGGGTACCCGCGCCGGAGCACTACGACCCCCGAGCGGCACCCGGGAGGGCAGCCACATGGATCTCGCGTTTCTGCACCCCCTCTACGAACATCAGGGGCCCTGGGCCTCCGTCTACGTCGACCTCTCCCGGCACACGGAGGACACCCCTCACGAACGTGAGCTGACGGCCGCCGCGGTGGCCCGGGAGCTGGCTGAGCAGGGCGCGGACGACGCCACCTGTCAGGCGGTGCGGGAGGCGGTGGACGGGCTGCGCCACGCAACCGACCCGCATGGGCGGGCCCTGTTCGCGTGTGCCGGGCGGGTCATCCTGGACCCGCAGCTGGCCCGGCCGCCGTACGGCGGCACCACCGCCGACTGGGCCCCGCTGCCGCACGTCGCACCGCTGCTCGACCTGGCCGGCGAGGACCCGCTGTGCGTGGTGGCGTACATCGACCGCAAGGGCGCCGACTTCGAGCTGCGCAGCGCGCTGGGCAGCTCGGACGCGGGTGGCGTGTCCGGCAGGCAGTGGCCGCTGCACCGCACGAGCAGCGCGGACTGGTCGGAGCGCCACTTCCAGCTGCGGGTGGAGAACACCTGGGAGCACAACGCGGCGGAGATCGCGGACGCGCTCGCCGTGTGCCAGGAGGAGACGGGCGCCGACCTGCTGATCCTGGTGGGTGACGACCGGGAGCGGCGCTCGGTGCACGAGCGGCTGCCCAAGCGCCTGCAGCAGCGCGTCGCCGAGGCCTCGCACGGCTCCGGCAGCAGGCTGCTGGACGACGAGGTGGAAAGGCTGCGCGAGGAGCACGTCCGGGCGCGCGCCCGGGAGGATCTGGAGCGGTTCCTGGCCGCCCGGTCGCCGGACGACGAGGGCCGGGCCGGCGCGGCGGAGGGCGTGCCCGCGCTGGTCGAGGCCGCCCGGGAGCACCGCATCGACGAGCTGCTGGTCATCCCGGACGCCCCCGACACGCACCGCGAGGTGTGGATCGGCGAGGACGCCGACCAGCTGGCGGTGCGCCGTACGGAACTGAAGACGCTCGGCGAGCAGAACTCCTGGTCGGCACGGGCGGACGACGCCCTGCTGCGCTCGGCGGTGACGACCGGCGCCCCGGCGATCTCGGTGACGCCGGTGCTGCCGCCGGAGACCTCCGACAGGGCGCCGGTGGGCGGCCTGGGGGCGCTGCTGCGCTGGAAGTGAACGGCCGGGCTCCCGGGCGGCCGCCCGGCCTCCGGCGCTGCCGGACGGACCCTACCGGGCCCGCTCGACCCGCCGTTCGTCCCAGACCGGCTCCGGGGTCTCGCGGACGCGTCCGTCGCTGCCGAAGACCAGGTACCGGTCGAAGGAGCGGGCGAACCAGCGGTCGTGGGTGACCGCGAGGACGGTGCCCTCGAAGCCCTCCAGGCCCTCCTGGAGGGCTTCGGCCGATTCCAGGTCGAGGTTGTCGGTCGGTTCGTCCAGGAGCAGGGCGGTGACGCCCTGGAGTTCGAGCAGCAGGATCTGGAAGCGGGCCTGCTGGCCGCCGGAGAGCCGGTCGAAGGCCTGCTCGGCCTGCTGGGTCAGCTCGTAGCGGCGCAGCCGGGACATGGCGGCGCCGCGGTCCTGGGAGTGCTCGGTCCACAGGATGTCCAGGAGTGTGCGGCCCAGCAGTTCCGGGTGGGCGTGCGTCTGCGCGAAGTGTCCGGGCACCACGCGCGCCCCGAGCTTCCACTCCCCGGTGTGCGCCACGTCGCCGCCGGCCAGCAGCCGCAGGAAGTGCGACTTGCCGGAGCCGTTGGAGCCGAGGACCGCGACCCGTTCGCCGTAGAAGACCTCCAGGTCGAAGGGTTTCATCAGGCCGGTGAGTTCCAGCTGTTGGCAGGTGACGGCGCGGACGCCGGTGCGGCCGCCCTTCAGGCGCATCCTGATGTCCTGCTCGCGCGGCGGCTCGGGCGGCGGTCCGGCCTCCTCGAACTTGCGCAGCCGGGTCTGGGCGGCGCGGTAGCGGGAGGCCATGTCCGGGCTGTTCTCGGCTGCCTGACGCAGCGTCAGTACCAGTTTTCTCAGCTGCGCGTGCTTCTCGTCCCAGCGGCGGCGCAGTTCCTCGAAGCGGGCGAAGCGTTCGCGGCGGGCCTCGTGGAAGGTGGTGAAGCCGCCGCCGTGCACCCAGGTGTCGGCGCCCGCGGGGCCGGGCTCGACGGAGACGATCTTCTGGGCGGCGCGGGCCAGGAGTTCCCGGTCGTGGGAGACGAACAGCACGGTCTTGCGGGTCTCGGCGAGCCGCTCCTCCAGCCAGCGCTTGCCCGGCACGTCGAGGTAGTTGTCCGGCTCGTCGAGCAGCAGCACCTCGTCGGTGCCGCGCAGCAGCGCCTCCAGGACGAGGCGTTTCTGCTCACCGCCGGAGAGCGTGCCCACCTGCCGCCACTGGGCCTTCTCGTACGGCACGCCCAGCGCGGCGGTGGTGCAGATGTCCCACAGGGTCTCGGCCTCGTACCCGCGCACCTCGGCCCAGTCGGAGAGTGCCTGCGCGTACGTCAGCTGGGCGGCCTCGTCGTCCACCGTCATGATCGCGTGCTCGGCGGCGTCGACGGCGCGCGCGGCCTCGCGGATCCGGGGCGGCGCGACGGACACCAGCAGGTCGCGCACGGTCGTCTCGTCGCGTACGGAGCCCACGAACTGGCGCATCACGCCGAGGCCGCCGCCGACGGTGACGGTTCCGCCGTGCGGTTTCAGCTCCCCGGCCAGGAGACGGAGCAGCGTGGTCTTGCCCGCGCCGTTGGGTCCGACGAGGGCCACGACGGCCCCCTCCCCCACCCGGAAGGAGACATCGCCGAGCAGAGCCCTCCCGTCGGGGAGGAGGTACTCCAGGTGCGCGGCTTCGAGGTGACCCATGGACCGGATTCTGCGGCTCCGGCCGCACCCCGGGCAAACCGATTTCGTCCGGCCCGCCGCGTACGCCTCGCGCGCACCCGGCACGGGGCGCGGACCACCGGCAGGAATCGCCGTCCGCCGGGTAGGCGGGATCCATGAGCCCCGACGTAGACCTCACCGCCCCGATGCCAGGACCACGTCTCCTCCGCAATGGCTTCCTGCGGCTGGACCAGCGTGTGTTCGAGGCCGTCGCGGCGCGCACCTGGCCCGGCGCCGACCCCCTGCTGCCCCGGCTGAGCCGCAGCGCCAACCACGGGGTGCTCTGGTTCGCGGCGGGCGCCGCCCTGGCCGCGTCCCGCACTCCGAGGGCCCGCCGGGCCGCTGCCCGGGGCCTCGCCTCGCTGGGCCTGGCCTCGCTGACGATCAACACCCTCGGCAAGCGCTCGGTGCGCCGGCGCCGTCCGGCGCTGGACCCGGTGCCGCTGGTCCGGCAGCTGAAGCGGCAGCCGATCACGACGTCCTTCCCGTCGGGACACGCCGCGTCGGCCGCGGCCTTCGCGACCGGTGTCGCGCTGGAGTCCCCGGCGTGGGGCGCGGCGGTGGCCCCGGTGGCCGCCGCGGTCACCCTGTCCCGGGTCTACACCGGCGTCCACTTCCCGAGCGACGTGCTGGCCGGTGCGGCGCTCGGGGCGGGCGCCGCGTTCGCCGTACGGGCGATGGTGCCCACCCGCGCCCAGCACGTCGCGCCGGCCCGGCCGCGCGCCGAGGTGCCGGCGCTCCCCGGCGGGGAGGGCCTGGTCATGGTGGCCAACATCGGCTCGGGCACCTCCGACCGGGTGCGGGCCCTGTGCGACGCGCTGCCCGACGCGGAGGTCGTGGAGTGCGAGCCGAAGGACGTCCGGGCGGAGCTGGAGAGGGCGGCGGATCATGCCCGGGTGCTCGGCGTGTGCGGCGGCGACGGCACCGTGAACGCCGCGGCCGAGGTGGCGCTCCGCCACGGGCTGCCCCTGGCGGTGTTGCCCGGCGGCACGCTCAACCACTTCGCCTACGACCTGGGCGTGGAGGACGTACGGGATCTGTGCGGGGCGCTGGAGCGGGGTGAGGGGGTGCGGGTGGACGTGGGGCGGTTCGCCTCCGGCGGGCGGCGCGGCGTCTTCCTGAACACCTTCAGCCTCGGCGTGTACCCGGAACTGGTCAACGAGCGGGAGCGCTGGTCGCCGCGGATCGGCGGCTGGCCGGCCGGGGTGGTGGCGGCCGTGCGGGTGCTGCGCGCCGACCGGCACCCGCTGGAGGCGGAGGTACGCGGCCGCAGGCGCCCGCTGTGGATGCTGTTCGCGGGCAACGGCACGTACCACCGCAGGGGACTGGCCTCGGGCCGCCGGCTCGATCTGGCGGACGGGCAGCTGGACGTGCGGGTGGTGCACGGGGGCCGTCGGCCCGCGCTGCGGCTGCTCTCCGCGGCCCTCGCGGGGCCGCTGACCCGCTCGCCCGCCCATGCGGCGGTGCAGGTGCCGCGGCTGCGCCTGTCGGGGGTCGCGCCCGGCACGCTGATGGCGTTCGACGGCGAGCTGACGGAGACGGAGGGCGACCTGACGCTGGAGAAACTGCCCCAGGCGCTCACGGTGTACCGGCCGCTGCCCGGCGGCGGCCTGCTCTCCTGACTCACCGCCGAGCCAGATGGTGAGACGCGTATCTCAACATGCGGTGGACCGGCGTACGGTGACCACACCGTCGGGAGAGGGGATGATCCACCATGCCGAAGCCGCACGAGACCGCCGTCTACACACACGGGCACCACGAGTCCGTGCTCCGCTCGCACACCTGGCGCACCGCCGAGAACTCCGCCGCCTACCTGCTCGGCTCCCTGCGGCCCCACATGCGGATCCTGGACATCGGCTGCGGGCCGGGCACGATCACCGCGGACCTGGCGGAACTGGTCCCGGACGGCCACGTCACCGGGGTGGACCGGGCACCGCGGATCGTGGAGCGGGCCCGGGCCACGGCCGCCGGACGCGGGCTGGGCAACACCGACTTCGCGGTCGGGGACGTGCACGCGCTGGACTACCCGGACGACACCTTCTGCGTGGTCCACGCCCACCAGGTGCTCCAGCACGTGGGCGACCCGGTGCGGGCGCTGCGCGAGATGCGCAGGGTGGCGGGGCCGAACGGGATCATCGCCGTCCGCGACTCGGACTACGGCGCCATGACCTGGTACCCCGCGTCCCCGGGCCTGGACGACTGGCTGGACCTGTACCACCGCGTCGCCCGCGCCAACGGCGGTGAGCCGGACGCCGGACGCCGGCTGAAGGCCTGGGCGCTCGAAGCGGGGTTCACCGACATCACGGCGACCTCGGCCACCTGGACCTTCACCACCCCCGGGGAACGGGAGTGGTGGAGCGGCCTGTGGGCGGACCGCACCCTGGCCTCGGCGTACGCGGAGCGCGCCACCGAGGGCGGCCATGCGACGCCGGAAGGCCTGCACGCCGTCTCCGCGGCCTGGCGGGAGTGGGGCAAACGGCCGGAAGGCTGGTTCGGCGTCCTGCACGGAGAAATCCTGTGCCGAAAGGAAGCATGACCGACGCCTGTCCGGGGAATTCCGGGAAACCGGTACGACAGGAGGTGCAACACTATGGTTCCGCTTCTGCTCGTACTGCTCCTCGTGCTCGTCCTTTTCGGTGTCGGGTTCGCGGTGAAGATTCTCTGGTGGATCGCTCTGGCGGTCGTGGTCCTGTGGCTGATCGGTTTCCTGGCACGCGGGACGAAGACCGGCGGCGGCAGGGGCCGCTGGTACAGGTGGTGAAGGGCCTGAGGTGAACCGCGAGCGGTCACCACAGGCGACGAGGCTGCTGCCCCGGGAGTGCTCACTCCCGGGGCAGCAGCGGTCCCAGCGGCCCGAGGTCCAGGTTCAGGTCCTCGGGCCGCAGGCCGTAGCGGTCGCGCAGTTCGGTCATGCGGTCGTCGAGGAGCATCAGGGTGAGACCGATCCGCTCCTCCTGGTCCTCGCTCAGGTCGCCCTCGTCGACGCGGCGCAGCGCCTGGCGCTCCATGAGCTGGCGCAGCAGCTCCACGACCGTCAGCACCAGCTTGATCAGGTCGCGCTCGACCGTGTCGGGTTCGAGGTCGAGGCGCCGCTTGCGGGGCTCGGGATGTTCGTTCACGTCAGTCCCCGAACGGTGAGGGAACGTTGCGGTCGACCGAGCTGATCAGCGCGTTGAGGTCGATGCGGACCAGATCGACGTCCGCGATGCGCAGCGTGACGTCGCCCGTGATGACGACTCCGCCGGCCAGCAGCCGGTCGAGCAGGTCCACGAGGGCGATCTCACGGCGTTCCACGACGGTCACGGCCCCTCCCCCTCCCCCGCGTCTTCGCCGCCGGCGGTCTCTTCACCGGCAGCCTCCTCACCGGCGAAGGAATAGGCCGCCCAGGGCCCGGTGAGTTCCACTCGAATTCCCGGGGCGTCGTCCTTCGTGCCGTCCACCATTTCCACGAATTCCTCGGACGCGTCCCGGCGTACCAGATAGGCGGCATTGAGGACGTTCCGTCCGGCGGCACCGGAAAGGCGGGGATTCTGCGGCGCGTGCAGCCGTGCGTCGTCGGCCCGCTCGGAAAGGGACCGGTGCAGACCCGTGGCGAACTCCTCGGCCCTGGTCCACAGGTCCTCGTTCGCCCGGGTCTGCCGGCGCCGCTGCCGCAGGTAGTCCCGGCCCGAGGCGGGCTTCGGCGCGGGCTGCGCCGGCGCGGCCCGCTGCTCGGGCTCCGCCTCGACGTACACCTTCACGCCCCATTCCACCCGTCCGTCGAGCCGGTCGAGCGTGCGCCGGAAGGCCGTCTCGCGCTCCTCCAGCATCACACGTACTCCGCTGTCGTCCCGGAAGACGGTGGCCAGCCGGAGCGGCAGCGGAGTGGTGACGGCGGTGAGCGCGTCGACGACCTGCTGGTGGGCGCGGGCGGTACCGGTCAGCCAGTCCAGGTCCTCCAGGTGGGCGCGCAGCGCCTCCTCGCCGAAGTGGGCCTCGGGCACATGACTGACGACGGCGACCAGGTCGCCGTGCGGCAGCAGCCGGGGCGGATCGCCCGCCACCCCCGTGAGCTGGCTCTGGAGGGCCGCGTCGAAGGGGCGGCAGACGGCGTAGACGTAGCGCAGACCGGTCACGGCGCCTCCCTCGGTACGCGGCCCGGGTCCAGCTCTCTCAGACGCTCGCGCAACTCGGCGTTCTCCCTCGTCAGTTCGTCGCGCCGGGCGCGCGAGGAGAGAGCGGGGTCGCTCTCCCACCAGTCGATGCCCATCTCCTTGGCCTTGTCGACGGAGGCGACGACGAGCCGCAGCTTGATGGTCAGCAACTCGATGTCGAGCAGGTTGATCCGGATGTCGCCCGCGATGACGACGCCCTTGTCGAGCACCCGCTCCAGGATGTCGGCGAGATTGGCGCTCTGTCCCTGGCCGTAGGGATCGGGCAGCCGGCTGGGGGTGGTCATCGACGGCTCCCGCCCTCGGCGTCCTCGTACCCGTCACGGGACACGTCCTCGTCCTCCCCGGCTTCCTTGTCCTCCTCGTACTCGCCCTCCGGTTCCTCGTCGTACCGCTCCTCGGGCTCGCCCTCCGGCGCTTCCTCGTACTCGCCCTCGGGCTCTTCCTCGTACGCTTCCTCGGGCTCCTCGTCGTACTCGCCCTCGGGTTCTTCGGCCTCTTCGGGCTCTTCCTCGTACTCGCCCTCGGACTCCTCGTCGTACTCGGCGTCCGCCTCGCCCTCGGGCTGCTGCTCCTGGTCCTGCTCCTGCTCCTGCTCCTCTTCCTCCTCCGCCACCGCGTCCTCGTGGCTGCGGACGACCTCGCCGTCGCGTATCTCGCCGCGCCAGCCGTCGTCCGCCTCGCCCTTGAAGGTGATGTGACGGACGTAGTTCTTCAGGTCGAGCCGGGCCCGGCGGCCCTGGGCGCGCCAGATGTTGCCGGTCTTCTCGAACAGGCCCTTCGGGTAGTACTCGATGACCAGGACCACGCGGGTCAGGCTGTCGGCGAGCCGGTGGAAGCTGACGAAGCCCTTGGTCGAGCCCTTGGCGCCCTCGGAGGTCCAGGAGATCCGGTCGTCGGGCACCTGCTCGGTGGTCTTCGCCTTCCAGCTGCGGTTGGACCAGAAGACCTTCAGCTGCCAGTCGGAGGACGTGTCGTCGGCGCGGTTCGCGCTCTTGACGCCCTTGGCGAAGGTGCTGAAGTCCTGGTACTGGGTCCACTGGTCGTAGGCGGTGCGCAGCGGCACACCCACGTCGACGTACTCGATGATGACGGTCGGCTTCTGGCCCCCGCCGCCCTTCTTCCTGCCCTTGCCGCCGGTGAGGTTCTTGAAGGCACCGGCCACGTTGTCCTTCACCTTGCCGGCGCCGACCTCCAGGGCGGCCCGCACCGGGCCCTTGCCCTCGGCGAGCTTGCGCCCGCCGTCGAGGGCGAGCTGGCCGAATCCGGGGCTGTTGCCCTCCGCGATGTCGTTGAGCTTGCCGGTGGTCTCGCCGAGCTTGGTGCCGACGCCGGTCAGCAGCCGGGTGACCTGGGCGGCGAGGTAGTCCTGCACCTCCGCCTTGAGGCGGTCGGCCGCCTCGCTCCGCGCCACGTCGGCCAGCGGGTTCTTCTTCGCGGCCTTTCCCGCCGTGGAGGCCGCGGAACCGAGGGTGTCGCTCATCGCTCAGCACCGCCCTTCGGCTGCCGGCCACCGGCGCCGCGCGCGGCGCTCCTGGCCCCGGCCGTCTTCTTGCCGGCCGCCTTCCTGGCGGGCTGGGCCCGCTTCGCCGCGGCCTTCTTCGCCGGGGCCTTGGCCGCGGCCTGCTTCGCGGGTGTCTCCTCGGCGGTCTCCTCGGCCGTCTTCCGTGCCTCGGACGGGGCCTTCTTCGCGGGCCGCCGGCGCCGCGGCTCCCGCTGCGGCTCGCGCCGCTCCCTCGATTCCCCGGGCTCGTCGTCCGCCTGCTCGTCCTCGTACTCCGCGTCCTGCTCCGAGTCCTCCGAGTCCTCGGAGTCGCGGGAGTCGCCGGATCCGGCGCCGGGCGCCTTGGACGCCACGCCGGAGAGCTGGTCGCGCACCTCGGCGGTGCGCCCGTGCAGCCGGTCCGCGAGCGCCTCGATCTGCCGCTCGACCATGGCGCCCGAGGCGGCCTTGCCCACACCCCGCAGGTCCGTGCGCAGCTGATCCCCGATCTCCTTGAACTGGGGGTTGTTCTGGAGCTGTCCGGAGACCAGTTCGGCGATGCCCTTCGGGGTCAGGTTCATCTTCTTGCCGGCCACCATGGTGCCCACGGCGACCGCGAGTTTCAGTTTCTTCGTGCGTCCCAGCAGATATCCGGCCCCTACCGCGAGGCCCAGTCCCACTCGATTCATGGCGCCGTCCCGTTGCCCAATCCCGCGCTCGTGCGCGTAGCGGTCTCCAGCCGGTCCAGAAGCTCGTCCTCCTGTCGGTCGAACTCCTCCTCGGTGATCTCGCCGGCCTCCAACTGCTCTTCCAGACGGGCAAGTTCGGCCCTGACCGTGGCGGGGTCGTAGTAGATCCGCTCGGCCTCGTTCAACACCTGCCTGATGGCCCAGGCGCTGCCGCGCGCCGGAGCGAGCGGCAGCAGCAGGATCTCCGAGATCAGTCCCATGACGTCACCCCGCTCCGGCGTCCGCCCCGCCGGCCGCGGTGCCCGCGGGCTCCGCCGGGCCGGGCTCGACGAAGCTGTAGGGGGGCAGCGGGCCGTTCACGCGGACCTCGAGGTGCGGCATCCGCCCGCGGGCCTGCTCGACGGCGGCCAGGAACTCGTCGGCCGTCTCCCGCTTCACCAGGAACGACACGTTGGCCAGCCAGCCGGTGGACTCGGGGCCCACGCTCACGGCGTCGGCGGCCTGCTCCAGGGCGCGCTCCAGATCGGTGGCGTCCTCGGCCTCCTTGTCCTTGACCGCGGCGGCGACCATCTCGCCAAGCTGGATCTTGGCTTCGTAACTGCCGCCTCCAGCCTGCCTGTTGGACTCGGCGAGGGCACGGATCTCGGGGTTCTGGGCCATCACGTGGTGCAGTACGGCCTCTTCGACGTGGTTGGCCTTGATGTTGTACTCGACCCGGCCGTCCAGCGCTTCCAGGCGTTCCGCGTAGTGCTCGGCACGCTCGGCGAGCACTCCGGTGACCGCGTCGTCGTCCGGGGCGACGCTGCCGAAGCGCATGGGCAGCACGCAGCCGTCGGCGCCGATCTCGGTCAGTACGTTCTGGTGGGCGAGCAGTTCCCTGCGCTTGGGACGCAGCCCCTCGGGCGCGTCGCTGACGACGGCCGCCAGGCCGCCCTCCTTGAGGACCCGCACCTCGCGCGGCGGGTCACCGACTCCTCTCGTGCCCTCGGGGAGCGCGGGGTGCGTGGCGGCGGTGATGCCGTAGACGTACGTACTCACTCCTGCTCCTCCTTCCGGCGCGAGGGCGCGGCCTTGCGGGCGCGCGGACGCGATGAGGTCTCGCGCTCGGAGCCGCCCTCGTCACGGGCCTGCTTGAACGCGTCGGAGATGGTCTCGGCGGCGCCGGACAGCGCCCCCTTGGACTTGCCGCGGGCACCGGACTCGGTCATCTCACCGACCAGGTCGGGCAGCCCCGGGTCCTTGCGCGGCCCGGCCTCCAGGTCGAGCCGGTTGCACGCCTCGGCGAACCGCAGATAGGTGTCCACGCTGGCGACGACGACGCGGACGTCGATCTTCAGGATCTCGATTCCGACCAGGGAGACGCGCACGAACGCGTCGATGACGAGCCCCCTGTCCAGAACAAGCTCAAGCACGTCGTAGAGGCCGCTGCTGCCGCCTCCGCCGCCGGTCTGCTGTGCCGGTACGACAGTCATGCCGGTTGTTCCTCCATCGTGTCGGTGGGTGTGAAGACGTTCGGCCGGTCGGGTCGGGCGGCTAGCGGCCGCGCGCGTCGGACCGGCCGCGCTCGTAGCGCCGGACGCGCCGGTAGCCCGTGAGCTGCCCGTCGGAGTCGAGCTCCACCTGGTAGCTCGCCATCAGGCTCATGGTGTCGGGCACCCGCTCCAGTTCGAGGACCTCGATCTCGAGTGCCCATCCCTCCTCCGTCTGCTCGAAGGACGACACGGACTCGGCGGTCATACCGGTGAGCTCCGCAAGCTGGGTGCGCGCCTCGCGCAGAACCTCCATCGGCTTGGGACGGCGCGGCTCCCGAGACTCTTGTGATGTCTCGGACTTTTGAGATGAACGCGATGCTTGTGATGTCTGGGATGATTTCTGCGAACTCTGTTGTGAGCCTTGCGATTCGGATGTGTTTTTCGTGTTCGACATGGCCACCTCCCCCTCCGTATGGCCGCAAGCCTGTTCGCCAAACCTCGCCCGGGCGGCCCGGGCCGATCGGATCGCTCAGCCGTGCAGGGCGTCCAGCCGCCGCCGCGCGGGACCCAGGGCCCTGGCGCGGTTCATGATTCCGGCCCAGGGTCTGGTGCGGGCCTGCTCGACGGCGTCCGCGACGGTCCAGCGGCGGGCGTGCAGGGCGGGGTCGTCCAGCTGGTCCCAGGAAATGGGCGTGGCCACGGGGGCGCCCGGCCGGGCGCGGACGGTGAACGGGGCGACCGCCGTCTGCGCGTAGGCGTTGCGCTGGATGTCGAGGTAGAGCCGGTCGCCGCGGTCCTTCTTGCGGGTCGCGGTGGTGAGCCGGCCGGGGTGTGCCGCGGCCAGGACGTCGGCGACTGCGCGCGCGAACTCCCGTACGTCCTCGAAGTCTTGGCCGCCGTCCAGCGGAACGACGACATGCAGTCCCCGGGAACCGGTGGTCATCGGTGCCGATGGAAGCTCCAGCTCGTCGAGCAGCTCGCTCAGGAGCCGGGCCGCTTCCCGGACCGCCTCGAAGTCGTCACCGGCCGGATCGAGGTCGAAGACCATCCGGTCCGGCCGGTCGACCCGCCCGGTCCGGGACAGCCAGCGGTGCAGGGTGAGCGCCGCCTGGTCGGCGAGGTAGACGAGGGTGGCGGAGTCGTCGCAGACGGTGTGGCAGACGGTGCCGCCCTCCTTGCCGACCTCGACGCGGTCGATCCACTCCGGGTAGTGGTCCGGGGTGTTCTTCTGCATGAACCTCGGCCCGTCGACTCCGTCCGGGTGCCGCTCCAGCATCAACGGGCGGCCCCGCAGGTGCGGCAGCATGAACGGGGCGACGGCACGGTGGTAGTCGACGAGATCGCCCTTGGTGTACTCCTTCGCGCCGCCGCCCCCGGGGAACAGCACCTTGTCCGGCCGGTGGACCTCCACCGTGTGCCGGCCGGCCCGCACGGTCCGTGCCCCGCCGGCGCTCACGAAACGATCGCCTGCTCCACGAGCATCCGTGCGGCCGCCTCGATGGACTCGGCGTCGATCCCCGCGGCACGCAGTTCCTCCGCCGGGCTCGCGGAGCCCGGCATCGTCTTGACCGCGAGCCGGACCAGCCGGGGCACGGGCCGTCCGTCGCTGAACGCGTCCAGGACCGCGTCGCCGATGCCGCCCTCCCGGCGGTGGTCCTCCACGGTCACCAGACAGCCGGTCTCCTCGGCGGCCGCGCGCAGCGTGGCGCGGTCGACGGGCTTGACCGAGTACAGGTCGACGACCCGCACCGGGATGCCGTCCCGTTCGAGGGCGTCGGCCGCGGCGAGCGCCTCGTGCAGGGTGACGCCGGCCGCGACGAGGGTGAGCCGGTCCCGGTCGGAGGAGCGCAGCACCTTGCTGCCGCCGACGGGGAACTCCTCGTCGGGGCCGTAGATCACCTTGCTCTCGCCGCGCGAGGTGCGCAGGTAGCGGATGCCCTCCAGATCGGCCATCCCGGCGACGAGGCGGGCGGCCTGGTTGGCGTCGCACGGGTACAGCACGGTCGAGCCGTGGATGGCCCGCATCATCGCGAGGTCCTCCAGGCCCATCTGACTGGGCCCGTCCTGGCCGATGGCGACGCCCGCGTGGGAGCCGACGAGGTTGATGCCGGAGCCGCTGACCGCGGCCATGCGCACGAAGTCGTAGGCGCGGGTCAGGAAGGCGGCGAACGTGGTGGCGAACGGCACCCAGCCGCGTGCCGCCATTCCCACGGCGGTGGCGACCATCTGCTGCTCGGCGATGTAGCACTCGAAGTAGCGCTCGGGGTGTTCCTTGGCGAAGAACTCGGCCCGCGTGGAGTCCCCGACCTCGCCGTCGAGGGCGACGACGTCGCCGCGCGCGGTGCCGAGCGCGGCGAGCGCCTCGCCGAAGGCGTTGCGGGTGGCGACCTCGTCGCCCTTGTCGTAGCGGGGCAGCTCGATCTGTCCGGTGCCCGTGGAGTGCAGGGCCCGCGCGGCCTCGGGCTCGTGCACCCGCACCCTGAGGTCGCGGGGACCGCCGAGTTCGGCGACGGCCTCCTCTGCCTCGGGCAGCGGCTTGCCGTGCTGTCCCTCGCGGTCCTCCACCGCCTTCACTCCCTTGCCCTTGAGGGTGCGGGCGATGATCGCGGTGGGCTGACCCCTGGTGGACAGGGCCTCGCCGTAGGCGCGGTCGATGGCGTCGACGTCGTGGCCGTCGACCTCGATGGTGTGCCACTCGAAGGCCCGGAAACGGCGTGCGTACGCGTCGAGGTCGTGGCCGTGCCGGGTGGGGCCGCGCTGGCCGAGCCGGTTGACGTCGACGATCACGGTGAGGTTGTCGAGGCGCTCGTGCCCGGCGTGCTCGGCGGCCTCCCACACCGACCCCTCGGCCATCTCGCTGTCACCGCACAGCACCCACACGCGGTAGTCGGTACGGTCGAGACGCTTGCCGGACAGCGCGATGCCGACACCCACGGGCAGGCCCTGGCCGAGCGAACCGGTGGCCGTCTCGACCCACGGCAGCCGCTGCGGCGTGGGGTGCCCCTCCAGGCGGCTGCCCAGCTTCCGGAAGGTGAGCAGTTCCTCGTCGTCGATGGCGCCGGCCGCCTTGAAGGCGGAGTAGAGCAGGGGTGAGGCGTGTCCCTTGGAGAGCACGAAGCGGTCGTTGCCGGGGTGGGCGGGGCGCTCGAAGTCGTAGCGGAGGTGGTTGGCCAGCAGTACGGCCATCAGGTCCGCGGCGGACATCGACGACGTCGGATGCCCGGAGCCCGCAGCGGCGGACGCCCGTACGCTGTCGACGCGCAACTGCTGTCCGAGGTCGACGAGTTCACCGGTGTTCATGAGTCTCCTTCCACGGCACGTCCGTCGGTGCGTTTGACGGGGCCGGGGGCGATGTCGGGTCCGGGGGGCGGTTGGCCCGCCGGGGGTTCGGGGGCGGCGGGCGGGCCGGCGGACCGGCTCGGTCCGGGGCGGGTGGTGGGCCGTTCGCCGGCGGGGCTTCCATCGGATGTCCGGGACGCCTTGCCCGGCTTGCCGGGACCGGGGGCGGGGCTTGGTCCGGCGGCTTCGACGGTGCGGCGAGGCTTGCCGGACGCACGGGGTGAGTCGGAGCGGCTGCGCTTCGCACGCTCACCGTGCGGCTGACTCCTGGCGGGCTCACCACCCGGCTGACTCCTGGCGGGCTCACCACCCGGCTGACTCCTCGCGGGCTCACCACCCGGCTGCTGCTCGCGCGGCTCGCCGCCGGGGCTCCGCCCGGCGGGCCGGGGGTCCGTCCCGGTCCGCTCCGGGCGCCCCGGCACCCGCGCCACCTCGGGCGACGACGACTCCAGCGGCACGGACCAGGACCGTACGAGACCGAGCTGGACGGCCTGCCGGGGCAGTACCGCGTCGAGCAGCCAGTCGGCGGCGACCCGGACCCGGTTGCCCGGCATCGCCGCGAGGTGGTAGCCGCGGGTGACCGCGCCCGCCGCCGGGCCGGACATCGGCAGACCGAGCGGGTTGGCGGCGGCCTTGGCGCCACCGAGGTCGACGACGAATCCCAGGTCCCGGTGACGGTAGGCCCGCCGTTCCCCGATGCCGAGCGAAGCGGCGACGTTCTGCGCGCATACCTTGCCGTGCCGCCAGGCGTGCTGCGCGGTCATCGGTGTGTACTGGCCCGGCTCGTCCAGGTCGGGCACGGCGGCGACGTCGCCGCAGGCGAACAGTTCGGGCCGCCCCGGCACCTGGAGGTGGGGGTCGACGAGCAGCCGGCCGCGTTCCACGGGCAGCCCCAGGGACTCCACCAGCGGGTCGGGCCGCACGCCCACGCACCACACCAGGGTGCGGGTGTCGACGGTCGAACCGTCGGTCAGCACGACCCCGTCGTGCGTGGCCTCCTGCACGGAGGTCCCCATCCGCACGTCGACGCCCCGCTGCCGCAGCACCCGCTCGGCGGTGCGGGAGAGCCGTTCGTCCATCTCGGGCATGACCCGGGGCGCCACGTCCAGGAGCATCCAGCGCGGCCGCATGCCGGTGCGCATCGGGTGCCTGCGGACCTGGGCGTCGGTGTACATCGCACCGTGCGCGGCGACCTCAGTGCCGGTGTATCCCGCCCCCACCACGACGAACGTGCACCGCGCCGCACACTCGGCCCGGTCCTCCGCCGCCGCGGCCAGCTCCACCTGCCGGGTCACGTGATCGCGCAGATAGAGGGCCTCCGGCAGCCCGCGGAAGCCGTGGGCGTGCTCGGCGACACCGGGGACGGGCAGCAGCTTGTTGACGCTGCCGGCAGCGAGCACCAGCCGGTCGAAGCGGAGCGTGCCGTCCTCGCCCTCCGGGCCGGTGTAGTGCACGGTGTGCCCGTCGAGGTCGATGCCGTCGGCCTCGCCGAGCACCAGCCGCACGTGCGGCAGCGTCCCCGACAGGGACACGCTGACCCGGCGCGGCTCCAGGACTCCGGCGGCGACCTGGGGCAGCAGGGGAAGGTAGAGGAAGTAGTCGGTCGGGTTGAGCAGCGTGATGTCGGCCTGGTGCCGGGTCAGCCGGGACAGGGTGCGGGCCGTCCGGTACCCGGCGAAGCCGGCACCGACGATCACGATGCGGGGTCGGCTCACGGTTCGCCTCCGGGCTGTCGCGTACCTCGTGAGCCTTCCGCGTCCCCTGGGCCCGGGCGTCCAAACGTCCGCGGGAGCGCCGTGGCACGTCCGCGAGGAAGCCGCCGCGCCGCCGGTTTCCGGTCCCGGGGCCGGGTACCCGGCCCCGGACCCACCCGCTCCCTGTCCGGAGGCAACCCCCCATGCCCGAGTACGGCTATTTCCTCTCGTGCGAGCAGTACGGTCCCGCGGAACTCATCGAGCAGGCGCGGATGGCCGAGCAGGCCGGATTCCAGGCACTGTGGATCTCGGACCACTACCACCCGTGGAACGGCGAACAGGGCCAGAGCCCGTTCGTGTGGTCGGTGATCGGCGCGCTGTCCGACGCGGTGTCGCTGCCCGTGGAGACGGCGGTGACCTGCCCGACCGTGCGCATCCACCCGGCGGTGGTGGCGCAGGCCGCGGCGACCAGCGCGGTGATGACGGACGGCCGGTTCCGGCTCGGCGTCGGCACCGGCGAGGCGCTGAACGAGCACATCCTCGGCGACGCCTGGCCCGCCGCGCACGTACGCCTGGAGATGCTGGAGGAGGCCATCCTGATCATTCGCCGGCTGCTCACCGGCGAGGAGGTCAACCACCACGGCACGCACTACACGGTGGAGAACGCCCGCCTGTACACCGTGCCGGACGAGCCCGTCCCGATCGACATCTCGGGCTTCGGACCGGCGGCGACGAAGCTGGCGGCCCGGGTCGGCGACGGCTACATCACGATGATGCCGGACGCCTCGATGGTGGAGCAGTACCGCAAGGGCGGGGGCGGCGGAAAGCTGGTCAGCGGGGGCACGAAGGTCTGCTACGACACCGACAAGGACGCGGCCGTACGCACCGTGCACCGGTTGTGGGCCAACGAGCAGCTGCCCGGCGAGCTGGGCCAGGTGCTGCCCTCGCCGAAGCACTTCGAGCAGGCACAGACCCTGGTCACCGAGGACATGGTGCGGGACAGCCGGGTGTGCGGCGACGACGTGGACGAGCACGTCGCGGAGCTGAAGCAGTTCGCCGACGCCGGTTTCGACCGCGTCTACGTCAACCAGATCGGCCCGGACCTGCGCGGCTTCTTCGACCTCTACCGCACCAAGGTGCTGCCGCAGCTCCAGCAGAGCACCTGACGCGCGCCACGCAACAGGGGTGCGCCCCGCACGGATGCCTTCCGTGCGGGGCGCACCCCTGTTCCGTTGTTCCGGCCTCCTCCGCTTCGTTCGCGGCCGGTCAGCCGCGGTGGTGCCTGGTCTCGGGGTCGATGTCGTCCTGGCGCGGCGCCGCAGGCCCGGTAGCGCCGGGTGCGGGCGTCCCCGCGCCCGGGGCGGCGGTCGCGCCGCCCACGCCGCCGGGCGCGACGGGCGGCATCGGCGGGTACGGCATGCCGAGTCCGCCGGGCGGAGCGGCGGGCGGGCCACCGCCGGCGACGTGCTCGTGCCCACTGCCGTGGGCGGAGGCCGGACCGGAGGCGTGGGGCCGGGCCGCGCCGCGCAGCAGGTAGGCCACCACGCCCAGGAGGACGGCCGTGATCAGCGCGGCGGCCCAGGCCGGGAGTACGACGGCGAGCGCCAGGCCCACCGTGAGCGCGACGGCGGCGCCCGCGTACAGGGCGGCGGCTCCGGACGCGGCGTACAGCGTGGCCTTGCGGCGCTGCCTGCGGGTCTGCTCACGCAGTTCGTCGCGCACGGTCTCGCGTGCCACCTGCGCCAGTTCGTCGACCAGTTGCCTGTCGAGGTGTTCCAAGTGATCCATGCGTTCCATACGTCGCGGGTACCCGCGGGCACGACTTCCATGGGCGGACCGGGGGCGGGCGGCCGGTGGACCCAACTAGGCTCGTCCGTATGGACATTCTGGGAGCCACACTGCGCGTCTACGTCGACGACCTGGACAAGGCGATTCCCTTCTACGAGGGCCTGGCCGGCGGCGAGGCCCTTCGTTTCGAACGCGGCGGCGTCGAAGTCGCCGCCGTGGGCTGCTTCCTGCTGATGAGCGGACCCGAGTCCCAGCTCGAGGTGTTGCGCAAGGTGGCCGCGACGATCGCCGTGACGGACGTCGAGGAGACCCGTCGCGTCCTCAGCTCGCTGGGCGCCGACATCATCGCCGGCCCGGTCCCCACTCCCGCGGGCCGCAACCTGATCGCCCGCCATCCGGACGGGGCGATCTACGAGTACGTGGACCGGCGGGCGGCGTAGGTTCACGAACGGCCGGGCGGCCGGGCGGGCTCACCCCGCGTCCGGCCGCATCCGGAAGTCGTAGCGGGCCGGGAGCGGCGCGTCGTCGAGCCGTGCCCACAGCAGGCCGATGGCCTCGTCGCCCTCCCGCAGGTCGGCGACCTCGAAGCCCTCGTCGAACACGGCCCGCGCCCGCTCGCGCCGGCCCTCCGCGGCCAGCAGCTCCGCCTCGGTGAGCCTGAAGCGGCCACGGGACCGGGTCACGGGGTCGAGCCGCTCCCACACGGCACGGGCGTCCGCCGTGCGCCCGACGGCGAGCAGCGCCCCGATCGCCTCCCGGCCGAGCGCCGCGGCGACGGCCGTCCACCGTCCGCGCGTGTCCGCCCCGCCGGCCCCGGCCGTCCCGTCCGGTCGGCGTGCGCACAGGTCGTCGAAAGCCTGAGCGTACTGGGCGGCGGCGCGCTCGTGGTGACCGCCCTCCTGGTCGGCGACGGCGAGGCAGCGCAGCAACGGCCACCGGTCGGCGGCGGTCTTGAGGCCGCGCTCCCAGCTGCGCACCGCCTGGGCGCGGTCGCCGCCGTGCCACTGCGCGACGCCGAGGTGGTACTCGGCGACCGGCGTGGCGGCCGTGGTCTCCAGCATGTCCCGCCAGGGCCTGGCGACCGGTGTCCCGCCGGGCGGCTCGTGGTGCTCCGGCTCGGGCAGCGACCCGGCGCGCAGCAGGTGCAGCCAGGGCCGCTGTTCCCCGCCGAGGGTGTCCTCGCCGAAGGGGGTGCCGGGCAGCTTCCAGCCTGCGCGCAGCACTTCGAGGGCGCCCCAGCCCGACCCGGTGGCCAGACGCTCGCCGGGCTCGCCGTCGGCGTACGGCCGCCAGGCGTCGTACGCGGCGTCGACGTCGGCCCGCGGCAGGGCGGCCTCCAGCCGCTCCTCGGCGCCGCGCAGCACGGTGTGCCAGTCGCCCTCGGGCGAGGCGTCGAGCGGCCCGTACGCCTCCAGCCAGGACACCTCGCTCTCCGCCTCCAGCTTGACGTGTTCCAGTTGGGTGCGGACGAGTCCGGCCTGGATCTCGCAGTAGCCGCCGGTGCCGGGCTCGGTGAGCCACTCCTGCCAGCGGCGCCCGCCGGGTCCGGTGCCCCACACGAACAGCTTGCGGCCCCGCAGCGCGTCGGTCGAGGTCTGCACCAGCCCGTGGCCGTGCTCGTCGAGGGCGGCGATCCAGCGGCGCCGGCCGTCCGGCACCTCGTAGAAGTAGTCGGCGGCGTACGTACTGTTCAGCGGGTACGTCCGGTCGACGCCCCCGTACCGCGGCACGGACACCCGGCGCAGGCGCCGCTCGTAGCCGAAGTGCCAGGCCTCGTCGGCGGGGGCGAGGACACGGCGGTCCTCGGGGACGGCGATGTTGGACCACCAGTAGGTGGGCGCCGGGCGCTCGTGCGGGTTGCGGACGCGGGCGCCGACGTAGAGGAAGTCCGAGTCCTCCGGCAGCCACAGGTCGACCTGGAAGGGCAGGTCGCGCAGCCGCTCCCACTCCCACAGCCGCAGCATCTCCCCGCCACCGGGAGCGGGGACGCGCGCGGCGTGCACGGGTGAGCAGGACAGGGTGGTGTGGCCGGTGGCGCCGATGTTCCACTCGATGCCGCCGGAGAACCAGGCGCCGTTCAGGGCGAAGTTGGCGGGCTGGAGCACGGGGTTGACGTAGAGGAGTTCGCGGCCGGTCGGCTTGTGGTGGAGGGAGGCGATGCGGCCGCCGAGGGCCGGCAGGACGGTGGCCCGCAGCCGGTCGTTCTCGATGACGAGCGCGTCCAGCTCGCGCGGTTCGCGACCGCGGTCGTAGCCGTCCCGGACCTGGACGGGCAGCAGGCTGCGCAGTGGCTCGTAGTCGACCCGGCGGGCCATGTCGCGCGGCAGGTCCGCCCGGTCCCGGTCGTCGATGCGGTGGGCCTCGTCCAGGGGACGCAGCGGCGGCAGGGGGTTGTCCGGGCCCAGCGGCGCGGCGGGCAGGGTCAGTACCTCACGTCGGATCGTGGTCACGGTTCCCCATGGAAGCCGCTCACCGGCGCGGTGAACAGGGGCTCCGCAGGCCGGCCGGGGCGACGTGGCTCACGTTTGGTCCGCCGGGGCGCGGTGCGGGCGTGGGCTCGGGGTCGGGCGGTCGGCCCGCGTACGGGTGAGAGCGGGGCGTGAGTGAGCCCGACGCGGCGGGCGGTGGGGAGCGGGCGGCGCCGTCGCCGGGGACCGGGCGGAGAGCGCGCTGCGCGGGCTCGGCCACGGGTTCCGCGATCTCAGGTCGACGGTGACGGACCTGGACACGATGCGGATCAACCGGGAGTCACGTTCTCGGCGGTGATCGCCCAGCGCTGGTGGTCGCGCCAGGCGCCGTCGATGTAGAGCATCCTCGGCGAGAAGCCCTCCAGGTGGAAGCCGCAGGCGCGGGCCAGCGCGATCGAGGCGGCGTTGCCCGGCTGGACGTTGATCTCCAGCCGGTGCAGGCGCATCGGCCCGAACGCGTGGCGCACCACGAGGTCCAGCCCCTCGCGCATCAGTCCCCGGCCCGCCGCGTGCGCGAAGGCGCCGTAGCCGAGCGCGCCGCTGAGGAAGCCGCCCCCGACGATGTTGTTGATGTTCACGAATCCGGCGATGGAGCCGCCGGAGGCGTCCTGGGACGTCCCGGCCGGGTCCCTCTCGCACACCAGGAACCCGGCCTTGGTGCGGTCCTCGATCAGCCGGGCCGCGTAGGCCTCGTACGTCTGGACGCTGTCCGGCGGGAAGAGCCAGGGGTGGTGCAGGTCCTTGCTCTGCCGGGCCCGGGCGGTGAACTCGGCGGCGTCCGCGTGGGTGAAATGCCGGATGCCCACACGCGGGCCCTCGGCGAGGTGGCGGGACGGGGGGTGCGGCATGGGGCCAGCCTACGACGGTCAGCGCAGCGCGGGCCGGTCCAGCGTCAAGGTGCCCGCGTCCGCGTCGAGTTCCGCCGTCACGCCGAACGGGACGGTCAGCGCTCCCTCGCAGTGCCCGAACCCGAACTCCTCGACAACGGGCACGCCGAGGCCGCCGAGCCGGTCGGCCAGCAGGGGCCGCAGCCGTTCGTAGGGGCCGCACTCCTCCCAGGAGCCCAGCAGTACACCGCCGACCCCGTCGAGCCGGCCGGCGCGCAGCAACTGCGTGAGGTAGCGGTCGACGCGGTACGCCTCCTCCCCCACGTCCTCCAGGCACAGCAGCCCTCCGCGCGCGGCGGGCCGGGCGTGCGGGGTGCCCAGTTCGGCGGCGAGCAGAGCGAGGCAGCCGCCCTGGGTGACGCCCCGGGCCCGGCCCGGCACCAGCGCCGTGCCGCCGGAGGCGATCACGCGGACCGTCTCCGGGGCGAACAGGGTGGCCCGCAGGTGCTCCCGCGCCCGCGCGCTCGCGACGAAGTCGGTCCCGGCCGCCATCGGGCCGTGCAGGGTGACCAGGCCGAGGCGGGTGGCGAACGCCTCGTGCAGCGCGGTGACGTCGCTGAAGCCGACGAACACCTTGGGACCGGCCGCGCGCATCGCCTCCCAGTCGAGCAGGTCGGCCATGCGCTGGACGCCGTAACCGCCGCGGGCGCACAGGACCGCGGCCACGGACGGGTCGCACCACGCGGCCTGGAGGTCTGCGGCCCGGTCGGCGTCGCTGCCCGCGAGGTAGTCGAAGGTGCCGTGCCGGTCCAGGACGTGCGGCGCGACGACCGGGTCGAGGCCCCAGCCGCGCAGCACGTCCAGGCCCGCCCGGAGCCGCTCCTCGGGCACGGGCCCGCCGGGTGCGACGACGGCCACCCGGGCGCCGGGGGCGAGCCGGGCCGGCCGGGCCGCTTCTCGCCCCTCTCCCACTCCGCTCATCGGGTCAGCTCCAGGGCCGGGACGCCGGGCGGGGTCAGGCCGAAGACCTGGGCGTAGAGGGAGAGTTCGGCCTCCAGGGCGCGCGCCATGGTCTCCGCCCGGCGGAATCCGTGCCCCTCGCCCTCGAAGGTGAGGTAGGCGTGCGGCACTCCGCGGCCCGCCATGCGTGCGAGGAACCGCTCGCACTGCACGGGCGGGCAGATCACGTCGTCCAGTCCCTGGAGCAGCAGGAACGGGGCGGTGACGCTCTCGGCGTGTTCGGCGGGCGACCGCTCGGTGTAGCGGCCGGGGACCTCGGCGTAGGGGCCGATCAGGCTCTCCAGGTACCGCGACTCGAAGTCGTGGGTCTCCCCCGTGCCCCAGCCGGTCAGGTCGAGGATCGGATAGATGATCGTGCCGCAGGCGTAGACGTCGGTGGTGGCCAGGGACGCCGCCGACGTCCAGCCGCCCGCGCTGCCGCCGCGCACGGCGAGCCGCTCCCGGTCGGCGGTGCCCTCCGCGGCGAGGGCGAGGGCGACGGCCGCGCAGTCCTCCACGTCGACGACGCCCCACTGCTCGCGCAGCCGGCCGCGGTACTCCCGGCCGTGGCCGGTGGAACCGCCGTAGTTGACCTCGGCGACGCCGATGCCGCGGGAGGTGAAGTAGGCGATCTCCAGGTCGAGGACGAGCGGGGAACGGCTGGTGGGACCGCCGTGCGCCCAGACGACGTACGGCGGGAGTTCGCCGTCCGGGGCGGTGCAGCCGGGATTGTGCGGCGGATGGAGGTGGGCGTGGACGTCACGTCCGCCCGGGCCGGTGAAGGTGCGGATCCGCGGCCGCGGGTAGTACGCCGGGTCCACGGCGTCCTCGTGCGGGGCGCCGATCACGCGGGCGCGGCCGGTGCGGGCGTCCAGCTCGACGACCTCGTAGCCGCTGTGCGCGCCGGCGCCGACGCCGACGACCCTCTCCCCGTGGGCGGCGAGGGTCGGCGCGAACTCGGTCCAGGGGCCCGCGGCGTCGACGACCTCACCGGTCTTGGGATCGAGTATGCCGAGGACGGCGGCGCCCCGGCCGTGCAGGACGGCGATCAGACCGCTGTCCAGGGCCGCGAACCAGCGCTGCCCGAGCTTCCACAGCGGCCCGCCGAACTCCTCCTCGCGGACGCACAGTGGCCGCCCGTCCCGGTAGAGGTTCCACCACCCGGTGCGGTCGGAGGCGTACAGCAGGGCGCCGTCCGGGGCCCAGTCCGCCTGGGCGATCGACTCCTCGGGCCCGCCCGCGACGGTCCGGGCGTCCCGGAACGTGCCGTCGGAGCCGACCTCGGCGACGATCAGCTCGGTGCCGTCCCAGGGCATGCGCGGGTGGTCCCAGGCGAGCCAGGCCGCGCGGCGCCCGTCGGGCGAGACGCGGGGTCCGGTGACGAAGCGGTGTTGCTCGCCCGCGAGTTCGCGGACCGCGTCACGGTCGCCGGCCGCGGAGCCGTCCAGCGGCACCGCCACCAGGACGCGGCGCAGGTCGGTGGGCCCGTCGCCGGTGAACTCCTCCAGGACGCACCACACCTCGCCGCGCTCGGGCCGCGGGTCGGGTTCGACCCAGCGCAGTCCGCCGCCCACGGGGGACAGCGGTGTCAGCGGGCGCGGCTCGCCGCCGCCCGGCGTGCAGGCGTAGAGCCGCTGGTCGGCGAAGTTCACGAAGACCACGAGCGGACCCGCGTCGGTCGTGACCGCGGCCCAGGGCCGCCCGCCGTACTCGATGACGCGGCTGCGCACGTTCCACGGCGCGGGCAGCACCGGTTCCTCGGTGCCGTCGGCGCGGCGCCGCACCAGGGTGCGCCGCCCGCCCTCGGTGGGCCG
Organism: Streptomyces sp. NPDC048392; assembly: GCF_043200575.1. Lineage (NCBI taxonomy): Bacteria > Bacillati > Actinomycetota > Actinomycetes > Kitasatosporales > Streptomycetaceae > Streptomyces > Streptomyces sp. NPDC048392. The sequence goes on from NZ_JBICYB010000016.1 coordinate 101,004, forward strand.
TGGGGCGGTCCACCACACCTCGTCGCCGACGAAGCCGACGTCGTCGGGCCGTCCGTCGTGCGCGGCGGCGAGGGCCGCGTCGACGGGCGAGGGCCACGATCCGTACGACAGAGTCCGCACTGACTGCCCCACTTCTCCTCCAGCTCCTTGTTCGGGCGGGTCCCGGGTCCGCCGGCTAGGCCGTGCGCAGGAAACGGTCCAGGACGCGGACTCCGAAGTGCAGGGCCTCGACGGGGACCCGTTCGTCCACACCGTGGAAGAGGGCCTGGTAGTCGAAGCCCGCGGGCAGCTTCAGCGGAGCGAAGCCGTATCCGGTGATGCCGAGCCGCGAGAACTGCTTGGCGTCCGTGCCGCCGGACATGCAGTACGGCACCACGTGCCCCTCGGGCGCGAACGCCTCCACCGCCGCGCGCATCCGGGCGTACGTCGGCGAGTCCACCGGCGCCTGCAGGGCGACCTCGCGGTGGGCGAACTCCCAGTCCACGTGCGGCCCGGTGAGCCGGTCGAGGGTGTCGCGGAACTCGTCCTCCCCGCCGTACAGGAACCGCCCGTCGACATGGGCGACGGCCTCTCCGGGGATGACGTTGACCTTGTAACCGGCGTCCAGCATGGTCGGGTTGCCGCTGTTGCGGACGGTGGCCTCGACCAGCTTGGCCGCCGGGCCGAGCTTGTCCAGCAGCGCGTCGACGTCACTCAGGTCGGTCTCGACGCCGCAGACGGCGGCGATCTCGGTCAGGGCGGCGCGCACGGTCGGGGTCAGCCGCAGCGGCCACTCGTGCTCGCCGATGCGGGTGATCGCGGCGGCGAGCCGGGTGACCGCGTTCTCCCCGTTCACCTTCGACCCGTGGCCCGCCCGCCCGCGCGCGGTCAGCCTGAGCCAGCCCGTACCGCGCTCACCGGCGGCGATGGGGTAGAACTGCCGGCCGGAACCGTCGTGGAAGGTGAACGCGCCGGACTCGCTGACGCCCTCGGTGCAGCCCTCGAACAGCGCGGCGTGCCGGTCGGCGAGGAAGCCCGAGCCGTCCTCGGCGCTGGCCTCCTCGTCCGCGGTGAACGCGATCACCACGTCCCGCCGGGGCCGTACCCCCTGCCGGGCCCAGGCGCGCACCACCGCGAGGATCATCGCGTCCATGTTCTTCATGTCGACCGCGCCGCGTCCCCAGACGACGCCGTCGCGGATCTCGCCGGAGAACGGGTGCACGCTCCAGTCGGCGGCCTCGGCGGGCACCACGTCCAGATGACCGTGGACCAGCAGGGCGTCGGCCGACGGGTCGGTGCCCTCGATGCGGGCCACGACGTTGGTGCGGCCCTCGGTCCGCTCCAGCAGCGTGGGCTCGATCCCGGCCTCGGCGAGCAGCGCGGCGGCGTACTCGGCGGCCGGGCGCTCCCGGCAGTCGCCGCCGCCCCGGTTCGTGGTGTCCATGCGGATCAGCTCGGACGTGAACCGGACGACCTCGTCCGGCGCCTGCGCGTCGGTCCCCGCGTGCTCAGGCGCGTCGGTCCCCGCGTGCTCAGGCGCGTCGGTCCCCGCGTGCTCAGGCGCGTCGGTCCCCGCGTGCTCAGCCATACTGCTCCTCCACCGCCGCCGAGACGATCGTGGTGACCGCCTTGAACGTCCGGATCGCCTCGAACATCGTGTCGTGGGTGTACGCCACCTTCCGCTCCCCGACCTGGGCCACGCCGGGCACCACGGTCGAGGCGGCCGCCAGGTGCTCGGCGTCGAACTCCAGGGCGAGGGTGAACGGTCCGCCGCTCACCGGCTCGTACCGCACCGCGAGCGCCGCGGCTTCCTCGGCCGCGGCCCGGATGTCGGCGGCGGTCCTGGCCGGCGTACGGCACACGGCCGCGTACCGCGACACATGGTCCTTGACGGCGACCTTCCGTGCCTCGGGCGCGTACCCGAGCGCGTCCTCGCAGGCCACGTCGTCCCCGGTGACCAGCACGACCGGCACCCCGTACTCGGCGACCACGTGCGCGTTGAGCAGACCCTCACTGGCCCGTACGTCGTTCAGCCACACGCCGGTGAGCTGGTTGGCGAGGTAGGTGTGGGCGAGGACGCCCTCCATGCCCGCGCCCGCGTGGTAGCCGATGAACGCGATGCCGTCCACGTCTCCGTGCTGGACGCCCTCCACCATGGACAGCGCCTTGTGCCGCCCGGTGAGCATCTGCGTCCGCTCGTCGAGCCGCTCGAGGAGCAGGTTCCGCATGCTCCAGTGCGCCTCGTTGACCAGCACCTCGTCGGCACCGCCGTCGAAGAGGCCCTGCACGGCGGCGTTCACGTCCGAGGTGAACATCGACCGGCAGCGCTCCCACTGCGGCGTCCCCGGCAGCACGTCGGCCGGCCAGGTGACACCGGTGGCGCCTTCCATGTCGGCGCTGATGAGGATCTTCATGCGGATGACGCTACATGCCGCTGAATACGCCGGCCAGGGACCACACGACAGCCACAGGTCCAGACCACTCACCCGGCCGCTTCCGCTTTCCCCGGGGGCCGGACGACGGCGACGGGAACAGTCGGACCGACCCGCACCGTTGGACCGGCGGAGAGAGCGGCGCCGCCGCGCACTCGGAACCGGACGTACTTCCGCAGGAGGACTGCCTCATGACCGACCGGCCCCTGACACTCATGGCCGTGCACGCCCATCCCGACGACGAGGCCACCGGGACCGGCGGAATCCTCGCGCGGTACGCGGCGGAAGGCATCCGCACGGTTCTCGTGACGTGTACCGACGGCGCCTGCGGTGACGGGCCGGGAGGTGTCAAACCGGGTGACCCGGGACATGATCCGGCGGCCGTCGCCGTGATGCGCCGCCGGGAACTCGGGGCGAGCTGCGACACTCTGAGGATCAGCGATCTGGAGACGCTGGACTACGCCGACTCCGGAATGATGGGCTGGCCGAGCAACGACGCTCCCGGATCCTTCTGGCGGACCCCCGTGGAGGAGGGCGCCGCCCGGCTCGCGGAACTCATGCGGCACTACCGCCCCGATGTGGTCGTCACCTACGACGAGAACGGCTTCTACGGTCACCCCGACCACATCCAGGCCCACCGCATCACGATGGCGGCGCTGGAGATGACCGACCTGACACCCAAGGTGTACTGGACGACGATGCCCCACTCGATGGTGCGGCGCTTCGGCGAGATCATGAGCGAGTTCCAGGAGGACATGCCGGAGCCGGACCCCGCCGAGACCGCCGCCCTGGCCGAGATCGGGCTCCCGGACGACGAGGTCACCACCTGGGTGGACGCCACCGCGTTCAGTGGTCAGAAGTTCGACGCGCTGGCCGCGCACGCCAGTCAGGGCGAGAACATCTTCTTCCTCAAGATGGGCAAGGAGAGGTTCGGCGAGCTGATGGGCACGGAGACCTTCGTACGTGTCCATGACGCCACCGGTGCGGCCGTACCGGAGACCGACCTGTTCGCCGGGCTGCGCTGATCCGGCCGGGCGGCCGCGGCCGGCTCGCTACTCCGTCCGCGCCCCCGCCACCACCCACGTCGACGGCAGCTCGATCCGGGTGCCCTCCCCCGTGTACTCCGTGGTGATCAGCGGGAGTTCACCGCTCGCCAGGACGGAGAGCCCGGCCGCGCGGAGGTGCTCCGGCACCGCCTCGTCGGGGACCGCGCCGGGGGTCAGGCCGTGGCGGAGGACGGGGGCGAGCTTGGCCGGCGGGCCGGCGGGGCCCTGGGCCAGCCCCGTCAGAACGGTCCTGGCCGCCTGGGAGGGCTCCACCAGGAAGGCGCGGCCACGTTCGCCGAGGAGCGCGGCGAGGGCGTCGGCCAGGGGCTGCCGGTCGTCGGGCTCACACTGGTGCAGCACGCCCCGCACATAGACGTTGGCGTCGCCCAGCTCCGCGTGCAGTGTCTCCGCCTCGGCCTTGTCGGCGGCGTCCAGCTGCCGGTAGGCGGCCCGGCCGGCCGGATCGGCGTGGCGGGCGTGGTCGAGGGCGGCGGCGGAGAGGTCGGCGCCGACGACGTGCGGAAAGCGTTCGGCGAAGTAGCGGGTCTGGGTGCCGTTGCCGCAGCCGAGGTCGATCAGCGGCAGGCCGGGGTCGGTCAGGTGGGGTTCGAAGTGGGCCAGGTGGCGACCGGCGGTCAGCACCGGCTCCGCGTCCCAGAACACCGCCCCCTGGCCGTCGGGGGCCTCGCTCCAGAAGCTCTCCCAGGCGTCCCGGTACCGGCTCGTCACGCTCATGCCCGTCTCCCCAGGTGCGACGACGTACGGCCCGTCGACGACGACGGGTGGGTACGGTGTACCGCGCCCCGCGCACGGCCACAAGCTCCCGGCGCATACCTTCACCGGACGTGCCCGGAGTGCGCCCCCAGCGCGGCGTGCGGCGTTCAGCGCCGGGGCAGGGTCAGTTCGAACCAGACGGTCTTGCCCGCGTCGGTGCGGCTGGCGCCCCATTCGCGGGCCAGGGTGCTGACGACGCGCAGTCCGCGCCCGGTCTCGTCGTGGGCGCCCGCGCTCCTCAGCGCCGGCAGGTCGTGGTCGTCGTCGTCCACCTCGCACAGCAGCGTGTCGGCGAGCACCAGGCGGAGTTCGACGGGCCGGGCGTGCGAGTGGCGCACGGCGTTGGTGACGAGTTCGCTGACCATCAGCTCCGCGAGTCCCGCCAGGTTCGGCAGCCCCCAGTCGTGGAGTTGTTCGCGCACCGCCGCGCGGGCCCGTCCGACCTCGGCCGGGTCGCGGGCGATGCGCCATTCGGCGACGGAGCCGGGCTCGATGCCGGTCAGCCGGGCCATCAGCAGCGCGACGTCGTCCTTGCGGCCGCCGCCGGTGCCCAGGGCGCGGATGATGGTGTCGCAGGCGTCGTCCATGGACGCGGCAGGGTGCGCGGCGGACTCGCAGAGAGTGGCGAGGCCGACGCCGATGTCCTCGCCGCGCACCTCCACCAGGCCGTCGGTGCACATCACCAGCCGGTCGCCGGGCGCCACCGGCACGGACACCGACTCGAAGGGCACGCCTCCGACGCCGATCGGCGCCCCCGTCGGCAGGTCGATCAGCTCACCGGCGCCGCCTTCGGCACGGACCAGGACGGGTGGGATGTGGCCGGCGTTGGCGAGGTGCAGCTCACCGGCGATGGGGTCGTACACGACGTACAGGCAGGTCGCGAGGTGGGTGTCGCCGAGCCGCTGGGCGAGGTCGTCGAGATTGCGCAGGAGCTGGGCCGGGGGCAGGTCGAGCCCGGCCATGGTCTGGACGGCGGTGCGCAACTGCCCCATCATCGCGGCGGAGTTGAGGCCGTGGCCCATGACGTCGCCGACGACGAGCGCGGTGCGGGCGCCGGGCAGCTTGACCGAGTCGAACCAGTCACCGCCGACCCGGCCGAGCAGCGTGCCCGGCAGGTAGCGGGTGGCGATGTCGCAGCCGGCCATGCGCGCGGGGATCTTCGGCAGCATGCTGTCCTGGAGTGTCTCGGCGACGTTCTCCTGGTGGGTGTACATGCGCGCGTTGTCCAGTACGAGACCCGCGCGGGCGGCGAGTTCGGCGCCGGTGACCCGGTCCATGTCGTTGAAGACGGGCCGCTCCGGGTGCCGAAGCAGGATCATGAACCCGAGCACGACGTGGCGTGCCTTCAGAGGCACGAGCAGCATCGAGCGGCCCGTGATGAGCGGCCGGATGTCCCGCTTCTCGAACTGGGAGGCGATGGCGTGGCCCATCTCCTCGGTGATGCGGGGCACCAGGACCGGTTCGCCACTGGTCATGCACTGGAAGAAGGGGGTGTGCGCCGGGAACGGCATGGCCTCGCCGACCGGTACGACGTCGTCCCAGCGGCCGGGCTCGTCGGTGTGCTCAAGGGCGACCCGGTGCCACATCGTCGTCGTGTCGGGCACACCGTCGGGGAAACCCTCGCCGGCGACGACCTGTTCGCGCAGATAGGTACCGGCGACGTCGGTGAAGCGGGGGACGACGGCCCTGCTGACCTCGACGACGGTCCGGGACAGGTCGAGCGAGGTGCCGATCGCGCCGCTGACCTCGTTGAGGAACTCCAGGCGTTCGCGGACCGCGGCGTACTCCAGATCCCCGGCCTCGTCCCGCAGCTCGTCCGGCACCGCCTCGCCGGCCGCCAGTGCCCGTGCGGCCCGCTCCCGGCGCGCCCGGCGCTCGGCACGCCGGGGGACGCCCCAGTCGGGAGTGACGGGCACCCGGTCGTGCCGGCTGAACTCCAGAACGGGATAGCCCAGTTCGAGGACCTGCGCCACGATGCGGGCGCTCTCGCCGACGCTCGTGCTGGGCAGGATCTCGGGGAGGCGGCGGGCGAGTTCGTCGGCGCCCGGGAAGTCGGTGTGCAGGGCGAAGCCGGGGGCGATCCGTTCGACGACGGTCGCCTCGCCGCTCCCGTGGGCGCGGTCCCGCCGCAGCGCGTCCGCGTCGGCGGCCAGCACGAGCAGCCGCTCCCGGCCGGGGCCCACCAGCGGGTACGCCCACCAGAGCACGTCGACGCGGTCGTCGGCCGGCACGGTCAGGCGGGCCCGGCCGGCCGCCGGGTAGGACAGCCGTCCTTCGAGGGAGGACTCCAGACCGGGTCCCAGGCCGTCGAAGGCCGCGTCGTAGCCGTACGCCGTGTCGTGCTCGGCCCCGTCGTCGGAGCCGTCCCCGGGGAGTACGCCCGAGACGGGGAGCAGATCGGGGGCGGGGCGGCCGATCGCCTCCTCCTTGGGCAGGGCGAACAGCCGCCCCGCGCCCCGGCTCCAGTGGGACACCAGGCCGTCGCGGTCCACCACGACGACGGCCAACGGGACGCGGCCCGCCACGGGGTCGGCCGCCACGGGGTCGGCCGGTACGGGGTCAGGCCCGGCCGGACGGCCGGGAGGTGCGTCCCGCTCGGTGCCATGGTCCATGGCGTCAGGCCCTCTCTGCCCACGGCTCCGCAAGATCTGTGTCGCCGTCACCACCGTACGGCGGTGTCCGGTGACCATGTGCGGCAACAGGGGAATTGGTGGCGCGCGAACACACCGGCGCGCGCCCGCACGCCGGTGACCGGTCTCAGTCCTCGTGCCCGAGCTGGAGGTCGCGTTCCGTGCGGCCGCCCCCGGCCACCTGGAGCACGGTCGCGACGGGCGGGTATCCGGCCGCGATGACGGTGTACTCGCCGGACGACAGGTCCACGAACCGGAACGTGCCGTCCGGACCGGTGGTCAGGGTGTCCACCACGTTGCCCGCGGCGTCGAGCAGCGTCACCCGCGCGTCCTCCACGGCCCGTCCGCCGCCCGCCCGCACGGTGCCGCGCAGCACGGCGCCGCCGGCCAGCTCGACGTCCTGGCGGGTCTCCCGGGCGGCCTGGACGCTGACCGGCAGCGCGGCCGGGCGGAAGGCGGGGGCGCTGGCGGCGAGGGTGTACTCGCCGGCCACCAGCTCCGTGATGGCGTAGCCGCCCTCGCGGCCGCTGCGGGTGGTGGCGACGACCTCGCCGTGGACGTTGGTGAGGGTCACGATCGCGTCGCGCACGGGGCTGCCGTCGGCGGTCAGCACGCTGCCGGCCAGGCGTCCGGCACCGCCGAGGACCACGTCCAGCTCCACCGGGCGTTCGCCGACGGTCACGGAGACCGCCTGCGGCTGGTGGCCGCCGGCCGCGGCGATCAGGACGTACGCGCCGGAGCCGGGCGTGGCCAGCGCGTACCGTCCGTCGTCGCCGCTGGCACCCCGGCCGATCTGCTGTCCGCCGACGTCGATGAGGGTGAGCGCCGCGCGGGGCACGACGGTGCCGTCGGGATGCTGCACCGTGCCGCAGACGGGGATGCCGGCGGCGTAGGGCGTCCGGGCCGGCGGGACCTGGGCACCGGGCCGCGCGGGCTGGACGGCTTCCGGCTCGGTGACGGGGGCGTGGTGGGACACCAGTGGTTTCTCCTTGAGGAAGAGGGCGATGAGGAGCCCGAGGACGAGCACCGGCACCAGGTAGAGGAAGATCCGCGGCATGGCGTCGGCGTACGCCCCGATGTAGGCGTCGCGCAGCGCCGGGGGCAGGGAGTGGACGAGCTGTGGGGTGATGGCCTCGGCGTCGGGGAGCCGGACTCCCGCCTGGGCGGGGACCCGGTCGGCCAGGGCGTCGGTGAGCCGGCCCGCGAAGAGGGTGCCGAAGACGGCCGCGCCGACGCTGCCGCCGATCTGCCGGAAGTAGTTGTTGGCGCTGGTGGCGGTGCCCAGGTCGGCGGGGCGCACGGAGTTCTGCACGGCGAGGACGAGGACCGGCATCACCATGCCGATGCCGGCGCCGAGGACGGCCATCCAGATGCTGTAGTGCAGGCGGGGCGTGTCGGTGTCGAGGCGGGAGAGCAGCCACATGCCGACGACCGACAGGGCGCTGCCGAGGATCGGATGGACGCGGTAGTGCCCGGTGCGGCTGATGAGCTGTCCGGAGATGACCGAGGCGCCGACGATGCCGCCCATCATCGGCAGCATCAGCAGGCCGGACTCGGTGGCGCTGGCGCCGTCGACCATCTGCAGGAAGGTCGGCAGGTAGCTGGCGGCGCCGAACAGGGCGACGCCGATGACGAGGCCGACCAGGGCGGTGACGTTGAAGACGGAGTCCCGGAACAGGCGCAGCGGGATCAGCGGTTCGGGCGCGAAGCGCTCGGCGACCAGGAAGAGCAGGGCGGACCCGGCCGCTCCGGCGGCGAGGCCGAGGATGGCCTTCGAGCCCCACGCGTACTCGGTGCCGCCCCAGCTGGTGAGCAGCACCAGGCAGGTGGAGGCGGCGGCGAGCAGCAGTGCGCCGAGGATGTCGAGGCGCGGGGTGACCCGCGGTTTGGGCAGCTTGAGGACGACGGCGACGACGGCCATGGTGAGAAGGCCGAAGGGCACGTTGATGTAGAAGCACCAGCGCCAGGAGAGGTGGTCGGTGAAGTAGCCGCCGAGCAGCGGGCCCGCGACCGAGGCGAGTCCGAAGGCGGCGCCGATCAGGCCCATGAACCGGCCGCGCTCGCGGGGCGGCACGATGTCCGCGATGATCGCCTGCACGCCGATCATCAGGCCGCCCGCGCCGACGCCCTGCACCGCGCGGAAGGCGATGAGCTGGTCCATGGTCTGCGCGCGTCCGGCGAGCGCGGAACCGATGACGAAGACCAGGATCGCGAACTGGAAGACGCCCTTGCGCCCGAAGAGGTCGCCGAGCTTGCCGTAGATCGGCAGGCCGACGGTGGAGGTGAGCAGGTAGGCGGTGATCGCCCAGGACATCTTGTCCAGGCCGTGCAGCTCACCGACGATCTTGGGCAGCGCCGTGGCGACGATCATCTGCTCCAGGGCGGCGAGCAGCAGCGCCAGCATCAGCCCGACGAAGACCAGCCGCACCCGGCGCGGGCTCAGCCCGGCGTGCGGCTCCGGTTCGGGAGCGGGGGGCTCGGGCGGTGCCGGGGGTGCGGCGACCGGTTCGTCCTGCACCAGAGTGACCCCGCCCATGTACCGCTCCCCTCGTCACACCTGCTCACATTTGCCGCCTGAGGCGACAACTGCGAACAAGTGCGACGAGTTACGGACGTACGGCGGTTTCGCACGGAGATCACTCGAACCGGTGAGGAGGCCAACGGCCGCCCCGTTCCTGCCCTTTGGCTACTTCTCGACCTCGGCGGCGAGCCTGGTGAGCATGGCGTCGTAGATCCGGGCCAGCCCCTTGGGGGCGAAGGTCCTCTCGAAGAATCCGCCGACGCCGCCGGCGCCCTGCCAGGTGGTGACCACGACGACCCGGGACCTGCCCTCGCCCGCCGGGGTGACCCGCCAGGTCGTGACCATGGAGGAGTTGCGGTCCTTCTCGACCAGCTCGCCGTCGGTCGGCTCGGTGACCTCCAGCAGGCAGTCACGGACGCGCTTGCTGGTGGCCTGGAGCTTCCAGTGCACGAGGGTGCCCTCCCCGTCGCCGCCCTCACGCACCTCGTACTCGCTGAAGTGCTCGGGCAGCAGCTTCTCGCGGGTGCCGCTGTAGTCGGCGAGGGTGTCGAACACCGTCTCCGCGTCCGCTGCGACGATCCGCTCCGTCGTCGCCTCGACCTGCGCCATCGGGTTCCTCCAGGGCCTGGTTCTCGGGTTCGGGGCAAGCCAATCACCCCACCGCCCGGCCACCAAATCGGGGGGCGGGAAGCGGCCCCGTGCGACTCGTCCGCACGATCAAGGGAACATGTGTTCTATTGTGTCGGGCAGTGCTACCGAGGAGGCCGCAATGCGCTGGGAGAACCTCACGGACTCCGCCCACGCCCGGGCGGCGGACACCGCGCTGTTCGACGCGGACGCCGTCACCACCCGCACCTTCGACGCGCCCGAGTTCCGCGGCATCACCTTCCACGAGGTGCGGGCCCGCTCAATCCTCAACCGGGTGCCGGGTGCCTCGCGCATGCCGTTCGAGTGGACGGTCAACCCGTACCGGGGATGCACGCACGCGTGCGTGTACTTCACTCGATGACCCTATTCGGTCTGAGGGGATTCACCGCTCATGAATTCGCAGGCAGACAGTGCTTGGAAGGGCATGACAGACCCACCGCTGCCCTCCCGCTCGGAGAACGGAACGCCTGCCGCCGGACGGGCAGGGCGAGCCGCCTACGCCGCACTCCTGCAGCCGGACGCGGCTCGACCCCGCGCAAGCGAGGCCACACCGTGGCTCCTGCTACGCGACAGCACCCGGCGCCGGACCGCCGACCACTGATTGTTTGTAAGCACTTCTTTGGGCTCCACCGCACGGACGGAAAGTGGCCCCACGGTGTAAGAAGTTGATCTGGCCCCACCCGACGTGAGGGGCTGTGCGCCATGCCCTCTTTGGAGTGAATGCACTGCTCCGTCCTCTGTGCGACGGCAGGGTTTGTGAGTCGATCACGGTCTTGTCGGAGGCTGTGCTGGTTTGTTGTCACGGTCATGTCGGGAGGCCGGGATGGGTTTGTCGCGGGCGGATCTGTATGCCGCGATCCGGAGGGACAAGCGTGTTGATCCGGAGGTGTCGCAGCGGACGTTGGGCGAGAGGTACGGGGTTCACCGCAGGACGGTTCGCCAGGCGTTGAACTCGGCTGTTCCGCCGCCGAGGAAGCAGCCGACGCCGCGGGCTTCGGTGCTGGACCCGGCCAAGGGCTGGATCGACGCGATGTTGCGGGAGGACCTGGCCGCGCCGCGCAAGCAGAAGCACACAGCCCGCAGGATCTTCCAGCGCCTGTCCCAGGAGCACGGGTTCGACCTGGTGTCCTACTCGACCGTGTCCGATTACGTCGCGGTCCGCCGGCCGCAGATCCAGGTGGAGGACCAGGAGGGACGCCGTCACCTGGCGGGGATGGTCCCGCAGGTCCATCTGCCGGGCGAGGAAGCGGAGGTGGACTTCGCGGACGTCTGGGTGCGGCTGGCCGGTGAGGTCACCAAGTGCCACCTGTTCACGCTGCGGATGTCCTATTCGGGCAAGGCTGTCCACCGGGTCTATGCCTCGCAGGCCCAGGAGTCGTTCATGGAGGGCCATGTCGAGGCATTCAACGTCCTGGGCGGTGTCCCGTCCCGGCACATCCGCTACGACAACCTGAAGCCCGCGGTCAACCGGGTGTGCACCGGCCGCAGCCGGGTGGAGTCGGAGCGGTGGACCTCGTTCCGGTCGCACTACGGCTTCGATGCGTTCTACTGCATTCCGGGCCAGGAAGGCGCCCACGAGAAGGGCGGGGTCGAGCAGGAGGGCGGCCGGTTCCGGCGCACGCATCTGGTCCCCGTTCCCGACGTCGCCTCGCTGGAGGCCCTCAACGAACGGCTGAGGGAGATCGACGCGGAGGAGGACGAGCGGATGCTGTCCGGGCGGCTGACCAGCATCGGGTTCAATTTCGTGTCCGAGACCGATCTTCTGCTGCCGTTGCCGTTCGAGGAGTTCGAGTGCGGTATCACGCTGACGCCGAAGGTCGACCGCAGCAGCCGGATCACCGTCCGCCAGTGCCACTACTCGGTCCCGGCCCGCTTCATCGGCCAGAACGTGCGGGTCCTGCTGCGGGGCAACGAGCTGCTGGTGTTCGAGAAGCGGGAGGTCGCTGCCCGTCATCCCCGGCTGACCAGGCGCGGGGAGTTCCGCGACGAGCTGGATCACTACTTGGAGATCCTGCTGGTCAAGCCGGGGGCCATGGCCGGGTCGACCGCGCTGGTCACCGCGCGGGAGAACGGCTCCTTTACCGAAGTGCACGAGGCGTTCTGGGCGGCGGCCCGATCGGCGCACGGCGACGCGGCCGGCACCAGGGCACTGATCGAGGTTCTGCTGCTGCACCGGCGCATGCCCGCGGCCACTGTCCAGCAGGGCATGGCCGCCGCGATCCGGGCGGGCGCCACCACTGCGGACGTGGTCGCTGTCGAAGCCCGCAAGACGGCCGCTCTGGCCCCCGAATCGGCCGAGGACAGCGGCGAGGAGACCGAGCCGCCGCCCTGGGCGGAGCCCAGCGGGGTGGTCTCCCTGACCGCCCGCAGGGCCCAGCTGCCCGAGGACAAGCGACCGTTGCCGACAGTCTCGCACTACGACCAGCTGCTGAAATGCCAACCGAAGGGGACCGCATGACCACGACCGAGACCGCCGCCCAGATCCCTTCGCCCCGCCGCGACACCGGGCCGGAGGAGGTGGTCGACACGGCGATCGATGAGGCTTGCCGCACGCTCCACCTGCCAACGATCCGCAGCCGGGTCCAGGACATGGCCTCCGAGGCGATGCGCCAGCGCTCCAGCTACAAGGACTTCCTGGCCGACCTGTTGGAGGCCGAGTGCGCCGAGCGCGAGGAGAGGCGCAAGTCGCGGCTGGTCAGGGAAAGCGAATTTCCCCAGGCCCAAGCGGCTGGAGGACTTCGACTTCACGGAGAACCCGAACGTCACCCCCGAGCTCGTCGGCACCTTGTCGGACCCGGCCTGGGTCAAGGCGGGACAGCCGCTCTGCCTGATCGGTGACTCCGGCACAGGCAAGTCCCATCTGCTGATCGGGATCGGCACCGCCATGGCCGAGGCCGGGCTGAAGGTCCGCTACACGACCACGGTCGGCCTGGTCAATGAACTGGCCGAGGCCGCCGACGAGAAGAAGCTCTCGCGCACCATCGCCCGCTACGGGCGCGTTGACCTGCTCTGCCTGGACGAGTTCGGCTATCTCGACCTGGACAAAGCCGGGGCGAAGCTGCTCTTCCAGATCTTCACCGAGCGAGAGGAGCGTCGCGCTATCGCGATCGCGTCGAACGCACCGTTCTCCGAGTGGAAGCAGACCTTCAGCGACCCTAGGCTCTGCACCGCGATCGTCGACCGTGTCACGTTCAACGCGCACATCGTTGAGACCGGCACCGAGTCCTACCGGTTCACCCAGACCCAGCGCAGGCGGCGCCGCAGCTGACCCTTGCCTCGACCCTCGGCAAGGCTGTGTCCCACAGTCTCCGTCTGAGACCGCAGATGATCGCTCGATGCGAGAATCGGGTCCGTGACGATCGGATCTGGGGACTTCGAGCTGACCATGGACGAACTGCGAGTCGTCGCCCACTACGTTCTGGAGAGCGCTGAGGAAGTTCTTCCGGTGTTCGAGGAGGCCAACCCCGGCGATCCTCGGCCTCGTGCAGCCATTAACGCTGCGCGGGAGTTCGTGAACGGCGCCAGAAGGACCAAACTTCAGCGCATCACCTCCTTGGACGCCCACCGGGCGGCGAAGGAAGCGACCACGGACACTGCACGGCTCGCTGCGCGCGCTGCGGGAGATGCCGCCTCTGCGGCCTACCTCCATCCGATCGCGAAAGCCACCCAAGTGGGTCACATCCTGAGAGCCGCCGCAAGCGCCGCGCGCGTTGGAGAATTGAACGCGGACGATGATTTCGCCGTCGGGCTCCGGCTGATCGAGAAGGCTCGACAACGCGCCACACCCGTCCTGATCGATGTTCTGAACAGATACCCTCTGGCACCGACTGGCAAGAGCCGTGCAGCACAGCTCATGACCATCCTGGACGCGTCCCTGCGCATGCCCCGCCAAGCTGAGGGTTAGCTACGGCACTGCCGCTAACCCTCGCCGACAACTGCGGCCGGCCCCCTGACGGGGGCCGGCCGCAGCCGTTCCGGGTCCGGCCGCCGGGTCCCAGTGCCGGCCGGACCAATGCCCGTTCTCGTCCAGCCACCGCGGACACTGGGCGGTCCACGGTCTGAGTCGAGCCGGGCCGGCAGCCTCCACGCACCTGTCGGGGGCACGCTGACGGCAGGCTGACCGAGGCTCCCAAACCACCGCGAGACCCCACCTCCAGGGCCAGCGGAACCACTCGATCGAAGTGGGGCCAAATCACCTTGCTACAGGGGCGTGAATCACACCGCCTCACGCCCCCTCCAGCCCAACCATGGAGCCAGAAAACCTCCGTCGACTGGAGCCCAAAAACGTCCTTAGAAACAGCCGCCGTGAGGCTGGTAGGCCGGGTCCCGGCCGTGGACGCCCGCTCGGGACGCCGGCGGGCCGGGTAGGTGCTGGCTTCGCGCCGGGCCGGCATGAAGCGGCCCGACGCCGCGGTGAAGACCCCGCGGGCGCTGCCGTCGTCGCGGCGGGAGAGCCTGACGAGTCCGCCCTCGATGCCGAGCGCGATGTCGGTGACGATGATGCCGCCGGGCCTCAGCTGGTCCAGCCACGCGTCCGGAACGGCCGGCACCGAGCAGGTGGCGATGATCCGGTCGACGGTGCCGGCGTCCGGGTAGCCGTGGGTGCCGTCACTCGCCGTCAGCCGCGGATGGTGGCCGACCGCGGCGAGGCGCTCGCGGGCGGCGTCGACCAGGGCCTGGTCGACGTCCACCGAGTAGACGGCCCTGTCACCGAGGCGGGCACTGAGCAGGGCCGCGTTGTAGCCGGTGCCCGCGCCGATCTCCAGGACGCGCTGCCCGTCCGCCACGTCCAGGCTTTCGAGCATCCCGGCCATGAGGCTGGGCTGGGTACTGGACGACGTGGGGATGCCCGTCCACGCACCGGTGTCGACTTGGTCGGCGGTGGCCGGGTCAAGGGCTGTCACGAGGGTCACGTCGCGGTACACGGCCGCGAGCCCCACCTCGTCACTGGCCTGGCGCTGCCGCCACACGGCGATGCCGCGCTCGTTGGTCTCCTGCTCCAGCCAGGACGGCACCAGCACGTGCCGGGGCGTGGCGGCGAACGCCCGGGACCAGGCCCGGCTGCGGATGGCGCCCGCGTGCTCCAGCTCTGCGGTGAGGCCGGCCATGTACCGGCGGGCCGCGTCAGTGCTCATGCGCGTCTCCTCGGAGTTCGTCGGCGATGGCCTCGGCGATCGGCAGGCCGGTGGCGTGCTGGATCCAGTCCCACTGCCCGCACGGGTTGGCCTCCAGGAACGTCCAGCCGCCGTCGGAGCTGACGACGAAGTCCAGGGCGGCGAACCGCAGACCGAGCGCGTCCAGGTAGCGTCGCACGCCCGCAGCCACATCGGTGGGGACTTCGGTGGCCCGGTAGGTCAGGGACGCGTAGTCGGCTCGCCAGTCCGTGTGGGCCTGGTCGCTGCTCGCGTGGACTTCGGCGGCGAGGAGCTGCCCGCCGACGGCGGTGAGCCGCACTTCGTGGGTCTTGTCGACCCAGGCCTGGAACAGGTGGGCGGTGGTGTCGATGCCGCGCAGGTCGCTCATGTCGGCCGGCGTGAGACGGCGGGTGTAGACGGTCTTCAGCTGGTCGTCCTCGATGAGGACTGGCGAGGCGACCGGCTTGCAGATGATGTCGCCGTGCATCTCGCCTGCGAACGCGAGGGCAGCGTCGGGCCGGTTGGTGATGAGCGTGGGCGGGATGGTCAGGCCGCAGGCGCGGGCGGTGGACAGCTGTAGCGGCTTGTACTCGGCGCGGGACGTGGCGGCCGGATGGTTGACCCAGCGGCAGTCCAGGGCCGAGATGATGCCGCCCAGCCCGGCGCGTGCCTGGGCGGCGGCGAATCGGCGTTCCGGCCCGGACATGGTGGCGGGCAGGTCGAAGGCGTTCGGGGCGCGGTAGTAGACGGCGCTGACGTCAGCGAGGTCGACGGCGCGGTGGGCGGTGGTGAGTCCGCCGGACCACCCTCGCCGGGCGTCGATGCGCCCGGCGAGGGTGAGTTCCTGCGGGAACTCTGCGGTGTCCATGCGGAACACCTCCGCGCCACCGTCCGTGAGGGCCTTGACGACGCGGTCGGTCGGCCAGTCGTCGCGTGCCGCGATCACGAGAATGGTGGACATCGGCGTCAGTCCTTCGGGCCCTCGTCCAGCGGCGGCGGGTTGGTCGTGCTGCCGTCGGGGATGGTCGGGGAGTGCGTCTGCATGTACGGCAGTGGCCCGTCGTACACGCCCACCGACATCTGCGCGTCCTCGTCGTAGACGGCGGGGGGCCGAACGATGGCCTGCGTGGCGTCGGGCAGCGCGGCGAAGCGGAGGGCCCACGGCCGCGATTCGGGGCTGCTCGGCGCCTCGGTGCTGTGCGGGATGCGCCCGCCCTCGGGTACGAGCGGGAAAACTTCCCGCCCGAGGTCCAGAAGAGACATCGTGAGTCCTTTGCTCGAATCGTGTTCGGTCGGGGCCCGCCCCGCCGGCTGCTTGCGGTCCGCCGACGGGACGGGCGTTCATGGGGTGCGACCCTGACCCTGCGGTCGCCATGGGGGTGCGTCAGCTGGGTGTCCGCGCCAGCACCAGGGCGAGGACCGGGCCTGAGACGGCCGCCACGTACGCGAGGAGCCCGACGATCGCCTTCACGGCCGTGTCGCCCGCACGAGCAGGACCCGGGCCAGGATGCGGACGGCTGCCGGGTCGGGCTCCACCAGGTCGGCGTGCGCCCGGTGGGCCCAGATGTTCCAGCCGGGCCCGGAGTTGCCACCCTCGTGGGAGACGAGGACGGCATCGTCGGGGTCGGGGATCGGGCTGTCGCAGTACCGGCACACGTGCACCTCGGCGGTCACCGGTGCCCGCCGCCCACCGTCTGGTAGTGGTCGCACAGGGCGTTCACAGACCGGGCGAGGCGCTTCGCGTGCCGGATGCCGGCGGGCAGGTTGCGGCCGGGTTCCAGGCGCAGCCGCATGCGGGCCTCGCCGATGCAGGCGAGCGCGCAGGCGCGCGGCACGTCGTCCTTGGGCCAGGTGAGCGCGGCCGACTCGACAACGGGGATGGCCAGCATCATGTAGCCGCGCAGCCGGAGGGTGAGCATCTCCAGGTCCTCGGGCGAGGGCGGCTCGGCATCCGCGGCCAGCAGGCGGCGGGTGGTGGCTCTCATCTCCGCGGTGTTGAGCGGAGGCCGCGGTGACGCATCGGACGGGCGGGCGGTAGCGTTCATGGTGTCGACGCTCCTAGTGGCGTTGGCCATGCCCCCGGACCGGTCGCTCGGTTGCGGGGGTCCTGTCTGCCATTTCAGAGTGCCGACACGAAAAGGCCGGAACTATCAGTCCTCACTGATAGTTCCGGCTGCAGCTTTGACGCAGCGTCACACGCCCAGCCACGCACCATAGTTGGAGAAAGTGTCGGGCATCCGGCGCTTCGCCGCTTCCAGCCCGACGTACGTCTCCCGCACGGTCGGGTGGTACTTCGTCTGCTGGGGGGCGAGCTTGCGCGCGGCCAGCAGGCTCTTGAAGGCAGAGTCTGTCCGGCCAGTCCACATCTGCGCCCGCGCGACCTCCGAGTGGTGGTGCGCGAGCCGGGACGGCGGCCAGTCGTCCGGGATCGGCAGCTGCTGCGCCTGGTCGACGGCCTCCGGGTACAAGTCCAGCTCTGCGAGGACGCTCACGCGGTGTACGCCCACGTTGGTCGGGCCGAAGCTGAGCCAGTGCACCTTCTCTGCCGCGCCGGTTCGCTTGGCGATCCGACCGGCCTCGGTCAGGTGCGCCTCCGCGGAGTCCTCGTCCTGGTCCCGGCCGGCGAGTACGGCGGCTCCGAGGTGCAGCTGGCCGGTGACGACGTCCAGGACCCGGCCCTGTTCCGCCTGCTCCAGCGTCGACATGCCCAGGTTGATGAGGCGCTTGCCGGTCTTGTAGTCGCTGGCCCTCAGGTAGGCCAGCGCCCGCAGGTACTGCCGCATGCCGGCGAGTACGGGGTCGGATGCCTTCTGCGCCGCCCAGTCCATCCGGTCCAGGGCCACGGTGCACAGGTCGGGAAACCCGAGCTTGGTCGTCACGTCGTACGCAGTCCGGTACGTGCTCGCCAGCAACTGCCAGCTGCGGTCGGTCGCCTCGGTGTGCGCGGCCGTCGTAGCCTCATGGATCAGGCCGGGCAGCTCGGCAGCGACCTGCTTGATGTTCGTGGCGCGCACCTGGGCGCACAGCTCGTCAGCAGCCGCTTCCAGTTCGTCCAGGGAGCGCGGCGTAACGTCGGGGTCAGGCCCGAGGTCGTAGATGTTGAGGGCCTCACGAATCGGGTTGATCAGCCCGTCCAGTTGATCCTGCCTCAGCTCATCGAGGTAGGGCTGGCCGTGCAGTTCCGCGACCGGCACGGACAGGGCGCGGGCGAGCGCGCCTATCACCGACGGGCTCGCCGGCATAATGCCCTGCTCGATCTTCGTCAGGCTGCTGTAGGAGACGTGCGAGAGGTCCGCCAGCTCGCGTTGCGTCAAACGGCGAACTTTGCGTGCGTGCGCGATGCGTGCGCCTGTGTGTTCTTCAGCGTACGGGGGCATACTGGCTCCGTTCTGAACTCGACACTCAGAACGGTACCCCGTACGCACAGTCGGGGACCCTCTCAGCGGCCCCCGCTCCACGGCGGGGGCCGTTGCCGGTGGAGCGGCCACCGCCCGGACGCCACAGCCCCCACCGTGGCCGCCCGGCGTGCCCGGGCACACGATCAAGCCCCCGCTGACGGGGGCGACAGCGGGGGCAGCGACACCACATCCACCTGGGGCGTGACATGGGGCGCCAGTCCACCGCCCCCGGGAGGTGCCGGACCTCTTGCGGAGGGCACCGGTGAGGCGATGGGACGACCACAATGCGCCACCATGGCCGGAACGCACAAGGTCTCGGACACGCGCAAAAGCCCCCGCCACCCGAAGGCGGCGGGGACATCGATCAGAAGACGCCTACCAGCGGTCAGGTCAGGAACAGAGCGATCACCGCCGCGACGACACCGACTACCGCGGCGAGAGCGCCGATCTGCGCGAGGGGCCAGCGCCCCCTGTTCAGCTCGTCGATCTGCTTTTGCAGATCGTCGATCTCCTTTTCCATGTCGGCACGCAGCTGGCGGACGTCGGCGTCGGTCCTGGGGGTCCTCTCTACGAGGACCCCCAGGGTGCCCTTTATCTGCTCCAGGCCCGTGTGGGTCTCCCCTCGTAGCTGCGCCAGTTCCACGGCCACGTTGGTCGCCGGGCCCGGAGCCGCGGTCACGAGTCCGTCGGCTTCCGGTTCGGGACCGCCCACGTCAGCCCGGGAGA
Organism: Streptomyces sp. NPDC048392; assembly: GCF_043200575.1. Lineage (NCBI taxonomy): Bacteria > Bacillati > Actinomycetota > Actinomycetes > Kitasatosporales > Streptomycetaceae > Streptomyces > Streptomyces sp. NPDC048392. The sequence continues at coordinate 120,293 of NZ_JBICYB010000016.1, forward strand.
GGCGAGCACCGCCAGGACCACGGTCACGCCCTCTCCGGCCGTCAGCGTCCCGTCCTGCACAGCGGTGGCCATAGCGGCCGTGCCGGCGGCGGCACCGCCGACGATCGACTTCGCGATGGTGGAGATCCTCATGGCTCAGTCCTTGAGTCGGGCGGCGATGGTGTCGGCGAGAGACTCCGCGAGCGCAGGGCTCGCGGCGACCGCCGCAGTGATCTGCGCGATCTGCGCGCCCGTCAGGGGCTGCTTCTCTCGCGCGTCGACCGTGGCCTGGAGGTGCTCCAGCCGGCCACGCAGGAAGTCGAAGTGGCTGTCCTCGGACTCCTGGAACGAAGCCGCCGGCGTCATCGACGGCTTCCCGCTCCCATCCGGCCGGGCGGGGTTGGCGATGGGGTGAGCCCACACTGGCACCGGTCATCCCCTTCCTCGGCGACGAGCCGGCCCAGCTGAGGGCCACGGTGCGTGCCATCGCCGCTGCCGGTGCCACATCGGTGACACCCCTGGTACTGCACCTGCGCCCGGGCGCCCGCGAATGGTTCATGACCTGGCTCGGGCAGCACCACCCGCACCTGGTCCGCCGCTACGAGCGCCTCTACGCGGACGGCGCCTACGCCCCGAAGTGGTATCAGCGCCGCGTCACGCGCCAGGTGCACGACCTGGCCCGCGAGTACGGCATCGGCCCCGCACGCGCGGGGATGCCACGACGGATCGCGGAGCCGGAGCCGGAGCCGGAGCCGATCCAGCTTTCGCTGCTGTGAGGGCATTGGAGGGCATCTTCCGGCCCAATCGGGTCAAGTATGGACGGCTCGCGTTCTTCCCCGGGCTCTCCCCGGGACGATCCGGCGAGGACCGCGACCCGCGCGGACCGCAGCCGCTCCGTCCGGGAGTCCTGGGAGTACGCCATGAGACAACGCGCAGCCGTACTGTGCGGCGCCGCCGTCATCGCCGCCGGGACCGTCACGGCCGTCCCCGCCGAGGCGAGCGCACCGCGGCCCGCGCCCGCCGCGGCGGCCCCGCACTGGAAGAAGTGCGCCACGGAGGACTACCCGACGCTCCAGTGCGCGTCCCTGAAGGTGCCGCTCGACCATGGGCGTCCGCGCGGAAGGCAGATCACGCTGGCGCTGTCCCGCGTCCCGCACACCGCCGCGACGTACCAGGGCCCCTTGCTGGTGAACCCCGGAGGACCCGGCGGCAGCGGGCTGACGCTCGCCGGGTTCGTGGCGTCCTCGCTGCCCGCGAAGGTGGCCGCCCAGTACGACGTCATCGGCTTCGACCCGCGCGGCGTGGGCAGGAGCAGCCCCGCGCTGGACTGCAGGCCGGGGCACTTCGATCCGGTGCGTCCCGACTCGCTGCCGGACTCGCCGGGCGTCGAGCAGGCCAACCTGGCGCGCGCGAAGTCCTTCGCCGACGCCTGCGGTGACAGGTACGCGGACGTACTGCCGTACATCGACACGGTCAGCGCCGCGCGGGACGTGGACGTGATCCGCGAGGCGCTCGGCTCGGAGAAGATCAACTACTTCGGCTACTCCTACGGCACCTACCTGGGCGCCGTCTACGCCAAGCTCTACCCGCTACGGGTACGGCGGCTGGTCCTGGACTCCGTCGTCGGCCCGGCCGACGTCTGGTACGACGCCAACCTCCACCAGGACCTCGCCTTCAACGACCGCCACCGGGCGTTCCTGGCCTGGATCGCCGAGCACGACGCCGCCTACGGACTGGGCACCGACCCCGAGCGGGTCGAGACCGCCTGGTACGCCATGCGGGCGGCGCTGGCGAAGCAGCCCGCGGACGGGCGGGTGGGCGCCTCCGAACTGGAGGACACCTTCATCCCCGGGGGCTACTACAACGGCTACTGGCCCTACCTGGCCGAGGCGTTCGCCGCGTACGCCGACGACGGGAACACCGACCTGCTCGTCGAGGCGTACGAGAACTTCGGGGCGCAGGGCTCCGCCGGGGACAACGGGTACAGCGTCTACACCGCCGTGGAGTGCCGGGACGCCGGCTGGCCGCGCGACTGGGAAGAGTGGCGCGACGACAGCTGGGGCCTGTACGAGAAGGCGCCCTTCATGGTGTGGAACAACGCCTGGTACAACGCGCCGTGCGCGTTCTGGCCCACGCGGTCGCGGCAGCCGGTGGACGTCGCCAACGGCGAACTGCCGCCCGCGCTGCTGTTCCAGGCGACCGGCGACGCGGCCACCCCGTACGAGGGCGGCGTCGCCGCGCACCGGTCGTTGCGCGGCTCCGGCCTCGTCGTCGAGGAGGGCGGCGGCAACCACGGCATCACGCTGAGCGGGAACTCCTGCCTGGACCGGCATCTGTCCGCCTACCTGACCGACGGCACCGTGCCACACGGCGAGGGCGGCGAGGCGGACGCGGTGTGCCCGGCGCTGCCGGACCCCGAGCCGCTGGAGTCCAAGGCGGCGTCGACGTCGTCCCGCGGCTCGACCCTGCACGGGCTGCTCGGCTTCCGCGGCTGACCCCGCGGCGGGCGCCGTCGGTGCCGTGGTCCACGATGGGCGCATGAGTGAGCTGACCAGGATCCCCGCTCCCGAGGGCGTCGCGCCCGCCGCGCAGTACACCCATGTCGTCCTCGGCACCGGGCGGTTCGTGGCCGTCTCGGGTCAGCTCGCCCTGGACGAGGACAACAGGGTGGTCGGCGAGGGCGATCCCGCGGCCCAGGCCCGTCAGGTCTTCGAGAACCTGCGCCGGTGTCTGGCCGCCGCCGGCGCGGGCTTCGACGACGTGGCGAAGCTGACCTTCTTCGTCACGGACATGGCGTACATGGGCGCGATCCGCGCGGCCCGCGCCGAGCACCTGCCCGACGACCGGCTGCCGGCCGCCTCGGCGGTGCAGGTCGCCGCGCTGGTCCGGCCGGAGTTCCTCATGGAGATCGAGGCGTTCGCGGTCGTGGCCCCGTGACCGGCCCGCAGGCGCGACCGCGGGTGCTGGTGAGGCCGATGACGCTCGCCGACTGCGAGCGGGTGTCGGAGATCCGCGTCCGGGGCTGGCAGACCGCCTACCGCGGCCTGGTGCCGCAGCCTTACCTCGACGCGATGGACGCCGCCGAGGACGCCGGGCGGCGCCGCGAGCTGTTCGCGCGGGCGCCGGAGGGCGTGGTGAACCTGGTCGCCGAGGGCGAGGACGGCGAGGTCGCCGGCTGGGCCTGCCACGGCCCCTACCGCGACGGCGAAGTGCGCACCGCGGACGCCGAGTTGTACGCGATCTACGTCGACGCCCGCCGGTTCGGCGCGGGCGTCGGGCGGGCCCTGCTCCGGGAGTCGGTACGCCGGTGCGAGAGCGCCGGGCACGCGCGCATGCTCCTGTGGGTGCTTCGGGGCAACGTCCGTGCCCGGCGCTTCTACGAGCGGGCGGGTTTCGGCCCCGACGGCGCCGAGGAGCCGTTCGTGGTGGCGGGAGTCGCCGTACCCGAGGTGCGGTACGCACGGCCGCTGACCGGCTGACGGTGCGTCACCACCCGGCCGTCGGCATCCGGGCGTCACCGTCTCGGCCGTCGGCATCCGGGCGTCACCGTCTCGGCCGTCGCCGCTCCGGCCGCCACCGTCCAGGTTGCCACCACTCCGGCCGCCACCACTCCGGGCGTCACCGTCCAGGTTGCCACCACTCCGGCCGCCACCACTCCGGCACGGGCCCGCCGGCCGCCACCGTCCCGGTACCGGCGCCCGCCCCCTCACCGCTGCCCCGGAATGCGCGCCAGCGCCCGCACGGCCGCCTCGGCCAGCGCCGGGTGGGCCAGGGCGTCGTTCAGGACGGGGCCGGCGCGGTCGTCGCCGAGAGTGCCGAGGCCCTCGACACAGGCGAGCGCCACACGCCGGTACGGATCGTGCGGGCGCAGCCGCCGCTCCAGCGTGGTGACCAGCGCGGGCACCGACTCGGGGGCCCGCAGCTCGACCAGGAGCCGCACCGGGTGCAGTGCGTAGGCGACCCGCAGTTCGTTGGTGGCGAGGGTCGCGGCGGCGCGTGCGGTGCGCGGGTCACCGAGGCGGGCCAGGGCGTGCGCGGCCGAGGCGCAGCGCGCCGGGTCGCGGTGGTTCAGCAGCAGCACGAGCGACTCGAAGGCCCGCCGGTCCCCCGCGGTTGCGAGCCGGTACGCGGCCAGTTCCCGCGCCCAGAGCGGGTGCCCGGGCTCGGTGAGCACCGCGGCCAGCTCGTCGTGGTCCCCGGTCGCCACGAGGCGGTCGTACGCCGCCGGGGCGCCCGGAGCGTCCGACGCGGCCGACTCGGCCCGTAAGCGCTCCGTGAGCATGCGCGACTCTTCGTCCATGGCACCGAGGTTAGGGGCGTCACCCCGCGGGTGGGACGTACATCACGAACACCGAGGGCTGGCGCGCTCGTTACCCGCGAGTTAATCTCAGACGAGCGGGTCACCCACTCGCAGCAACCCCTCCCGGTGGTCTGGTGACGCAACCCCCGGGAGAGCAGTCGGTCCGGTACCTCGGGTACCGCATCAGGACCCGGCCTCGGGACAGGGCCGGTCGAAGGCCGCCGGGCGGGGCGGGCGTGTGCACGCCCTCCGCGACGGCACCGGGCGTGTGCGCGACTCGGCCCGGCAACACCCGCACTCCTTCCTTTCCCACGCACCCGGCGCGCCCCACGGCGCGTCCGGGGGGCGTTCCCGTCGTCACCCTCATTCCTGGAGTCCCGCGATGGCCACTCCCCTGTCCGACCCCCCTCTGTCCCCGCTCCGGACCATCGCCGTGGTCGGTCTCGGCACCATGGGCACCGGCATCGCCGAGGTCCTGGCCGCCGCCGGCCGTGACGTCGTCGGCATCGACGTCGGCGAGGCGCAGACCGCGAAGGCGCTCGCCGCGATCGAGTCCTCCACCGCCCGTGCCGTCGAGCGCGGGCGCCTGACCGAACAGGAGCGGGCCGGTGTGCTGGGCCGCGTCCGGACCTCCACCGACCTGCGGGCGGCGGCCGGCGCCGACCTGGCGATCGAGGTGGTTCCGGAGTCGTACGAGGTCAAGCAGCAGGTCTTCCGGGAGCTGGACTCGATCGTGCGCCCGGAGGCGATCCTGGCGACCGGCACCAACGCGCTGTCCGTCACGCGGCTGGCGGCGGACTCGGCCCACCCGGAGCGGGTGCTCGGCCTGCACTTCTTCAACCCGGCGCCGGCGATGAAACTGGTCGAGGTCGTCTCCTCGGTGCTGACCGCGCCCAGCGCCGTCACGGCCGTCACCGACCTCGCCCTCGACCTCGGCAAGGAGCCGGTCGCGGTCGGGGACCGGCCCGGTTTCGTCGCGGACGGCCTGCTGTTCGGCTACCTCAACCAGGCTGCCGCGATGTACGAGGCGAACTACGCCTCCCGCGAGGACATCGACGCCGCGATGCGGCTCGGCTGCGGTCTGCCGATGGGGCCGCTGGCCCTGCTGGACCTGGTGGGCGTGGACACCGCGCGTACCGTCCTGGAGGCCATGTACACCGCCTCGCACGACCGTCTGCACGCCCCCGCGCCGATCCTCAGGCAGCTCAGCGAGGCGGGCCTGACCGGGCGCAAGGCGGGACGCGGCTTCTACACCTACGAGGCGCCCGGCAGCGCGGTCGTCGTGCCGGACGCGCTGACCCCGGGCAGGGGGGGCGCCCCGGTCGCCGGGCGGCCGGTCCGGTCGGTGGGGGTGGCCGGGTCGGGCACCATGGCGTCCGGCATCGCGGAGGTGTTCGCCAAGGCCGGGTACGAGGTCGTGCTCGCCGCACGCAGCGCGGAGAAGGCGCAGACGGCCAAGGCCCGGATCGGCAAGTCCCTCGCGCGCGGTGTCGACCGGGGGCGCATGACCGCCGAGGCCGCCGCGCGGGCGCTGGAGCTGATCACGCCGACCGGGACCTACGACGACTTCGCGGACGTCGACCTGGCCGTGGAGGCGGTCGCCGAGGACCTGGAGGTGAAGCGGCAGCTGTTCGCCACGCTGGACAAGGTCTGCAAGCCCGGCGCGGTGCTGGCCACCACCACCTCCTCCCTGCCGGTCGTCGCCTGCGCCCGCGCCACCTCGCGCCCGCAGGACGTGGTCGGCATGCACTTCTTCAACCCGGCCCCGGCGATGAAGCTCGTCGAGGTGGTGCGCACGGTGCTGACCGCCGACGACGTGCACGCCACCGTCCACGAGGTCTGCGCCGAGGTGCGCAAGCACGCCGTGGACTGCGGCGACCGGGCCGGCTTCATCGTGAACGCGCTGCTGTTCCCCTACCTCAACAACGCGGTCAAGATGGTGCAGGAGCACTACGCCACCCTCGACGACATCGACGCGGCGATGAAGCTGGGCGGCGGCTACCCGATGGGCCCCTTCGAGCTGCTCGACGTGGTGGGACTCGACGTGTCGCTGGCCATCGAGAAAGTCCTGCACCGCGAGTTCCGCGACCCGGGCCTGGCTCCGGCACCGCTGCTCGAGCACCTGGTGGCCGCGGGCTGCCTCGGCCGCAAGACGGGCCGCGGCTTCCGTGAGCATGCCCGGCGCTGAGAGGCCGGGTGACTGGTTCCGGTCCACGGGGGACTGGGGCGGACTGCTCGGTCCGGCCGGGTCTCCCCCGCCCCCTGCGGGCGGGGGAATCCCCGGTCACACGCATGATTGCGCACACATGCAGTACGTTCGGGTCATGCCCCAGCCCGCCAAGTCCTCACGTACCTCAGCCACGCCCGACGCGCCGGAGAGCGCGGCCGGCAGCCGAGCCGCCGCCCAGCGGCTCAAAATGCGCCGGGAACTTGCGGCGGCGGCGATGGAGCTGTTCGCGGCCAAGGGGTACGAGGCGACCACCGTCGACGAGATCGCGGCCCGCGCCGGAGTCGCCCGTCGCACCTTCTTCCGCCACTTCCGGTCCAAGGAGGAGGCGATCTTCCCGGACCACGACGACACCCTGGTACGCGCCGAGGCGGTGCTCAACGCGGCACCCGCGCACGAGCACCCGCTCGACACGGTGTGCCGCGGCATCAAGGAGGTCATGAAGATGTACGCGGCCCGGCCGGAGATCTCGGTCGCCCGCTACAAGCTGACGCGCGAGGTGCCCACCCTGCGCGAGGCGGAGATCGCCTCGGTGGCCCGTTACGAGCGCCTGTTCACGCGCTACCTGCTCGGCCACTTCGACGAGCACGCCCACGACGACGACGCCAACGACGACCCGCTGCTGGCGGAGGTCGCCGCGTCCGCCGTGGTCACCGCGCACAACCACGTGCTGCGGCGCTGGCTGCGGGCCGACGGCCAGGGCGACGTGGAGGCCCAGCTGGACCACGCCTTCGCGATCGTGCGGAGGACCTTCGGCACGGGCATCGGGGCGGGACGCAGCACCGCCTCCACCGCGCGGCCGGCCGCCTCCTCGGCCTCCGCGCAGGGCGAGGTGCTCGTGACGGTGGCGCGGACCGACGCGCCGCTGCACGAGGTCATGCGCACCATCGAGCAGGCGCTCAAGGAGCGCTGACCGATGCGCTGACCGACCTATCGCACTGTGACGACGGCCACCCATCGGGTGGCCGTTTTCGCATGTCGGTGCGCCTTTTTCCCCTTCGGCGAGAGACAATCCGATCGATCATCGCTCATCTGTAGCGTAAAGATTTCATCTGAGAGCATTTTCTGGCACTCAGTGCCTTGCGAGGTGACACGCGGTGTCATACGTTGATGGTGTTCGGGCTGTCCCCGCACCTCACCCCCTGCGCGTCCGAACGCCTGCGTCACAGGCACACACCCTCACCTCAGCAGCACCGACGTAACCCTCAGCGCCCCCTCCCTCAGGGCGCTCACCGCCGGAGGCAACACCGTGACCGTGAAGGACATCCTGGACGCGATCCAGTCGCCCGACACCACGTCGGCCGACATCGCCGCTCTGCCGCTCCCCGAGTCGTACCGCGCGATCACCGTGCACAAGGACGAGACGGAGATGTTCGCGGGCCTCGAGACCCGCGACAAGGACCCCCGCAAGTCGATCCACCTGGACGAGGTGCCGCTGCCCGAGCTGGGCCCCGGCGAGGCCCTGGTGGCCGTCATGGCCTCCTCGGTCAACTACAACTCGGTGTGGACCTCGATCTTCGAGCCGATGTCCACCTTCGGGTTCCTGGAGCGCTACGGCAGGGTCAGCGAGCTCACCAAGCGCCACGACCTGCCGTACCACATCATCGGCTCCGACCTCGCGGGCGTGGTGCTGCGCACCGGTCCGGGCGTCAACGCCTGGCGGGCGGGCGACGAGGTCGTCGCACACTGCCTCTCCGTCGAGCTGGAGTCGTCCGACGGCCACAACGACACGATGCTCGACCCCGAGCAGCGCATCTGGGGCTTCGAGACCAACTTCGGCGGCCTCGCGGAGATCGCCCTCGTCAAGTCCAACCAGCTGATGCCCAAGCCCGGCCACCTCAGCTGGGAGGAGGCCGCCGCTCCCGGCCTGGTCAACTCCACCGCGTACCGCCAGCTGGTCTCGCGCAACGGCGCCGGGATGAAGCAGGGCGACAACGTGCTCGTCTGGGGTGCGAGCGGCGGACTCGGCTCGTACGCGACCCAGTTCGCGCTGGCCGGCGGCGCCAACCCGATCTGTGTCGTCTCCAGCGAGCAGAAGGCGGACATCTGCCGGGCGATGGGCGCGGACGCGATCATCGACCGCAACGCCGAGGGCTACAGGTTCTGGAAGGACGAGAACACCCAGGACCCGAAGGAGTGGAAGCGCTTCGGCAAGCGCATCCGCGAACTCACCGGCGGCGAGGACATCGACATCGTCTTCGAGCACCCCGGCCGCGAGACCTTCGGCGCCTCCGTCTTCGTCACCCGCAAGGGCGGCACCATCACCACCTGTGCCTCGACCTCCGGCTACATGCACGAGTACGACAACCGCTACCTGTGGATGTCCCTGAAGCGCATCATCGGTTCCCACTTCGCCAACTACCGCGAGGCCTGGGAAGCCAACCGCCTCATCGCCAAGGGCAAGATCCACCCCACGCTCTCCAAGGTGTACTCCCTGGAGGACACCGGCCAGGCCGCCTACGACGTCCACCGCAACCTCCACCAGGGCAAGGTCGGCGTCCTGTGCCTCGCCCCCGAGGAGGGCCTCGGCGTGCGCGACCGGGAGATGCGCGACCGGCACGTCGACGCCATCAACCGCTTCCGGAACATCTGAGGAGCGCCGCATGACCGATCGTCACAAGGACCGGCCGTGGCTCATGCGCACCTACGCCGGTCACTCCACGGCCGAGGCGTCCAACGAGTTGTACCGGCGCAACCTCGCCAAGGGCCAGACGGGCCTGTCGGTCGCCTTCGACCTGCCGACCCAGACCGGGTACGACTCCGACCACGTCCTCGCCCGCGGCGAGGTCGGCCGGGTCGGCGTGCCGGTGGCGCACGTCGGTGACATGCGCCGGCTGTTCCAGGACATCCCCCTGGAGCAGATGAACACCTCGATGACCATCAACGCCACGGCCATGTGGCTGCTGGCGCTCTACCAGGTCGTCGCGGAGGAGCAGGGCGCGGACATCACCAGGCTCCAGGGCACGACGCAGAACGACATCGTCAAGGAGTACCTGTCCCGGGGGACGCACGTCTTCCCGCCGGGACCGTCCCTCCGCCTGACGACCGACATGATCGCGTACACGGTCTCGCACCTCCCGAAGTGGAACCCGATCAACATCTGCAGTTACCACCTGCAGGAGGCGGGCGCCACGCCGGTGCAGGAGATCGCGTACGCGATGTCCACCGCGATCGCCGTCCTGGACGCGGTCCGCGACAGCGGTCAGGTGCCGCAGGAGCGCATGGGCGACGTGGTCGGCCGCATCTCCTTCTTCGTGAACGCGGGCGTCCGCTTCGTCGAGGAGATGTGCAAGATGCGTGCCTTCGGCCGCATCTGGGACCGTGTCACCCGCGAGCGGTACGGCATCGGGGACCCCAAGCACCGCCGCTTCCGCTACGGCGTCCAGGTCAACTCGCTCGGCCTGACCGAGGCTCAGCCGGAGAACAACGTCCAGCGGATCGTGCTGGAGATGCTGGCCGTCACCCTGTCCAAGGACGCACGCGCGCGTGCCGTGCAGCTGCCGGCCTGGAACGAGGCGCTCGGTCTGCCGCGCCCCTGGGACCAGCAGTGGTCGCTGCGCATCCAGCAGGTGCTGGCGCACGAGAGCGACCTGCTGGAGTACGAGGACATCTTCGAGGGCTCGAAGGTGATCGAGGCGAAGGTCGAGGAGCTGGCCGACGCGGCGTTCGCGGAGATCGAGCGCATCCAGGAGATGGGCGGCGCGATGGCGGCCGTCGAGTCCGGTTACCTCAAGTCCCAGCTGGTCGCCTCGCACGCCGAGCGCCGGGCCCGGATCGAGTCCGGCGAGGAGAAGATCATCGGTGTCAACGCCTTCGAGGGCACCGAACCCAACCCGCTGACCGCCGACCTGGACACCGCGATCCAGACGGTCGACCCGGCGGTGGAGGCCCGCGTCATCGCCTCGCTGGAGAACTGGCGCGACACCCGCTACCAGCCGCCCTTCAACCACCCGCGCCCGTGCAAGGCGCTGGAGAAACTGAAGGAGACCGCGCGCGGCACCGGGAACCTCATGGAGGCCACTCTGGAGTGCGCCCGCGCCGGCGCCACGACCGGCGAGTGGGCGGGAGCGCTGCGCGAGGTGTTCGGCGAGTTCCGGGCGCCGACCGGCGTGTCGTCGGCGCCGGTCGCGGTCACCGCCGAGGAGGGCTCGGCCCTGTCACGGGTGCGCCGCAAGGTGGAGCTGACGGCCAAGGAGATGGGCGTCGGCAAGCTCCGCTTCCTGGTCGGCAAGCCCGGCCTGGACGGCCACTCCAACGGCGCCGAGCAGATCGCCGTGCGGGCCCGCGACGCCGGGTTCGAGGTGGTCTACCAGGGCATCAGGCTCACCCCGGAGCAGATCGTGGACGCCGCCCTCGCGGAGGACGTGCACGCGGTGGGCCTGTCCATCCTCTCCGGCTCGCACGCCCAGCTGGTACCGGACGTGCTCGAGCGGCTCCGTGTGGCCGGTGCCACGGACATACCGGTGATCGCCGGTGGCATCATCCCGAACGGTGACGCCGAGGAACTGCGGGCCGCGGGAGTGGCCGCGGTCTTCACCCCGAAGGACTTCGACATCACCGGCATCATCGGCCGGATCGTCGACGAGATCCGGAACGCGAACAAGCTCGACCCCCTGGAGGTCCCCGCATGACCACCGTCAACCGCCCTCGGACGACGCCCCTACGGGAGGGCACCTCCGGATCGCGCCCCCGGCGCTCCTGCCTCGCGGTCCCTGGAAGCAACCCCCGCTTCCTGGAGAAGGCCCAGGGTCTCCCCGCCGACCAGGTCTTCCTGGACCTGGAGGACGCCTGCGCGCCGCTCGCCAAGCCGGAGGCGCGGCACACCATCGTCAAGTTCCTCAACGAGGGCGACTGGACGGGCAAGACCCGCGTAGTGCGCGTCAACGACTGGACGACCGAGTGGACGTACCGGGACGTCGTGACGGTGGTGGAGGGCGCCGGCCCGAACCTGGACTGCATCATGCTGCCGAAGGTCCAGGACGCCCGCCAGGTGGTGGCCCTCGACCTCCTGCTCACCCAGATCGAGAAGACGATGGGCTTCGAGGTCGGCCGCATCGGCATCGAGGCGCAGATCGAGAACGCGCAGGGCCTCAACAACGTCAACGAGATCGCACAGGCCAGTCCGCGGGTCGAGACCATCATCTTCGGTCCGGCCGACTTCATGGCCTCCATCAACATGAAGTCCCTCGTCGTGGGCGAGCAGCCGCCCGGCTACCCGGCCGACGCCTACCACTACATCCTGATGAAGATCCTGATGGCCGCCCGCGCCAACGACCTGCAGGCGATCGACGGTCCCTACCTGCAGATCAAGAACGTGGACGGATTCCGCGAGGTCGCCGGTCGCGCCGCCGCGCTCGGCTTCGACGGCAAGTGGGTACTGCACCCGGGTCAGGTCGAGGCGGCCAACGAGGTGTTCTCGCCCTCGCAGGAGGACTACGACCACGCCGAGCTGATCCTGGACGCCTACGAGTACTGCACCTCGGAGGCGGGCGGCAAGAAGGGCTCCGCGATGCTCGGCGACGAGATGATCGACGAAGCCAGCCGCAAGATGGCCCTGGTCGTGGCGGGCAAGGGCCGCGCGGCCGGTATGCGGCGCACGTCGAAGTTCGAGATCCCGGAGGGCTGAGGGCGATGCGGTTCGGACGCACCTACGAGGAGTTCGAGGTCGGGGCGACGTACAAGCACTGGCCAGGGAAGACGGTCACGGAGTACGACGACCACCTGTTCTGTCTCCTCACCATGAACCACCATCCGCTCCACATGGACGCCAACTACGCCGAGACGACGACGGACTTCGGCAAGAACGTGGTGGTCGGCAACTACATCTACTCGCTCCTGCTCGGCATGTCCGTCCCGGACGTCTCGGGCAAGGCGATCGCCAACCTGGAGATCGAGTCGCTCAGGCACGTGGCCCCGACCTTCCACGGCGACACGCTCTACGGCGAGACGACCGTGCTCGACAAGTGGCCGTCGAAGTCGAAGAGCGACCGCGGCATCGTCCACGTCGAGACCAGGGGCTACAAGCAGGACGGCACGCTCGTGTGCGTCTTCCGCCGCAAGGTGATGGTGCCGACCGAGACGTACGTCAAGGAGCGCGGCGGCGAACAGCCCGGCCGACCCGAGCCGAAGGAACAGGAGAAGTAGAAGATGAGCCGCCTCGCCCAGACCCACGGCCTCACGGACGTCCAGCGGGAGATCCTCTCCACCGTCCGGGACTTCGTGGACAAGGAGATCATCCCGGTCGCCACCGAGCTGGAGCACCGGGACGAGTACCCGCAGGACATCGTCGACGGGCTGAAGGAACTCGGCCTGTTCGGCCTGATGATTCCCGAGGAGTACGGGGGCCTGGGCGAGTCGCTCCTGACCTACGCCCTGTGCGTGGAGGAGATCGCCCGCGGCTGGATGTCGGTGTCCGGCATCATCAACACGCACTTCATCGTGGCGTACATGCTCAAGCAGCACGGCACGCGGGAGCAGAAGGACCACTTCCTGCCCCGCATGGCCGCCGGTGACATCCGGGGCGCCTTCTCGATGTCCGAGCCGGCGCTCGGCTCCGACGTGTCGGCCATCTCCTCGAAGGCGGTGAAGGACGGCGGGGAGTACGTCCTGAACGGCCAGAAGATGTGGCTGACGAACGGCGGTACGTCGTCGCTGGTGGCCGTTCTGGTGCGGAGTGACGAGGGTCACCCCGACGGGACCGCTCCCCACAAGTCGATGACGACCTTCCTGGTGGAGAAGGAGCCCGGTTTCGGCGAGGTCCGCCCCGGTCTGACCATCCCCGGCAAGATCGACAAGATGGGCTACAAGGGCGTCGACACCACCGAGCTCATCATGGACGGCCTGCGCGTTCCGGCCGATCGGGTGCTCGGCGGCGTCACCGGCCAAGGTTTTTACCAAATGATGGACGGCGTCGAGGTCGGCCGCGTCAACGTGGCGGCCCGTGGCTGCGGCGTCGCGCAGCGTGCCTTCGAACTCGGTGTCCGGTACGCCCAGCAGCGTCACACTTTCGGCAAGCAGATCGCCCAGCACCAGGCCATTCAGTTCAAGCTCGCGGAGATGGCTACCAAGGTGGAGGCGGCGCATGCGATGATGGTGAACGCCGCGCGCAAAAAGGACTCGGGCGAACGAAACGACCTGGAAGCGGGGATGGCCAAGTACCTCGCCTCCGAGTACTGCAAGGAGGTCGTCGAGGACGCCTTCCGCATCCACGGCGGTTACGGCTTCTCCAAGGAGTACGAGATCGAGCGCCTCTACCGCGAGGCCCCGATGCTGCTCATCGGTGAAGGCACCGCCGAGATCCAGAAAATGATCATCGGCCGCCGACTGCTCGAAGAGTATCGGTTCCAGGGTTAGATGTCCGGATACGGGGTGTTTTCTTGGAGAAGAAGGTCACACCCCGTAGGCACGGTTCGGCCGCCGACTCGGCTTCCTGGCTTACCCAGTTGCGGCAGGAAGCCGCTACGATCGCCGGAAAGCCGCCGTCCCCCGTCAGAGCGCGGCATCATCCGCTACGAAGGTCATCCATGCCCCACAGCCAAACCTCTGCACCTCGCGACAGCCTCGCCGGCGTACGCCTCGCGCGCGGAGCATCGCCGTGGCTTCTGCCGACCGTCGCCACCGCAGCCGTCAGCCTCCTGCGCGCCCGCCGCTCCGGCGCCGCCAAGGCCGTCGCCGTCCCCGCCACCGCGCTCGCGGCGGGGATGCTGTGGTTCTTCCGCGACCCCGAGCGCGAGATCACCCAGGGCCGGGTCGTCTCCCCCGCCGACGGTGTGGTGCAGAGCATCATGCCGTGGAAGGACGGCCGCACCCGCGTCGCGATCTTCATGAGCCCGCTCAACGTCCACGTGAACCGCGCCCCGCTGTCGGGCACGGTGACGTCGGTCGAGCACGTGCCGGGCGGCTTCGTTCCCGCTTTCAACAAGGAGAGCGAGAACAACGAGCGCGTCGTCTGGCACTTCGACACCGAGCTGGGCGACATCGAGATGATCCAGATCGCCGGCGCGGTGGCCCGCCGCATCGTCCCGTACATGCCGCGGGGCACGAAGGTCGAGCAGGGCGACCGGGTCGGTCTGATCCGTTTCGGTTCGCGTGTCGACCTGTACCTGCCGGAGGGTGTGGACGTCGCGGTCGAGGTGGGTCAGAAGACGGTGGCTGGGGTGACTCGAATTGACCGTGATTGATCCACAGACCCAGGCGGGATGGGTGCCGGAGGCCGACGACGTGGACGACGACGAGGAGATGCCGCTCTCGCTCCGCCTGTCGATAGCGGACACGCTCACGCTCGGCAACGCCACGTGCGGCTTCATGGCGGTGTACTTCACCACCACCGGCATCCTCATCCCGCACCTGATGGGCAGCGACGAGTCGGGCATGGCCCGGCACAGCGCGGCCACCGCGGTCATCCTGATGCTGTGCGCGGCGATCTTCGACCTGTGCGACGGCCTGGTCGCACGCAAGCTGCGCTCCTCGCCCATGGGCGCGGAGCTGGACAACCTCTCCGACCTCATCAGCTTCGGCCTCGCGCCGGCGTACTTCGTCCTCGTCTACGGCATGGTCGCCGACGACGCCTACCAGCGGGTGGCGGCGGTGGGGGCCATCGTGGTGCTGCTGGCGGTGGTGCTGAGGCTCGCACGGTTCTCCTGCGTGACCGTCAAGGACGGCACGTTCCAGGGCATGCCGTCGCCGTTCGGCGCGCTGACGGTGGTGTCGATCGTGCTGCTGGAGCTGCCGTTCGTGGCGACGCTGCTCGCGATCATCGGTACCGCCTGGCTGATGGTGAGCCGGGTCGAGTACCCGAAGCCCCGGGGGCGCCTCGCGGTGGCGATGCTGTCGTGGATCGTCCTGTCGATGGGGCTGCTGGCCGGCTGGGCCTTCGAGGCGCCGAGCGGACAGCTGCTGCTCCAGACGGGGTGCGCGCTGCAACTGGTCATGGGCGCGGTGATTCCGCTGTTCGCGACGGCTCGGCGGGTGAACAACTTCCGTGACAACCGGCGGGAGGCGCGGGCGGCACAGTTGCCGTAGCGCTCCGCCGAGTGGGCCCCGGACCCGGGTCGGGTTCGGGGCCCTTCTGTTCTGTGCTCTGTTCTGTGCGTGCCAGGCGTCGGTGTCGGCGTCCCCGGGGGCTCCGCCCCCGGCCTCCGGGCCCGTGCCCAGCCACCGCCCGACTCGGTGGGCTGGAAGCGCCCGACTCGGTGGGCTGGAAGGATGCCGCGGCCTCCGGCCCGTCAGGCGTCTGAGGACGAGGCCGTTCGGGCCGGCAGCGGGGGCCCGGGGCGGCAGCCCCCAGGGGCGGGGACCCGCAGGGGCGGGGACCGGCAGGGGCGGAGACCGGCAGGGGCGGCGGGAGCGAAACCCCGAAACCCCTCTACGCGACGTAGTCCCGCGCGATGGCCTCCGCCACCCGCTCCAGAATCGGCCCCGCGTCCGCGATGCACTTCGCCACGTCCGGCTCGACATCCGTCAGCGGGTAGGCCCGCCGGATCCCGGCCCGCCCCAGCGCCTCCGCCGGCAGCGCCAGCCGCCCGCACACCGCGACGACCTCCTTGCCCGCGGCCCGTGCCGCCGCGGCGACGCCCGCCGGGGCCTTCCCGTGCAGGGTCTGCTCGTCCAGCGAGCCCTCCCCGGTGATCACCAGGTCCGCCCGCTCCAGCGCCGGCGCGAAGCCCAGCACGTCCAGCATCACCTCGATGCCGGGCCGGAACCGGGCGCCGAGCAGCATCGCGCCGAAACCGATGCCACCCGCCGCACCCGCCCCCGGGGAGGCGGCGTACTCGGCGGCCCGCGCACCCACGCCCTCCGTCCCCTCCAGCACCTTGGCGAAGTGCGCGAGGGCGGCGTCCAGGGCCGTCACGTCGTCCGGCGAGGCACCCTTCTGCGGGCCGTAGACGGCCGGGGCGCCCTTCGGCCCGGTCAGCGGGTTGTCGACGTCGCTGGCGAGCACCAGTTCCACGTCGGACAGTCGCGGGTCGAGACCGGACAGGTCGGCCGAGGCCAGGCCGGCGAGGCCGCCCCCGCCCGGCGCGACGGGTGCCCCGTTCCCGTCCGGGAACCGCGCGCCCAGGGCGGACAGCATCCCGGCGCCCCCGTCGGTGGTGGCGCTGCCGCCGACCCCGAACACGATCGTCCGCGCCCCGGCGTCCAGCGCGGCCCGCAGCAGCTCGCCCGAGCCGTACGTCGACGCGGTCAGCGGTGCCAGGACACCGGCGGGCAGCCGTTGCAAGCCGCTGGCCTCGGCCATCTCCACGACGGCGGTGCCCTCGCGCAGCGCGTACGCGGCCGTCACCTCGTCACCGAGGGGCCCGGCGACCCGTACTTCCCGGCGCTCGAAACCGGCCGCGACCGCGGCGGCCACCGTGCCGTCGCCGCCGTCGGCCACGGGCAGCGCCTCGACCCGTACGTCCGGCACGACGCGGCGCAGTCCGGCCGTGACGCGCTCGGCGACCTCCACGGCCGTCAGCGATCCCTTGAACTTGTCCGCGGCGACGAGTACCCGGCGGGCCCCGTCCACAGCAGCGTCAGCCACCTTGATCTCCCCTTGCTCTCCGAGCCTTGCGCACGTCAAGGCAGTCGCGCCGCTGCGACCTTAACCGGAGGACGCCCACGTCGTCATGCCCTGCCCGCACCCTGGAACGGCCGGGAACGGCGCACGGGGCTCGTTACGCTTTCGGGATGACCACTGCTGACTACGCCACCTACATCGCCGGTCTCCCCCGCGTGCTCGCCGGTGCGGCCGCGGTGCTCCGGGACGCCGAAGGGCGGGTGCTGCTCGTCGAACCCAACTACCGCGAGGGGTGGGCGTTGCCCGGCGGGACGATCGAGTCCGGCATCGGGGAGACCCCGCGGCAGGGGGCCTGGCGGGAGACCGTCGAGGAGATCGGGCTGGACCTGCGGATCGGCCGGCTGCTCGCGGTGGACTGGGCGAGCGGGCCGGACCGGCCGCCGATCGTGGCGTACCTCTACGACGGCGGTGTCCTGTCCGAGGACGACCTCAAGGCGATCCGTTTGCAGGAGGAGGAGCTGCTGTCCTGGCGGCTGGTGCCGCGCGAGGAACTGGGCGACCACCTGCTCGGCGCGCTGCACGGCCGGGTGCTGGCCGCGCTGGACGTGCTGGCGGACGGGTCCGGGACGGCCGAGCTGGAGGACGGCGTCCGAGTCGACCGATGACCTCTCGCCGGTCGCGCACCGGCGTCCTGCCCTCGACCGCTGACCAGCAAGCCCCTCGTCGCCGTCCTGAGCGGTGCCGGCGTCTCGACCGGCTCGGGGTGCTCACGCAGAACGTGGACGGACTGCACCAGCGGGTGCGGACCGGATGCGGGCGCGGACCGGATACGGACCGTGCGGGCGCAGGCTAGAACAGTGGCTCCGGTCCCGTCGGTCCGCGTTCGAAGTCGAGCAGCCGCCGCTTGCGTTCCAGGCCGCCGCCGTAGCCGGTGAGGCTGCCGCTCGAACCGATGACGCGGTGGCAGGGGACGATGATGCCGATCGGGTTGCGGCCGTTGGCGAGGCCCACGGCGCGCGAGGCGGTGGGGTTGCCGAGGGCGGCGGCGAGTTCGCCGTAGGTGCGGGTCTCTCCGTAGGGGATGCGGCGCAGTTGGTCCCAGACCGTGCGTTGGAACGGGGTTCCGTTCAGGCGCAGGTCGAGGGTGAAGTCCTTCAGCTGACCGGCGAAGTACGCCGTCAGTTCCTCCTCCGCCCGGGCGAACGGTCGGTCGTCGGCCGTTCCGAAGGTCTCCTCCGGCGGTCGGTGGCGTTGACCGGTCATGTAGAGGCCGCACAGGGCGCCGTCCTCGGCGACGAGGGTGAGTGCGCCGCAGGGGCTGTCGATCACGGTGTGCTGCTTCACGGCGATTCCTCGGGAGGGCTCATACGGGCAGGAAGTTGACCGGGTGGCTGTCGGTCGCCCACAGGTACTGGACGGCATACGCCCGCCAGGGCCGCCAGGCCGCCGCGCGGGCGGTGAGCGCGGCCGGGGTGGAGGGCAGGCCCAGTCCGGCGGCGGCGCGGCGGATGCCGAGGTCGGTGGGGAGGAAGGCGTCGGGGTCGCCGAGGGCGCGCATGGCGATGACGTCGGCGGTCCAGGGACCCAGGCCGGGGAGGGCGAGGAGCCGGGCGCGGGTCTCGTCCCGGTCGCACTCGACGCCCAGATTGACCGAGCCGTCGGCCAGGCGGGAGACCAGGGTCGTGAAGGTGGTGCGGCGGGTCCGCGGCATGGCCAGCGTCTCCGGGTCCACCGCCGCCAGCGCCCCGGGTGACGGGAAGAGGTGGGTCAGCCCGCCCTCGGGGTCGTCCACCGGATCGCCGTGCGCGACGACCAGGCGGGCGGCGTGGGTGCGGGCGGCGGCGGTGGACACCTGCTGGCCCAGCACGGCCCGTACGGCGAACTCCGCCTCGTCCACGGTGCGCGGGACGCGCCTGCCGGGGGCCTTGCCGACGAGCGGCGCGAGCAGCGGGTCGGCACGCAGCTGGTCGTCGATGGCCGTCGGGTCGGCGTCCAGGTCGAGCAGCCGCCGGCAGCGGCTGATCGCGACGGTCAGGTCGCGCAGGTCGCCGAGGGTGAGGCGGCAGGCGATGTGGTCGGGGTTCGGGGTGAGGGCCACGACGCCGTGACCGTAGGGAAGGCGGAGCGTGCGGCGGTACGCACCGTCCCGCCACTCCTCCACACCGGGGACGGCGGTGGCGGCGAGGTGGCCGAAGAGGTTGTCGGGGTTGAGCGGAGTGCGAAAGGGGAGGCGGAGGGACAGGGCGCCGGGGGCGGTGCCGGCGGGGCGGCTCCCGGGGGCGCGGGTGCGCAGTTCGCTCGGGGAGAGCGCGTAGACCTCGCGGACCGTGTCGTTGAAGGTGCGGACGGAGGCGAACCCGGCCGCGAAGGCGATGTCCGCCATGGGCAGCGCGGTGGTCTCGACGAGCAGCCGGGCGGTGTGGGCGCGTTGCGCGCGGGCGAGCGCGAGGGGGCCCGCACCCAGTTCGGCGAGGAGCTGGCGTTCGATCTGCCGGGTGCTGTAGCCGAGGCGGGCGGCGAGGCCGGGGATGCCCTCGCGGTCCACGACGCCGTCGGCGATCAGCCGCATGGCGCGGGCGGTGAGGTCGGCGCGCAGGTTCCACTCCGGGGAGCCGGGGCTGGTGTCCGGGCGGCAGCGCTTGCACGCCCGGAATCCGGCCTGCTGGCAGGCCGCCGCACTCGGGTGGAAGGTCATGTTCCCGGGTTTGGGCGGCACCGCGGGGCAGCTGGGCCGGCAGTAGACGCCGGTCGTCAGGACGGCCGTGAAGAACCAGCCGTCGAAGCGCGCGTCCTTCGACCGGACGGCGCGCACGCAGCGCTCGGTGTCGGTGTGCATTCCCGTCTGCATGGGTCCAGGATGGCCCGTCGGCGGGGCCGGGGCTGGCGGGAATCCGACATGGACGTCACGCTTCCCGGGCTGCTGGGGATCGCTCCGGCCGCCAGGCCGACTCGCGCAGCAGCCGCAGGCCGTTGAGGCCGACCAGTACGGTCGAGCCCTCGTGGCCCGCGACGCCGAGCGGCAGCGGAAGGTGCCCGATCAGGTCCCACAGGACGAGGACGGTGATGAAGGTACCGGCGACGGCCAGGTTCTGGAGCACCAGCCGGCGTGCGCGCCGGGAGAGGCGTACGACGGCGGGTACGGCCGTCAGCTCGTCGCGTACGACGACCGCGTCGGCCGTCTCCAGGGCCAGGTCCGAACCGGCCCGGCCCATGGCGAGGCCGGCGTGCGCGGCGGCCAGCGCCGGCGCGTCGTTGACGCCGTCGCCGACGAAGAGCACCTTGCGGCCGGCCCGCTCCTGTTCCCGTACGGCCTCGACCTTGCCCTCGGGCAGCAGGCCGGCGCGGACCTCGGTGATGCCGGTGGCGTCGGCCACGCGGGCGGCGGCGGCCGCGTGGTCGCCGGTGAGCAGGGCGGGGGCGGTGCCGGTGAGGGCGGTGAGCGCGGCGACGGCCGGGGCGGCGTCGGCGCGGAGACGGTCGGTGAGGGCGAGGGTGCCGAGGAGGGTGCCGTCGCGGGTGACCCGGACGGTGGTCTCGGCGCCCTCGGGCGTCTCCGCGCGGCCGACGTGCACGCGGTGGCCGTCGACGAGCGCCGTGACTCCGCGCCCCGGGGCCGCGGTGAAGTCCTGTGCGGCGGCGAGCCGCAGGTCACGGCCGCGAGCGGCGTTCACGATCGCGCGGGCCAGCGGGTGTTCGCTGGGGTGCTCGGCCGCCGCGGCGAGGGCGAGGAGGGCGTCCTCGTCGAGGCCGGGGCCGGGCAGCGGGCGTACGGCGGTCACCTCGGGGGTGCCTTCGGTGAGGGTGCCGGTCTTGTCGAGGGCGGCGGTGTCGATCTCGCCGAGGCGTTCCATGGCGACCGCCGACTTGACCAGCACACCGTGCCGGCCGGCGTTGGCGATGGCGGAGAGCAGGGGCGGCATCGTCGCGAGGACGACCGCGCACGGCGAGGCGACGATCATGAAGGTCATGGCGCGCAGCAGGGCGTCCGTGAGGTCCGCGCCGAAGGCGAACGGGACACCGAAGACCGCGAGGGTGGCGACGACCACGCCGACCGAGTAGCGCTGTTCGATCTTCTCGACGAACAGCTGGGTCGGCGCCTTGGTGCGGGACGCCTCCTCGACCAGGGTGACGATCCGGGCGATGACGGAGTCGGCCGGGTCGCGGCCGACGCGGACGCGCAGGGCGCCGGTGCCGTTGAGGGTGCCGGCGAAGACGTCGTCGCCGGGGCGCTTGAGGGCGGGCACGGACTCGCCGGTGATGGTGGCCTGGTCGACCTCCCCGGCTCCTTCGGCGACCCTGCCGTCGGCGCCGATCCGCTCCCCCGGCCGGACCAGGATCAGGTCGCCCACGGCGAGGTCGGCGGTCGGGACGGTCTCCTCGCGGTCCTCGTCGTCCTCGCGCACGCGGGCCGCGGTGGTGGGCGCGAGGTCGAGCAGGCCGCGCACGGAGTCGGCGGTGCGGGCGGTGGCCAGGGCCTCAAGGGCGCCCGAGGTGGCGAAGATGACGATCAGCAGGCCGCCGTCGAGGACCTGTCCGACGGAGGCGGCGCCCAGTGCCGCGACGATCATCAGCAGATCGACGTCCAGGGTCTTCTCGCGCAGCGCCCGCAGGCCTTCGAGAGCGGGCTCCCACCCGCCGGCGGCGTAGGCGGCCGCGTACAGCGGGCCGTACGTCCAGGCGGGGGCGCCGCCGAGGTCGAGGGGCAGGGCCGCCAGGAACGCCAGGAGGGCGGCGAGCGCCCAGCGGGCCTCGGCGAGGGCGAGGACGCGGGTGCGGCGACGGGGCGGCGGCGCGGCGGACGGCGCGGCCCGTGGGACGGGGGCGAGGGTGGTGGACACGCCGCACACCATACAGGAACACATGAAGACCCATTCATTCTTTCGGTCGTTCGTCCGTTCATGGGCCGTGACGGGGTGCGTAGGATGACCGCATGGGTCACGGAGCCGCCACCACCGCGCAGAACGCCGCCGAGCGGGTGCGCCTGGACGCGGACAACGCCGCGAAGGTCGCCACCACCCTCCAGGCCCTGTCCACCCCGTCCCGGCTGCTGATCCTCGCCCGGCTGCGCGAAGGCCCGCTGCCCGCCACGGAGTTGGCGGCGGAGGTCGGCATGGAGCAGTCGGCCTGCTCGCACCAGCTGCGGCTGCTGCGCAACCTGGGCCTGGTGGTCGGCGAGCGCCGGGGCCGTTCGGTGGTGTACGCCCTGCACGACCACCATGTCGCCGAACTGCTCGACCAGGCCGTGTACCACGTGGAGCATCTGCGGCTGGGGATCAGCGACGCGGCTCGGTGAGCAGCCGCCGCATCGTTTCGGCCGCGCGTACCGCGGCATCCGCGCAGCAGTTGTTGAACAGCACGTGCAGTTCGTCCGACAGCCGGGCGGCGCGCCGCAGGCGGGGCACCCGGGCGGCGAGTTCGCCCACGTCGTAGTCGTACCGGAAGCGGTCCTCCTTGCTGCCCCTCCCCCACGCCCGGCTGCGACCGTGCAACCGGACGACGGCGAGGGCTGGACGGGTGACCGGCGCGACGGGCGGCAGGGAACCGGGCAGTCCCTGGGCCATGTCGGTGCCGACGGCCGAAGCCTCAAGGGCGGCGAGCAGGGCGTGGGTGGTGTCCGCCCGTTCCGTCTCCCACCAGCCCGGATGCCGGAACTCCACCGCGATCGGCCAGCCTTCCGTCCGCCGGACGCACGCCTCCAGGGCGGCCTCCGCCCGGGAGCCGGGTGCGAACCACGGCGGGAACTGGAACAGCACGGTGCCCAGCCGCCCGGCCTTCCGTAGCGGCTCGACCGCCTCGGCGAACCTCCCCCACACCTCGTCCAGCAGCCCCTCACCCGCCTGCCCGCGCCCGGTCCGCCCGGGGCCGGACCCGCGCAGGTCGGCGGGGAGCGCCTCCGCGCGTGTGGGGTGACCGGTCAGCAGGGAGAAGGCCTTGACGTCGAAGCGGAAGCCGTCGGGAGTGCGCTCCACCCACAGCTCGCTGTTGCGGCGGCTCGGCAACGCGTAGTACCCGGCGTCCACTTCCACGACGGGCAGCCGCGACGCGTAGTGCCGCAGCCGCCCCTCGGCGTCCTTGCGCCCGCGCGGATACCAGCCGCTCGCGAGGAGTCGCCGGTCCGTCCACGAGCATGCCCCGACCAGAATGTCACCCATGGGAGCCCGGTTACCCCGGGCTCCCGGCCCGACCCCGGCTACTCGGTCGCCGTGGGCCGCCGCGAGGCCCGCATCGCGTCGCGGACGTCGGTGAGCGGGCGCAGCCGGTAGGTGTACGCGTAGTTCCGGTCGGCGAGGAGCTTGAACTCGTCGTGTGTGTGGGCGCCCCAGCTGTTGTCGCCGCCGACGCCCATCTGACGGTGGTTCAGGCGCAGGACGACCTCGTCCCTCGGCGTCAGCTGGTAGTCGTGCCGTACGCCGGCCGACAGGTCCTCCGGCGTGAAGTACGAGGCGTTGGCCTCCAGCAGGGGCTCGCCGGCGGCGAGCAGGCCCACGCCGTGGCGGTCGGTGAGGGCGATCCAGCGGACGTCCGTCTTGTTCCCGTTCTCCTGGGGGCGGATGTAGGGGGTCCACTGCTCGGCGACGGTGCCTGAGTAGAGGCCGACGTCGGTGCCGTCGTTGCGGTCCCAGTGGTTCTCCTCGGGGCCGCGCCCGTACCAGTGCAGGCGGTCCAGGTGGCGCGGCAGGAACAGCATCGTGCCGACCTCGGGGATGTAGGGCAGGTCCGCGGCGCCCGGGTGCAGCGTGTTGTCGACCCTGACCTCGGCGTTGCCGAACACCGTGTACGTGGTGGTGTACGCCGACTCGGCCGTGGTGGGCAGCGTGCCGGTGACCTTGATCTCGACGGCCCGGTCGCCGAGCGCGCGCACGGCGACGTCCGTGACCGTCCGGCGGGCGCCCGCGTCGCGCCAGGTCTGGTTGCGGGTGTGCTGGCCGTTGCCCTTGTCGTTGTCGGTGGGCGCGCGCCAGAAGTTGGGCACGGGCCCGGCGGTGATCAGCCGGGTGCCCTTCGCCTCGTAGGAGGTGATGGTGCCGGTCCGCTTGTCGACGGTGACCGAGAATCCCCTGCCGGTGATCCTGACGTCGCTGTCGCGCTCCTTGTGGCGCAGGGCCGGGACGCTGTCCAGGCGTGCCGGGACCGGGGCGGGTGCGCCCGTCCTGACGGGCAGCTGCTGCCGGGCCACCTCGAAGCCCGCCTTCGCCCAGGGGGTGGACTCCTTGGTGGTGAAGGAGAGTTCGAGGAAGTACTCGGTGCCCGGTTCCGGGTCGTGAGGCAGACGCACGGGGACGGTGATGTCCTTCTCCGAGCGCGGTGCCACGTCCAGCTGGTCCCGGGTCAGCTTCCCGCGCCGTACGGTCCTGCCGTCGGCGACGAGTTCCCAGCGGCCGTCGAACTCGCGGAGGTGGGTGAACAGGTACTCGTTGGTCAGAGTGACCGCGCCCGGCCCGCCACCGGGGGTGCGGGCGGCGTTGATCGCCTGGTAGACGCGCTTGACCTCGGCGGCCTTGCCGGTGTGACGGCGGTCGGCGGTGATGATGCCGTCCGCGGCGAAGGCACCGTCGTTGGGGTGGTCGCCCCAGTCGCCGCCGTAGGCGAGGAACGTCTTGTCCCCGGGCCGCTTCTGCTCGCTCTTCACGGTGGCCGCGTCGAACCAGAACCGCGCGCCGTCGTCGCCGGGGCCGCGGCCGTCGGAGGCCAGTTCGGCGGCGCCGAGGGCGCGGGCGTAGACGCGGGCGCGGCGGACGGTGCCACTGAACTCCCGTACCTGGTTGTCGGCGTCGCCGGCGAGCGCGAGGGGTGCGGTGTTGCTGCTGGGGCGCCGGTCGGTGGTGCGGGTGGCCCGTACCGTGCCGTCGACGTAGAGGGTCAGCGTCCCGGCGTCCGCGTCGAAGACGCCCGCGAGATGGTGCTCCCGGCCGGTCCAGTCGTCGGGCAGGGCCCAGTTCGCGGTGATCCACTGCCCCTCGGAGTGGATGAAGAACTCCAGGGTCCGGCCGTTCTGCTTCAGCGCGTACTGGGTGTCGCCCTTGGCGACGATCGGCTGGTGGTAGCCCGTCACGTGCGGGGTGACCCAGGCCTCCAGGGTGAGCGAACCGGTGAGGTCGAGGCTGTCGTCGCGCTCGAAGACGGTGATGCCGGACAGGCCCTCGTCCCGGTCGAGGGTGCCGCGGGTGGCGAGGATCTCGCCGCGCAGCCCGGCCGGTCCGGCCTCGGTGAGCAGGGTGCGGGCGGGGACGGGCGTGTGGATGGACTGGTCCGCGAAGTCCCAGATCCAGCCGCCCTGCAGCACGTCGTGGGCGCGCACGACGTCCCAGTACTTCTTGAAGTTCCCGGTGGAGTTGCCCATCGAGTGGGCGTACTCGATCATGACGTACGGCCGGGTGTCGGAGGTGTCCTGCGCGCGCTGCTCGACGCGCTGCGGGCTGTCGTACATTGCCGAACGGATGTCGCTGATGCCGGGACGGTCGTCGCCCTCGTACTGGATGACGCGGGTTTCGTCGTAGGAGCGGATCCAGTCGTGCATGGCGGTGAAGGTGGAGCCGCCGCCCGCCTCGTTGCCGAGGGACCAGATGACGACCGAGGCGTGGTTCTTGTCCCGGTGCACCATGTTCTGGACGCGGGCCACGCAGGCGGCGGTCCATTCGGGGTGGTCGCCGGGGTACTCGCCGCGGATGCCGTGGGTTTCGAGGTTCGTCTCGTCGACGAGGTAGAGGCCGTACTCGTCGGCCAGCTCCAGCCAGTACGGGTTGTTGGGGTAGTGCGAGGTGCGGACGCTGTTCATGTTCATCCGCTTGATGATCTTGATGTCCTCCACCATGTCCTCGCGGGTGAGCGCGGTGCCGCGGGACGGGTGCATCTCGTGGCGGTTGGTGCCGCGCAGGGACACCGGCTCGCCGTTGATCCGCATCAGCCCGTCCTCGAGTGCGAACTCGCGGAAGCCGACCCGGTGGGACAGTGTCTCCGTCACCTTGCCGGCGGGGTCCCGCAGGCGCAGTACGGCCGTGTAGAGGTTGGGGTGTTCGGCGGACCATAGCCTTGGCTTCGGTACGGCCTTCGCGCCCCGTACGGTGACGTCCTCACCCGTGCGGGCCTCGCCGACGTCGACCGGCTGCTTCAGCGGCCGGGACCAGACGGCGTGGCCGCGCTCGTCGTACAGCTGGGTCTCGACGGTGTAGCGCCCCGTGCCGCCCTCGCCGTAGGCCCGCACGCTCGCGGTGACGGCCAGTTCGGCGCCGGTGCGGGTGTCGTCGAGCGGAGTGTCCAGCTTGAAGTCGCGCAGGTGCACGGCCGGGGTGGAGTAGAGGTGGACCGAGCGGAAGATGCCGCTCAGCCGGATCATGTCCTGGTCCTCCATCCAGTCGCCGTCGGAGTAGCGGTACACCTCGACGGCGATCTGGTTGGTACCCGGCCTGAGGTGATCGGTGACGTCGTACTCGGACGGGGTGAAGGAGTCCTCGTCGTAGCCGGCCAGTTCGCCGTTGATCCACACGTAGTGCGCGGACTTGACGCCCTCGAAGTGGAGGAAGGTGCGGCGGCCCTTCCAGTCGCGGGGGACGGTGAAGGTCCGCCGGTACTGGCCGACCGGGTTGTAGCGGGTCGGCGCGGCGGGCGGCTGCGGTTCCTCGCCGAGACCGTTGGGGCCCCAGTACGGGTAGGTGATGTTCACGTAGATCGGGAAGTCGTGGCCGTTCAGCTGCCACACGGACGGGACCGGGACGGTCTCCCAGTCCCCGTCGTCCAGGTCGGTGCGGTGGAAGTCGGCGTCCCGGTCCTCGGGGCGGTCGGCGTAGGCGAACTTCCAGGTGCCGTCCAGGCTCAGCCGGTAGGGCGAGCGGGCGCGGTCGCCGGCGAGGGCCTGCTTGATGTCGGCGTACGGCGTGAGCGTGGCGTGCGGCGGTTCGGTGCCGAGCCGGAAGACACCGAAGTCGTTCCACTCCGGGGGCTCGTCGGCCGCCGCTCTCCGGCCGGTGGCGTGCGCGGCGACGGGCGACGCGGAGAGGGCGAGCGCGCCGAGGACGGCGGCCCCGCCCTCCAGGAGGCGGCGGCGGCTGACGGCCTGGCGGGGCGGGAACTGGGCGGGTGACACGGGCGAGTGCGGCATGACCGTGGCCTTCCGTGGGCTTCGGGGGCGGCTCAACACACGGTGCCTCGACGACAGTTGGCGGTGGGGCGGGACTCAACTGCCGGTGGCGCGGTGACTACTGGATCAGGGTCACCCTAGAACTCGAACAGAACCGAAGCAATTATCCCGTCGGACTTTGTTTGTTCCTGGTGGGCAGGGCCGTCTCCAGGGCGGCCGGTCACGTGACCCGGGGCCCCGGGGGCACCCATGATTGCCCCCAGGGCTCCTGACGGGGGCTCGGTCACCACGTAACGTCTTCCCGTGAGCCTGTGGACTTCCCTGGAGCCCGCGTCCGCGACGGTGGACCCCGGCAGCAGTACGCGTGTGCGCCTGAGGGTGCGTAACACCGGTGACGTGGTGGATGAGTACCGGTTCGAGCCGGTCGGGGAGGTGGCTCCCTGGACGACGGTCGAGCCGCAGACCCTGCGGTTGTATCCGGGGACGACGGGCACGGTGGAGCTGACGTTCGCTCCGCCGCGTACCCCTGACGCGGTGGCGGGTCCGCATCCGTATGCGGTGCGGATCACGCCGACGGAGCATCCGGACGCGGTGACGGTTCCGGAGGGGAACCTCACGATCACGCCGTTCACCGAGGTGCGGGCCGAGCTGGTGCCGCCGACGGTGAAGGGTCGCTTCCGGGGGCGGCCGCGGCTGGCGGTGGACAACCTCGGCAACACGAGGGTCACGGCGTCGGTCGCGGGCAGTGACACCGGCGACCACCTGTCGTACGAGATCCGGCCGTCGAACGTGCAGATCGAGCCGGGTCGTGCGGCCTTCGTGGAGACCACGCTGAAGCCGCGGCAGATCATCTGGTTCGGGTCGAAGGAGGAGCGGCCGTACCGGCTGGCGGTGCGGCGGTCGGGGGTCGATCCGGCCGAGGTCGAGGGCACCTACGTGCAGCGCGGCTTCCTGCCCCGCTGGCTGGCGACGTTCCTCGGCATCGCGGTGGCGTTGACCATCGCGTTCGTGATGATCTGGATCGCCTACAAGCCGCAGGTCCGCACCAGCGCCACCGAGCAGACCCAGCAGGCGGGCGCCGCACTCGCCCCCGGCCCCGGCACCACCCCCGAGACCCTGCCCAGCACCGCCGGGTCCGCGCCCGTCGAGCAGCCGCGGACCCGGCAGCCGGTCGCGCAGGAGCCGAAGGCCGACGGGGGCGGAGGTGACGGCGGCGAAGAGGCACCGGCGCCCAGGAAATCCGCGAAGGAGACGTCGGACGGGGGCGACAAGGAGGAGCCGCGCGTCGCGGCCCCGGAGACCGTCGCTCCCGGCACGACCATCTACGGCCACGCCTCGGACCGCTGCATCGAGGTGACGGGCCACAAGTGGAGGGACGGTGCGCCGCTGCAGATCGCGGACTGCAACGGCGACAACTGGCAGAGGTGGGACTTCCGGTCCGACGGCACGATCCGGTCGATGGGCCTGTGCATGGACGCGGCCTGGGGCGGCACGGCCAACGGAACGGTGGTCCAGGTGGCGGTGTGCAGCGGCAATCCGGCACAGCAGTTCATCCTGGCCGGCCCCCGTGACCTGGTCAACGTGCAGGCCAACAAGTGCGTGGACGTCGTCGACGGGAAGACCGGCAACGGTGCCAGGCTCCAGCTCTGGGAGTGCGACGGCCAGGACGACCAGAAGTGGAGCACCCGCTGACGTACCCCCGGGAAGGGGTCGGCGCTCCGTCGTCGTGGAGGCCTCGGAGCCCACTCGACGGTGCGGTGCGCCAGCGGTCGAGGGGAACGCGGTCGTGGCCGACGGCCGGCGGCCCCGCGCCGGTGGCGGCCCGGTGCGCCTCCGCCACCCGGACCGGTGGGCGCGGTAGCAGGAGGTGAGGAGGCCGGAGCGGTCCTCGGTGGTGCGGTGCACCGGGCCGGCCGTGTGGATCACTCAGCGTGTGTCCAGGTCGCCCGCGGTGGTGGCGGCCGCACGACCGGTGGGGCGGCCCTTGCCCGGGTGCCCCGTCCCGAGCTTGCGGCAGTCCGCCTGGATCGCGGGGCCGCCGCGCCGGTGGACGGCGCCGTCGACGCCGGCTCCGCCGGGGAGGGAGGAGTTGGCCGCGTTGACGATCGCGTCGGCGCTCTCCCGGGTGATGCCGCCCGGGACGAGGGTGAGGGGACCATGGCCGCTTCTCGCTCGGCCCGGTGGCCTTCCGGGGTCAGGTCTGACGCAGCCTGCGCCAGACGGCCTTCGCCGCGTTGTGTCCCGACATGCCGTGCACGCCGGGGCCCGGCGGCGTGGCCGACGAGCAGATGAAGACCGCCGGGTGCGGGGTCGAGTACGGGAACAGGGACAGCTTCGGGCGCAGCAGGAGCTGGAGGCCGGAGACCGCGCCGGAGGAGATGTCGCCGCCGACGTAGTTGGCGTTGCGGGCGGCGAGTTCGGGCGGTCCGGCGGTGGCGCGGGCGAGGACGCGGTCGCGGAAGCCGGGGGCGAAGCGCTCCAGTTGGCGTTCGATGGCGTCGGTGAGGTCGCCGGTCCAGCCGTTGGGCACGTGGCCGTACGCCCAGAAGACGTGCTTGCCCTCCGGTGCGCGGGTGGGGTCGGCGACACTCGGCTGCACGGTGATGAGGAACGGCCGCTCGGGCGCGCGGTCCGTGCCGGAGGCCGCGTCCAGGGCGGCGCCGATCTCCGCGCTGTCGGCGCCGATCTGCACGGTGCCCGCGCCGCGGGGTTCCTCGGCCGTCCACGGGACGGGGCCGTCCAGGGCGTAGTCGATCTTGAAGACGCCGGGGCCGTACCGGTAGTTCGCGTAGTGGCTGCCGAGGCCGGCGATGCGGGCCAGGGCCGTGGGCGAGGTGTCGAAGACGTACGCGCGCGCGGGCGGCAGGTCGTCGAGGCGCTTGATCTCGTAGTCGGTGTGGACGGTGCCGCCCAGGTCCTTGAGGTAGGCGGTGAGGGCGTCGGAGACGGCCTGGGAGCCGCCGCGGGCCACGGGCCAGCCGCGTGCGTGCGCGGCCAGGGCGAAGACCAGGCCTATGGCGCCGGTGGCGAAGCCGCCGAGCGGGGCCATGACGTGCGCGACGAGCCCGGCGAAGAGCGTCTTGGCCCGGTCGTCTCGGAAACGGCGCATCAGCCACGTCGACGGCGGCAGGCCGACCAGGCCGAACCGGGCGAGGGTGACCGGGTCGCGCGGCAGCGCGGTGAGCGGCAGCGACATGAAGTCGCGGACCAGGGTGTCCCACCTGGGCAGGAAGCGCTCGACCAGCCTGCGGTACGCGCCCGCGTCGCGCGCTCCGAAGGAGGCGGCCGTCTCGCCGACCGACCGGGACAGCACGGCGGCCGAGCCGTCGGGGAAGGGATGGGCCATGGGAAGTGCGGCGTGCAGCCACTCGAGGCCGTACCGCTCCAGGGGCAGGCCGCGGAAGGCGGGCGAGTTGATGCCCAGCGGGTGTGCGGCGGAGCAGGGGTCGTGCCGGAAGCCCGGCAGGGTCAGCTCCTCCGTGCGGGCCCCGCCGCCCACGGTGCCCTGTGCTTCGAACACGGCGACCGAGAAGCCGCGGCGGGCCAGCTCCACGGCAGCGGTCAGCCCGTTCGGCCCCGCACCTACTACGACCGCATCGAGCATCGACGGCACCTTCGGACCCCTTCGTCAGCCGATGGCCACTGGGGATCAGGATATGCCCGGGGTCCGGCGCCGCGCGGTCGCGGGGCCCGCCCGCGGCGGCCGGTGGAGATCAGGCTCCGCCCGACAGCAGTGCCACCACCCGGCGCGCCGTGGCCGCGTCGCGGGCGGCGGTGAAGGGCAGGGCATTGTCACCGGTGATGCGGAAGGGCTCGCCCGTGCGGGTCAGGTGGATGCCGCCCGCCTCCTCGACCAGGAGGAGCCCCGCGGCATGGTCCCAGGCGGCCTCCCAGGAGAAGGCCGTGGCGTCGGACTCGCCGCGGGCGACCGCCAGGTACTCCAGGCCCGCCGAGCCGCAGGGGCGGGGTGCCACACCGGGGGTGCGCAGGGCCAGCAGGTCGCGCTTCTGCTCGTCCGTCGTGTAGTCCGGGTGGGACGTGGCGACCCGCAGGTCGCGGCCGGGCTCGGGCGGTCCGGCGTACAGCCGCTCGCCGTCCAGGAAGGCGCCCCGTCCCCGTACGGCCGTGGCGAACCGGTCGTCGACCGGGGCGTAGGTCCAGGAGGCGTGCACGACTCCGTGCCGCGCGAGCGCGACCAGCGTGCAGAAGCCCGCCTCGCCGCGCACGAACTGCCGCGTCCCGTCGACCGGATCGATGATCCACACCGGCGCCTCGCCGCGTAGCGCCCCGTATGACGCGGGGTTGGCGTGCACCGCCTCCTCGCCGACCACGACCGAGCCCGGCAGCAGGTCGGCCAGGACCTCCGTGAGGTACAGCTCGGCCTTGCGGTCGGCGTCCGTCACCAGGTCGTGCGGGCCTGACTTCTGGTCGACCTCGTGTGCCGCGAGCCGACGCCGGCGCGGCATGATCTCCTGGGCGGCCGCCTTGCGGACGGCCTCCTCCACCTCGTCGGTGTGCCGCGCGAGAAACTCGTCGATGGTTTCGTTGTCCTCGATCATGCTTCCATGAGAGCACGCGCCGCTGACAATGCCCGCCCGGGTGGTGCACTCCGGGTGGAATCGGCACGAACACCCGGAGCGGGTGTCAGCGGCCGACCGCGTACCCCTGCATGCCGCGCGGGTTCGCCGCCGCCGACAGCACGCCCGTCTCCGGGTCCCGCGCGACGGCGCACAGCCGGCCCTCCGACCACGCCCCGCCCACCGTCACGTCGTGTCCGCGGCGCCGCAGCTCCTCGACGACCTCCGCCGGCATGCGGGACTCCACGGTGACGGCGCCCGCCCGCATGCCGCGCGGGAAGAAGGAACCGGGGAAGCTGTCGTTGTGCCAGTTGGGGGCGTCGACGGCACCCTGGAGGTCGAGACCGCCGCGCACCCGTGCACGGAGCGCGACCGCCAGGAAGAAGTGCGTCTGCCACTGGTCCTGCTGGTCGCCGCCGGGGGTGCCGAAGGCCATGACCGGCACTCCCTCGCGCAGGGCCATGGACGGCGTGAGGGTGGTGCGCGGGCGGCGGCCCGGTGTGAGCGTGTTGGGCAGGCCCTCCTCCAGCCAGGTCATCTGGAGCCGGGTGCCGAGCGGGAAGCCCAGTTCGGGCACGACGGGGTTGGACTGGAGCCAGCCGCCACTGGGCGTGGCCGAGACCATGTTGCCCCAGCGGTCCACGACGTCGAGGTGACAGGTGTCGCCGCGGGTGCCCCCGTCGGCGGCGATGTCCGGTTCGCCGGGCACCGGGGACGTGGGGCTCTTGGCGACCGTCGGCTCGCCCGCCCCCGGCGCGTCGAGGCCCTCCCCCTCCACGGCCGCGACGAGGGCGTGCGCGCTGAGCCGCGGGGTGCGCCCGCCAGGAGTGCCGGGCCGCAGTTCGAAGGACGCCTTGTCGCCGACGAGTTGCCGTCGCGCCGTGTTGTACCGCGGCGACAGCAGATCGTCGAGTGGCACCTCGTCCGCGCCGTAGGCGTCGCCGTACCAGGCCTCCCGGTCGGCCATGGCGAGCTTGCAGCCCTCGATCAGCAGGTGGACGTAGTCGGCGGAGCCGTAGGCGGGCAGTTCGGGCGGCAGGAGAGCCAGCTGCTGGAGCAGGACGGGGCCCTGGCTCCACGGGCCGGCCTTGCAGAGGGTCCAGCCGTTCCA
Source organism: Streptomyces sp. NPDC048392 (assembly GCF_043200575.1). Classification (NCBI taxonomy): domain Bacteria; kingdom Bacillati; phylum Actinomycetota; class Actinomycetes; order Kitasatosporales; family Streptomycetaceae; genus Streptomyces; species Streptomyces sp. NPDC048392. The sequence continues at coordinate 153,060 of NZ_JBICYB010000016.1, forward strand.
GTCGTACGTCGCGGGCGCCTCGTAGTGGGCCGACCAGCCCGCGAGGTCGGCGGCGGTCAGGGTGCCGGTGTGGCGTTCGCCGCTGGTGTCCATGGTGGGCCGCCCGGCCTGCCGCACGAGGGCCTCGGCGATGAACCCGGAGCGCCAGATCTCCCGCGCCGCGTCGATCTCCGCCTCCCGCTCCCCCGCGCCGGAAGCCTCGGCGAGCAGCCGTTTCCAGGTCGTGGCGAGGGCGGGGTTGCGCAGCAGCTCGCCGGGGCGGGGCGGCCGTCCGCCCCGCAGGTAGACCTCGGCGGAGGACGTCCACTCCGTCTCGAACAGTCCCCGGACGGTCTCGACGGTCTCCGTGACGCGTTCCACGGGCGCGTGACCGTGTTCCGCGTAGCCGACGGCGTACTTCAGCACCTCGGCCAGCGACTTGGTGCCGTGGTCGCGCAGCAGGAGCAGCCAGGCGTCGACGGCGCCGGGCACGGCGGCGGCGAGCGGTCCGGTGCCGGGGACGAGGCGCAGGCCGAGCCCCTTGTAGTGCGCGACCGTCGCCCCGGCAGGGGCCACACCCTGCCCGCACAGCACCCGCACCTCGCCGCCCGCCGGCGCGAGCAGGATCGGCACCTCTCCGGCGGGCCCGTTGAGGTGCGGCTCGACTACGTGCAGCACGAAGGCTCCGGCCACGGCGGCGTCGTAGGCGTTGCCCCCGGCCTCCAGCACCGCCATGGCCGACTGCGAGGCCAGCCAGTGGGTCGAGGACACCATGCCGAAGGTGCCCTGGAGGGTCGGTCGGGTCGTGAACATAGGGCCTCTCACCTCGCTGTTCATGGGTAGCGGCCCGGGTGATGGGCGCTCGGGACGGGACCTGGGGAGAATCCGGGAGTGGGTGCTGGGCGTCTCGTTCTCCCGCTCTTTCAGGAGGTTTCCCTCAGGGGGATTCCCTCAGGAGGTTATCGATCGCCCTGCGACCCTTCTTGCCCGCCTGCGGCGTGAAGTGGGCGCCTCGGGGGCGCCGGCGGACCGTCGCTTACGGACCGGGCGCCGAAGAGGGGGGCCGTCGGCGGGACCACCGCGCGGTGATCGGCGTGACCGCGCTCTTCCCCGTTGCCCAGTTCTACGCCCGCGCCATCCCCTCCCCCGCCCGCCCGACGCGGACTTCCTCCACGTCCGTGGTGCCCTTTCGGCCACGTGGAACGCCCCCCGCCCCCGGACCGCACTCGTGCGGCGCTCCTCCGCCACCGTCACCGCCGTCCTGGACCCACCGCCCGAGCCGCCGCGCCCTCACCTCCGAGATCGTCGGCTGCCATCCTCTCCAGCTCAACGCCCGCCAGGCCGAGCCGGTCGCACCGCTGGGCCACGACGGCGTTCGCAGGGGGCGAGGGAGCGCCCGGCGAGGGAGGGTGCGAAGACCGGCCCGGGCGGGAGCTGTACGGGTACGGCCCCCGCCCCGCGTCCAGCGGTCCCTACCGCGGCTGAGCCTGAGGCATCGGCGCGGACCCCGGCTCGGCCTTCGGCTCCGGGACGGTGCCCGGCCCGGCGTCGTCCGGCCCGGCGTCGTCCGGGTGCGGCCTCTGCGTGGTCGAGACGTGGATCGTCGAGCCGAGGGGCAGACACAGCACGACGATGCCTCCGGACATGGCCAGGGCGAAACTCCACAGCCCCATCGTCAGAGCGATGGCCAGATGGAAGGCGATGCCCGCGCCCATGGCCCACCAGCGCAACCGCTGAGGCAGAAGGAGGCAGACCGCGAGAGACCCTTCGATCACCAGCGGCACCCACGTCATCAGCGCCACGCCGAGCGGGGTGGAGATGACGGGTGCGATCAAGGTGTCGAGCCAGGACGCGGGTCCGAACTCCAGGTTGTTCCCCCAGTACCACATCGCTGTGCCGTTCTGCCATTCCTGGTGCGGGAGCTTGGCGACGACCGCCTGAAGGTAGACGACGACCATCTGCAGGCGGAGGACGGCGAGCGCGCTGACGCCGACCACTGCGAGCGCACGACCGGCCGTCGTGTCGGTCGTCCGGTCGTGGTCCGGTTGCCAGTGCCACCGGCGACGGTCCCCGAGAGCCGGCAGCGTCAGCAGTACCGAGAGGATCAGCGCGATCTGGTCCCCGCCGTCGACGATGGCGATACCGGCGAAGACGCTGTAGTTGATGTAGGCGTGTGGAAGTGCGGTGAACCGCGGGCGCCATCCGGACGCGACGATCAGAAGGGCCGCGACACAGCCCCACTTGAGCCAGGTGAGGTGCGAGTAGTTGTCCGGGGCCAGGCAGAACAGGCTGGCAGAGGTGGTCGAGTCGCACAGGGGGTAGACCCCGACCGTGGCCACGGGACGGAACAGGGCCTCGGCACTCGAGGCGGCGAGGGTGCCGGCGGTACCGAGGGCGACCAGTGTGCGGGCGAGTCCGTAGACGTTGGTCCACGGCAGCGGAATCGTCTTCTCACTCATGGGCACTTCACATCCCAGACGGCTACGCGCTTCGGAGTGTGCTGGTCCGGGGAGAGGTGACGCCATGCCCAGGGGGCCGGGTGCATCTCCGCCACCGCGGCGCGCCCGCACAGGGTGGGCGAGGGTGAGGAGTTGGTCAGGGTGATCGTCTGATCAGCCGCACGTCCAAGGCATTCGCCCAACGGCGCGGACGTGTCGCACCTCGTCCACTCGATGCCCTCCTCGTGCAGGAGCAGCGCGATCTCGATTCCCTGGGACCGGGAGGCGCGGTCGAACCCGAAGGCGTTGCGCGCCCGGGAGTGGGGGGTCAGCGAGGCACTCTCCCACCGTCCGTCCAGGAAGCGGTACGGCGCGTACTGGGGGTCGGTGGCCGACTTGGTGAAGAAGGCCCATCCCTGTGGTGCGACGACCGTGGCCGCGCTTCGGGCACCGTCCTGGCCGGGCAGGGAGATGACGTTGTGAGGAAGGAAACTCTGCGCCACGTACAGGGCCACGACGGTCCAGCCCACGGCGAGCGCGGTGATCCAGAGGCGCGGGACGGGGACACGGCGGGCGGGCCGGGCGGGACTGATCCGAAGTCTGCGGGATATGCGCATGATCCTGGATTTCCAAGGGGATTGACGGCCGGCGGACACAGCTGTGAAGAGTCCTCCCGGGGGTGACGGGCCCCTCCAGGCGCCTTGGAGAGGCCCGTCACCCGCACCGAAGCGCCTCAGGCGGCCAGAACCGTGGTCAGCTCGGCAACCTGTTCGTCCTTGGAGAGCTGGTCTCCGCCGCTCGGGGGCGAGAACCAGAAGTTGACCTCGTTGGCCACGTTGGCCGCGGCCTGGAGGTTGACGGCGACGGAGACGTTGACGGCGCCACCGAGGTTCACGGCGACGAGCACGTTGACGGCGAGGACAACGGTCGCGCACTGGCCCACGCCCTGCCCGGCATCCGGGCCCTCGGCCTTCGCGGCCAGCGACTTCATGATGTCCCGGGCCTCGTCGATGCCGCTTCGGACCTTGTTCGGGTCGCCGGAGCGGAGCTTGCCCGCGAAGCTGCCGAAGAACCGCGGCCGCTCCTTCTGGATCTTGTCGAGGAGAGCCGCCGCCGCCCTCCTCTGCTCCGCCGTGCTGTTCTCCTTGCGCAGGGCGGCCACGTCGACGAACTTGCCGGAGTCGGCGAGTTCCTTTGCCACACCGCCCTGAGCAAAGGTCAGGCCGGCGAAGAGCGCACGGCCCTCCGCGGTGGCCTCGGCAGGGGTTGCGGCGGTCGCCGCGGAGTGTGTCCGGGGTGCCGTGGGGCTGGCCATGGCCCCTTGGACAGCGATGCCGCTCAGTGCGAGCACGGCAACGCCGGCCACGGCAACACTCGTGCGTCTGTGCATGGGTGACTCCCCGTCATAGATGAATGGTCACTGCCCGCGATACCGCGATCACGGACGCCAACACGCTAACAACGACACCCGAAAGCGCTATCGATTTCTGGGGCGGCGAGCCGCCGAACCACGGGATCGAGCCGTTCTCCGGCCGTTGCACATCACACGTGGGAATCCGGGAACACCCCTGGCAATGTTCTAGTCGCAGCCGAACAATCGGATCGCCTGCAAGGCGCACAGAAGGGACGAGGCGCACATGACGACCAGAGAAGCACCCCGCACCGGACTCGGACGCCATACGGTGTCGACGGTCACCCCCTACGTCGTGGGAGCGGCCGTCACCGGCGGGGCCTTCCTGCTCTTCAAGGGCTCCTTCGCGGACGAGATCGCCACCCATTTCACGCTGGACGGGACGGCCGACGGATTCCGCTCTCCGGGAGTCGCAATTGGCCTGTATCTACTGATATTCGGAACCGAAGCCGCCGGTTCCATCGCAGCGCTCCTTTCGATCAGAGGCCCTCGGGCAGGAGGCTCGGTGGCCGCCTTCTCCTGGGGTCTGTCGGCCGCGACCACCTACCTCTTCGTGGTGGTGATGCAGGCCAGCACGGCCCTCCAGGACGGGACGGCCCAACTCCCCCCGTACCAGCTCGCCGTCGCCGTCGTCGTCGGCCTCGCCGCAGGAGGCGCGGCTTGGCTGGTCGGGCGGAGGCGGGCGTGAACCGCCCTTCGCCGCGCGGCACCGTCGCCGTCTGGCACCGCTCCGTCACATCCGGCTGGATGCTCGCGACCGGCGCGGTTACCACGGTCGGCCTACTCGTCGTCGCCGTCCTCGTCGGTGCGCACCGGCCCCTGGCACTCTGGCTGCTGATCATTCCCGCCGCCTTCCTGGCCACCGGAGCCGTCACGGTCACGGTCTCCCCGAGCGGTGTGACCGCGAGTTCGGTGTTGCTCCCTTTCCTGCGCCGACGATTCCCTCTCGGCCGGATCGAGAGCGCCACAGCCCGATGGACCCGCCCCACCGAGATCGGCGGATGGGGGTACCGCTGGAACGCGGGTCTCAGCGCCGTCTCACTGCGTGAGGGCGACGCCCTCTGGATCACCTGTACCGACAAGACCCGGTTCGTCATCACCGTCGACGACGCCGAAACCGCCGCGGTCCTCATCGGTCAGATGCTCGATCAAGATCACGGACCCCGGTGACATGCTGGTCCGAATCGATCACACCTCCCCGGTCAGCCTCGGCGAGCAGGTCGCCGCGAGCGTGCGCCGCGCGGTCGCCGAGGGCACCCTGCGCAAGGGCCAGCGCCTCCCTGCCGCCCGAGCCCTGGCCAAGGCTCTCGACATCAACATGCACACCGTGCTCCGGGGCTACCAGATTCTCAAGGAGGAGAGACTCATCGAGATGCGGCCCGGCCGGGGTGCGGTCGTCAGCGCCGCTGCCCCCGATCGCGCGCTCGCCGTCGACGCCTGCCGGCACTTCGTCCACCTCGCACGGCAGGCCGGCCTTTCCGGCCCCGAGACCCTGAGCATGGTCGAGGCCCGTCTCCACACCTGACGCAGCCACGCATCGGCGTCCGCACCCGGGGCCGGGACGTCTCCAGGAGGGGGAGAGGAGCACCCGGCCACCTCTGTCAGCGCGTTGGTCGGCACCGGGATGCGGACGCTTGCCAAGTCGGCGACCCCAGCGGTCATCAGGGCCACCCAAGATGTCACAGGAGGCACACAGTCCCGCGCGACATCCCCACGAACGTCCTGTGTATACGGGCCGGAACCAGCCCCACCGCTTCGAACGGGCAAAGGGGAACTTATGCACTCGAACCGAGAGGAGCCGATGGTGGAATCGACGGCTCCGTGACCGGTTTCCAAGATCACCTTGACCGGAACTCTTCGACTGGGCGTACTCCGCGGTCATTCCCAGACCGCGACCGTCTTCTTCGGCCAGGTTCAGACCTGCCTGACGGCCTGTCGAGTGGCACGCGGCGGGCCTCCTCGCTGGCCACGAGGGGAGACCGCCGAGCAGGGAAGTTGTCTCAGATGGGTGCGGTGTACACGAGTCCCTGCTGCGTCGTCTTCCTCGCGCCATGCACACTTTCTCCGTCCCGCATGCGTGGTCCCCCAGCCCGCGGCACCCGCCCCTGCTGTGAAGGCCTTTTCCCCGATGGACCCAACCGGAAGACGCGCGCCCTGCTCTCCCTCCACCCGTCATCACTCCCCCGCGCGCCGGCTCACCCGCGCCGTCCGATACGCCGGACGCCTACTCTGCTGGAGCCTGGCGGGCGGCATGACCACCGCCGCGACACAGCTGCTTCTCGCACCGCGGGCCGACTGGTGGGCCTACTGCTGGCCCTCACCCTGGTATCTCGCCTGCACCGCCGCCTTCGTCTGGGCCGTCCTGCGCGCCCGCGAGAAGGCTGCACACCAGCGCGCGGCTGAGGACGACGACTTCCCCGGCGAGTGGGGCTCAGCCGCCTGAGCAGCGGCGGCGCGCCTCGGCCGATGACGCCGGAGCACGCGGCCGCCGACGGCGGCTGCGGCTGCGGCTGCGGCTGCGGCTGCGGCTGCGGCTGCGGCTGCGGCTGCGGCTGCGGCTGCGGCGAGCATCCGGCCCGCGTCGGCGCGCGCTCGCCGGGCGGCCGCGTCGGGCGGTGGCGGTGCCGTCCGCGATCCCGGGCCGGCCGGGGGCGACGGGCTCTGGTTTCCGGCCCGGGAGTAGGAGGCGACCCGGGGCGTGCCGAACCGGGGCGCGAGACGACCGCGGCGCACCACCTCGCGCCCCGGGTCCCGAGCGGAGACGACCGCGGCGCACCACGGCCGCCCGTGCGGCCGTGCCGCCGTGCGGCCGTGCCGCCGTGCCGCCGTGCCGCCGTGCCGCCGTGCCGCCGTGCCGCCGTGCCGCCGCGGCGGCGCGGCGGCGGTGGTGGTACGCCGGTCGCGGTGCGGGGGGCCGGAGCGGGTGACCGCCCGGACCGGCGCCGGGCGGGAACACACCGGCCGGGCGCCCTGTTGTCTCCGGAGGCGAAACGGAGGCGAAACGGTGCACGGTGAATACAAGATCCCCGGCGGCAAGCTGGTCGTCGTGGACGTGGAGGCCGAGAGGGGTGCGCTGCGGCACGTGCGCGTGGCGGGCGACTTCTTCCTGGAACCCGACGAGGCGCTGGACGCCGTGAACCGTGCGCTCGAGGGCGCCCCGGCGGACACGGACGCGGCGGGGCTGGCCGCACGGATCGACGCGGCCCTGCCCGAGGGCACGGTGATGTACGGGCTGACCTCGGAGGGCGTCGGCATCGCCGTACGACGCGCCCTCGCGCACGCCACGGACTGGACGGACTACGACTGGCAGTTGATCCACGAGGGGCCGCAGTCCCCCGCTCTGCACATGGCGCTCGACGAGGTGCTGACGGCCGAGGTCGCCGCGGGCCGGCGCCCGCCGACACTGCGGGTCTGGGAGTGGGGCGCCCCAGCGGTGATCATCGGCAGTTTCCAGTCGCTGCGCAACGAGGTGGACGCCGAGGGTGCAGCCCGGCACGGCGTCGAGGTCGTGCGCCGCGTCTCCGGCGGCGGCGCGATGTTCGTCGCAACGCGAAGGCACTACTGCCTCGCTGCCTAGCCTTCACACGGCACTCAAGCACCACAAGTGCGGCAATCGTGACAAAGGTCGGCCGGAAAAGAGCGACCTACTCTGCGCGATTGTGAGCACCACCGTGACAACCGCACCACTCCGGCTGCGCCCCTTGGAGATGCAGCCCGCATCTGCCGACCGCCGCAAGCGCGGCCTGATCTACGTCCGGGTCTCAAAGGCCCGTGACGACATGATCAGTCCCGAACTCCAGGTCGGCCACGCCCTGGCCCTCGCCAGGTCGGAGAACATCGACGTCATCGCCGACCCCATCATGGACCTCGGCGAGTCGGGCCGTCAGTTCGAAGAGCGCCGGATCGAAGAGATCAAACAGATGGCGCTCGACAAGCAGTTTGACGTGCTCATCTTGTGGATCTGGTCCCGCTTCGGACGCAACCTCCGCGAGTCCCTCCAGCACCTCGACGCGCTCATGGACTACGGCGTCGAAGTACGGGCCGCCAAGGAGGACTTCGACGGCAAGACCACCATCGGCCGCTTCGCCATCGCCCAGATGCTGAACATCGCCGAGCTGGAGTCGAACCAGAAGGCCGATTCCTGGCGCGACACCTTCGAGCGCCGGCGGAACAAGGGGCTCCCCCACTCCAACCGCGGCCGGTTCGGGTACTACCGCTGCGAGACCTGCCCCAAGTGGGAGTTCGGCAAGAAGCTGGAGACGTGCCCAAAGTGCCGCAACGGGATCCTGAGGGTCGACCCGGTGACCGGCCCCGTGTTGGCCCAGCTCTACCGCGACTACGCCGCCGGCATCTCAGTCCGCAAGTTGGTGGCTGACCTCAATCGACGGGGCATCAGGACCTTCACCGGCAAGCCCTTCGCCTCCGGCGACCTCCACGCCGTCCTCGACAGCGGCTTCGGTCTCGGCTACGTCCGCTACCTCATACCCGAGCTGTCCCACCAGGTCGTCACGAACGACGACGGCACCACAAAGAGGAAGCGGGTGAACCGGCAGCGCGACGTCACGGCGTTCCTGTACTACGGCGGCGCCCACGACGCGGTCATCGACGACCCGGCCGAGTGCGAGCGCATCTGGGACGCCTACGCCAAGCGCCGCATGGCCCAGAGCGGCCAGAGTTTCTTCTCGAACCGACCCCGCTACTCGCTCTCCCGCCACCTCCGCTGCTCGGGCTGCGGCGGCCGGATGCAGACCGCCCTGCGCAACAAGAAGTACCGCCGCCCACTCGTCGACGGTCTCCCCAACCCTCTCGACGTGACATTCCGCTGTGCCAATCACATCGACTCGAAGTCCTGCCCCGCCAAGGGCACTTACGTATCTCTGGCCGTCGCGGAGAAGTGGTTCCTCGAGTGGCTCGACCGCGAGGCGCAGATGAGCGAGCGAGAGGCTGAGGCGCTCGCGGCAAGGACGGCCGCGCTCAGGACGCAGAACGACGGCGACCAGGCCCTCTTGCGCCGCCTTGAGGATGTCCAGAGCCAGCTGCAAGGCCTCCGCACCAACGACGACAAGCTGACCGACGCCGTCCTCGCGGAGCTGGTGTCAGAAGACTCGGCCCGCCGCAAGCGCACCGAGTTGGACACCCAGAGGCAAGCCCTGATCCGGGAACAGACCGAACTGCACACCAAGTTGAAGGAAGTTCCGGTGCAGCAGCCCCGTCCGCCCCAGGGGGACCTCCTCACGGCCCGCAAGATCTACTTGGCCGCAGGGCAGGCCGACCGGCGCGAGCTCGTGTCTAAGCTCGTCCGCGAGATCCGCGTGAACAAGGGCAGGAGCGGCCCAGAAAAACTCCGCGTCTATCCACTCTGGGAAGCCCCACCGCCGTGGGTCCCTCGTGAGCCGACATCCGACTCGTGACCACCAGCGGCGACTCCGTACCGGACGGCTAGTACTCCAGCAGTACTTCGTGGCTTGACCTGAGGGAACGTGGAGCGGTGGGAGTGTAGCGGGCAGGATGCCGTCACGGACGACTTCCGCCCG
>NZ_JBICYB010000017.1:0-33770 GCF_043200575.1 Streptomyces sp. NPDC048392
GGGGGCCGCCCCGCCGGCCAGGCCCACGCGCCCCCCCCGGGGGGGCCGGGCGGCGGCGGCCGCTCGGACGGCTTGGCCGCCGGCCCCGCGGCCCGCGCCCCGGGGGGGGGGGGGGCGGGCGCCGCCGCACCGGGCGGAACCGGGTCAGGACACGTCAGTACACGTAGGGGACGAACTTCGCCGTCCGTGACGCGTACTCCTGGAAGGCCTCGCCGTAGCGCTCGGCGAGGTACTTGTCGAGCATGGGGATGTTCAGGAAGACGAACATGCAGACCATGATCAGCGGGATGGCGAACGCCCACGGTGTACCGGTCACCAGCGCGAATCCCGAGAAGAGCACGGCGTCACCGAAGTAGTTGATGTGCATCGAGTGCTTGAACAGGCCCTCGGTGTAGAGCTTGCCCTTGTTCTCCGGGCGCTTCTTCCAGAGCTTGCGCTGGTACTCCGATCCCGTGTTCAGGTAGGACCCCAGAAGGTACAGCGCGACGCCCAGCCAGGTGAACACGCTCACACCCGCCTCGTTGGTGCCGCCGAAGTAGGCCATCGTGCCGTGGATCACCAGGACCCAGATCCCGACGGTGGCCGCCTCCGACCACTCCATCTTGCGCTGGAGCATCACGAAGGTCGTCGCGATGAAGCGCAGCAGGTAGAGGGCCGACAACGCCGCCAGCAGGACCCGGCGCAGGGTCGCCGCCTCGTCGAAATCGGTGCCGAACCAGTCCGCCACGGTGTCGGCGCCGCCGAAGAGGAACCACACCGCGCCGGCCACGGCGACGGTGTTGAACGTGGTCACCAGGGCCTTGGGGCCGGTCGACGGGTCGTATCCGCCGTACATCTCTCACTCTCGCTCTCTCTTGTCCGTCCCCCGTCTTCGGGTCTACGGGCGCGCGGCGGCGTCCTCCTTGGGCTTCGCGCCGCGCCGTCCCCCGCCGGTCCCCCGGCCGGGGGCCGTGGCGCGGGCCGGCGTGCCGGTGTACCCCGTCCCGTCCACCGACGGGGCGGGTGCCGACGCCGGTGACGGGGCCGGTTCAGCGGCGGACGCGTCCGCGATGAGCTTGGCGCGCATCGAGAGGTACTTGGCGTTCATCTCGTCGACGGGGATGAACTTGTTGACGCCGCCGGCGCTGACCTTCGGCTCCTGGTGTTCCATGATGCGGACGTCCTGGGGGTCCTGCACCCACTTCTCCATGTAGAGGGACGCCCACGGCAGCAGACGCCGCAGCGGTTCGAGCCGCAGGACCGGCTTGACCTGCTCGTACTCGTACCAGCGCAGGATGTGTTCGGTGTGGTGGTCGTCGATCGGCACCAGCCAGGAGGTGGTCTCGAACTGCTCGGTCTGCACGTGCACCATGCACGGGAAGGTGAACGTGATGACGTAGTGGGTGGTGTTGGCGGGGTCGTCCTCCTGGCAGTGGTCGAAGGAGTAGCGGATCGTCTGCCCCTCCGTCTCCACCCGGTGGTTGGTGATCCGGGTGGCGGCGAGGTAGCGCTCGCGGCCGTCGAGGCCGAGCTTGCCGGGCGTGCCGTAGAGGAGGAGGTAGTCGATGTAGTTGAACCAGTGGTCCCGGTGGACGTAGGTCACGTGGTAGAACTCGAGCAGGCTCTCGATGTAACGGGTGTAGTGCACCGGACGGGTCCAGCGCTTGGTGGCGTACAGCTTCTGGTTGTCCGTCACCTCGGGCGGCGCCTGGATCTGCGGCAGGTCGGCGGCGGGCCGCTCGTCGCCCCACCACATCCACACCAGTCCGAACCGTTCGCGGACCGGGTGGGTGGGGACGCGCAGCGAGCCGGGGATGCGGGCGTCAGCGCCCATGGCCGGTATCACCCGGCAGGCACCGTCGGCTCCGTAGCGGAAGCCGTGGTACGGGCATTCGAGGGTGTTGCCCTTCATCCGGCCGTCGCCGAGGTTGGCGCCCTTGTGCGGGCAGCGGGCGCCCTGGCAGACGAGGTTGCCGTCGAGGTCGCGCCAGAGCACGAGCTCCTGGCCCATGCGGCGCACACCGAGCGGTTTGTCGTTGCGTACCTCCTTCGCCTCGACGATGGGATACCACTGGTTGGGGATCATCGGGTCGTCTCCCGTCTGGGTGGAACCCGCCCCCGTGCGGGGGCGGTCGCGGTCCGTCGCGGAGGTGCCGTTGTTCAGCTGCCGGCGGCTGCGGACGTGCTTCCTACGGCTTCGGCCGGGCTCCCGGCGGCTTCGGCGGCACCGTCCGCTTTCTCGGCGGCGTCGTCCGCTTTCTCGACGACCTCGACCGTGCCCGCGTCGCCGTCCACCACGATCAGGTCACCGGTGCCGACGCGCTGTGTGGCGTGCTTGGTGTTCACCACCGACGGCACGTGGAACTCGCGGGCCACGATCGAACTGTGCGAGAGCATCGACCCGATGTCGGTGACGACCCCGCCGGCGATGGCGAACAGCGGCGTCCAGGAGGCGTCCGTGTACCGGGTCACGAGGATCTCCCCGGCCTGGAACTCGTCGGCCTGCCACACGAGGTCCTCGACGATGCGGGCGCGGCCCACGATCCGGCCCGGGCTGGCGGCCAGTCCGTCCAGTCGGGCGCCGTCGGCGGCCGGCCGGGCCGAGGCGGTGATGTCGTGCACGCCGACGAAGGTCAACGGCGGTTCCGGCAGCCGCTTGTTGTGCTCGTGCAGCCGGCGGGCCGCGTCGACGCGGGCCCGGTCGAAGACGTGGACGGCCTCCTCGTCGCCGGCGAGGTAGCGGCGTACGTCCTCGAAGTCCAGGTACGCGATCTCGCCCGCGGAGTGCAGCACTCCGTCGGCCACCAGGCGACGGCCGACCTCGTAGACCACGTTCCGCACCAGCCAGATGGACGTGATCATGGACATCCGGGTGGTCTCCCGCAGCTCGCTGCACAGGGCGTAGAGGGAGATGACGGTGTCCAGGACCTGGCGCTTGGGCATCGGCAGGCGGTTCAGGACCTCGCGGGAGTCGTCGGACCAGCCGCTGCTGCGCCGCAGGATGTCGTCGATGGAGAAGCCGTCGGCGACGTAGCGCCGGATCATCTGGAAGATGTACGACGGGTCGTCGATCCACCGGGGGTGGGTGATCTCCATCTCCTGGTGGCCGCGGGTCCCGTTCGCGCGCAGGAACGGTTCCATGTGCCGGTCCCAGAAGATCCGTCCGTCGGGGTCGTCGCGCAGCAGCCGGGCGACGGACTCCAGCGGCTCCTCCGTGATGATCTTCAGGACGGCCGGGCTGTTCTTGGCGGCCTGCGCCACCGCCCAGACCTCCTTGGCGGACTCGACGGTCCGCAGGCTGGACATGTCGGTCTTGACGCGGTTCTGCAGGTTGTCACCGTCGCTGCCCAGCCAGCGCGCGCACAGTTCGGTGAGCAGTCCGTAGAACCCGAACGCGTTGATGTAGTACGGCATGTAGCCGACGTGCATGTCGTGGAACCAGCCGAGGTCGCGGTGGAGTTCACCGTGCAGTTCGCGCCTGCTCATCCGGGTGAGGTCCAGTCCCCTGGCCCGGTCGAACTCGTAGAGCCGGGCGTCGACCATCTGCTCGGAGCGGGACTTCATCCGCGTCATCTCACGGGCCGTGTGCTGAAGCCAGTGGACGATGGACAGCAGGTCCTCCATGCCCCCGGGGAAGGTGCCGAACGGGTTCTCGTAGCCGGCGAGGTCGACCTCCTCGCTGACGAAGCGGGCGGTGAAGTGGCGCTGGTCGCGGGTGGGCAGGCACTGGGCCAGCAGGTAGGAGCTGTAGGAGATGTTGAGGTAGACGTGCCCCTGGTAGAAGCCCATGTGCAGGTCCGCCTCGCCGGTGTCGCGCACGCCGAGGGCGCCCGCGCAGTCGGTGTGGACGTGCCGCTGGTAGTAGCGGGCGAAGCTCAGGCCGAGCGGGGTCATCAGACCGACGAAGATCTCCCCGATGTCCATGCGCGACCACAGGGTGCCGTCCAGGATCCGCTCCGGCTGCGGGGCGACGTACGGGCTGCGCGCGCCGGACGGGGCCGCGGGGGCGACGGGGCGGGTGGTGATGGGCCGGGTCTGGAACAGGTGGAAGGCCCCGTCCCGCAGGCCCCACTCGATGTCCTGCTCGCTGCCGTAGAGCTCCCGGATGCGGATGGCGAGACCGCCGAGCTCGCGCAGCTGCTCGTGGGTGAGGCAGGGGACGTTGCGGGCCGCGGCGTCGACCTTCGTCATGCCGATGCGGCCGGGCTCCAGCGGTGCGCACTTGGTGACCTTGTAGCGGACCCGTTCCTCGACGACCTCCAGGTTCTCGTCGTCGACGACGAAGAAGTCGCTGGAGACACGCCCGGAGACCAGTCCTTCGCCCAGGCCCTGGCAGGCCTCCACGACGAGGCGGTGGGGGCGGGCGTTGACCGGGTCGACGGTGAACATCACGCCGCTGACGTCGGTGTGGATCATCTCCTGGACGATCACGGCGATGGAGCCGGGAGCGTCCGTGTCGCGGTACACGGTGGCGCGGTCGGACCACAGGGACGCCCAGCACCGCAGGACCGCGTCCAGCACGTCCTCGTCTCCGGACACGTCGAGGACCGTGTCGTGCTGGCCGGCGAAGGACTGCGCCGCCGAGTCCTCCCGCAGCGCGGAGGACCGCACCGCCACCCGGGGGCGGCCCAGGATGCCGTAGGCGTCGAGGACCGCGTCCGCGACGGGGGCGGGCATCCGGGTGGAGAGGATGCGTTCGCGCACCGTGCCGGGGTCCGCGCCGGGCAGCTCGGCGGCGATCCCGGTCTCCTGGAGGTAGGCGTCGAAGAGGGCGGTGGTCAGGCAGAACGCGGGCGGGACGGGCAGTTCGGCGGCGGCGAGTTCGGCGAGGCGGGTGGCCTTGCCGCCCAGTTCTCCGCGGCGGGCGACGGCCGGTCCGCCCGCGCCGAGGGTGACGACACAGGCGGCGTGTCCGGTGGGTTCCCTGCCGGGGCCCCTGGCGGGGGCCGTGGCCGGGTCCTTGGCGGGGTCCGTGGCCGGGTCCTTGGCGGGGTCCGTGGCGGGGTCCTTGGCGGGGTCCGTGGCCGGGTCCTTGGCGGGGTCCGTGGCGGGGTCCGTTGCGGGGTTGGCGGTCGTCGAGTCGCTGACGTGCGTGTCCATGGCGGGTGTCTCCTCGGCGGTCAGGCGTGCGCGACGCGCTTGCTGGTGCCCGTGAAGGCGTGGAACTGCTCGCCCGGGACGATCCGGGTGGCCTGGACGTCGCCGAACCCGGCCTGGCGGAGCTGGTCCACCAGCTCGTCGGCCCGCGGCAGCGGGCCGCCGAAGTCGGCGTAGGTGAACCAGAGGTTGAGCGCCTCCAGGCCGATGTTGCCGCCCTTGCAGGAGGTGGTGAGCAGGAGCCTGCCCCCGGGCGCCAGCAGGTCGTGGGCGCGCCGCAGGGCGGCCACCCGCTCGTCCTCGGGGAAGTAGTAGATGTTGTTGTGCAGGGTCACCAGGTCGAACTGCGGCTGAGCGTCGAGCGTGCGCAGGTCGGCCCGCCGGGTCTCGACCCGGTCGGTCAGCCCCCACTCGGCCATGTTCGCCGCGGCGCTGTCGGCCACGTCCTGCTGGAGGTCCACGGCGAGCGCCGACAGACGGGGGTTGAGCGCGGCGGCGTAGCGGACGTAGGCGCCGCTGCCGCAGCCGACCTCCAGCAGCCGCACGGGCGTGTCCCGGTCCAGGGTGCGGTCGATGGCCTCCTCGACCAGCGGCCGGACCACCCGGGTGGAACGGGCGATGACCAGACCGTCCTGGTCGTCGAGGGCGAAGCGGCGGCCCTCGCGCAGCATCCGGGGCCCGTTCAGCAGCGCGGGCACGTGGAAGCGCAGGACCTCCTCCAGCGCGGCGGCGATCGCGTCGTTGCCGGCCTGTGCGAGCGCCTTGGCGGGCAGGCTGCGCAGCTTGTAGCAGCCCTCGCGCCGGCCGAGGTCGCCGAGGCGGATGCCCATGTCCAGCCACTCCCTCAGACGCGGCCGGTCCTCCTCGGCGACGCCGAGCCGTTCCGCCAGCGACTCCAGGTCGCAAGGGCGTACGGCGAGGGCGCCGAGCACGCCGGAACTCGCCGCCGAGGCGAGGAACGCGGCCCGGTACACGGGTTCGACGAAGCCCTTGGACAGGGCCAGGAGCAGCGGCATGTGCGGGTTGCCGAGAACCTTGGTCACGGTGCGCAGGTCGGTCAGCGGCGCCTCGACGCGGCTGCCGACGCTTTTGGCCAGGCTCAGAATGTCCATGTTGCTTCCCTTGCTGCCTTCCTGTGCGGTGTGGTGCCTGAAGCGTCGAGTTCGGTGCCCAGATGGGCCAGCAGCCGGCCGCGGGACGGGCCGCCGTTCAGGAAGAAGTGGTTGCCCGTCAGATGGCGGCGCAGGAACGAGCCGGTCGTGTAGGGCCGCCAGGCCTCGACCATCTGCGGCGTGGCGATGGGGTCCGCGGTGGCGGAGAACGCGGTCGTCGGGCAGTCCAGCGGCGGCCGGGGGCGCCAGCCGTAGCGTTCGCAGGCCCGCAGGTCTGCGCGGAGCACCGGGAGCCGGCGCTCGAAGTACGCGGAGCCGACGGTGTCCTGGTCGCCGAATCCGC
Organism: Streptomyces sp. NPDC048392; assembly: GCF_043200575.1. Classification (NCBI taxonomy): domain Bacteria; kingdom Bacillati; phylum Actinomycetota; class Actinomycetes; order Kitasatosporales; family Streptomycetaceae; genus Streptomyces; species Streptomyces sp. NPDC048392. The sequence continues at coordinate 6,532 of NZ_JBICYB010000017.1, forward strand.
CCAGGTCCCGGATCACCTCGCGCAGCGCGGCGTCGGGCAGGGCGTGGTCGGCGCGGTCGCCGTACAGGTGCGGGGCCCGGCTGCCGGATACGAACAGGTGGCGGGGCGGCGGGAGTCCGCGCCGGCGCAGCGCGCAGGCCACCTCGTAGGCGAGCAGGGCACCCATGCTGTGGCCGAACAGCGCGTAGTCGTGGGCCAACCGGTGCTCGTCCAGAGCGTCCGCCACCGCTTCGGCGAGCGGTTCCATGGTGTCGTACGGGGTTTCGCGCAGCCGCAGTCCGCGGCCGGGCAGCTGCACGGGTACGACGGCGACGCCGTCGCCCAGGTGCTGCTGCCAGTCCCGGAACGCGGAGACCGTACCCCCGGCGTAGGGGAAGCAGACCAGGCGCAGCGGGGCGGTCGCCGGGTCGGGTGGCGCAGCCGCCGGGCCGGTGACCGGCCGGGGGAACCAGGCCGCCCGTGGGGGGAGCAGGTCAGCGGGCGACATGGGCGCGCCCCTCGGGTGAGTCGAGCCAGGCGACGGTGCGCCGCATGCCTTCGTGGAAGTCGACCTCGCCCTTGAAGCCGAGTTCCTCCTGCGCGCGCCCGATCGGGTAGGACTGGTCGCGGTCGAAGAGGTGCACGGCGTGCCGGGTCAGGACGGGCCGGGAGTCGATGCGCAGGGCACCCCACAGCTTCTCGGAGGCGGTGGCCACGGCGGTGGCGACGGGCGTGGGCAGGCTCAGCCACGGGGCCTTCACGCCCATGCCCTCGGCGAGTGCCTCGACGTACTCGCGCCAGGTGGTGTCGTGCGGATCGCGCAGGTTGTAGACCCTGCCGGCGGTGTGCTCGCCGGTCGCGGCGGCGATGATGCCGTCCACCGCGTTGGCGACGTAGAGCAGCCCGGCGGGCACCCGGCCGCCCCGGATGTAGACCATCTGCTTGCCCAGCAGCAGGTTCGCGATCTCGATCACGAAGTCCTTGCTGCCGGGGCCGTAGACGGAGACCGGGCGGATCACGGTGACCGGCAGGCCCGTTCGCTCGGCGGCCGCCCACACGGCCCGCTCGCCGAGCACCTTGCTGCGGTTGTAGGGCAGGCCGATGTCGCGCGGGGCGGTGGACTCGTCGCAGGGCCGCTTCGGGTAGCCGTAGACGTCGGTGGTGCTGAGGTGGACGAGGCGCTCCACCGTGCCGGCCGCGTGGGCGGCCTCGACGAGGTTCTTGGCACCGTCCACGTTGGCGGCCCGGAACCGGTCCCAGGGGCCCCAGTCGGCGGAGAGTCCGGCGCAGTTGTAGACGTGGCGGACTCCGGTGGTGGCGCGGCGCAGGCTGTCGGCGTCCCCGAGGTCGCCGAGCGCGACCTGGGCCGCGGCGCCGGCGAAGGCGGCGCGGTCGCTCGCGGTGCGCACCAGGACGCGGACGCGGTGCCCGCGCTCGGCCAGGCGGTGCACCAGGTGACCGCCGATGAAGCCGCTGGCGCCGGTGACCAGGATGTCGGGGGCCGTGGCGGGCGGGTTGTCCGGGCTGAGTGAGGACATGATCACACCAGGAGGTCGAGGGAGCGTTCGAGGTCTGCTTCGCTGTGGTCCGCGTTGATGAAGAAGCGGAGCCGGCACTGGTCGCGTGGGACGGCGGGGTAGCCGATCGGCATGACGTTGACGCCCCGCTCCAGCAGCGAGTTGGAGAGCGCCATCGTCTTCTCCCAGTCGCCGGTGATCACGGGGATCACCGCGGAGAGGCGGGAGACGCCGACGTCCAGACCGCGGGCGCGGGCGCCGGCACGGAAGAACTCGGCCAGTTCCTGCACCCGCGTCACCCGCTCGGGCTCGTCCTGGACGACGCGCAGCGCCTCCAGCGCGGCGGCGGCGTTCGCCGGGGAGATGCCCGTGGAGAAGATGTGCAGCGGCGCGGTGAACTTGAGGTACTCGATGATCGGGCGGCGGGCCGCGATGTAGCCGCCGAGGCTGCCCAGCGCCTTGCTGAGGGTGCCCATCCACAGGTCGACGTCGGCCGGGTCGGTGCCGTAGTGCTCGCCCACGCCGCGGCCGGTGCGGCCCAGGACGCCGATGGAGTGCGCCTCGTCGATCATGAGCATGGCGCCGTACCGCTTCTTGACCTCGATGAAGCGCGGCAGGTCGGGGATGTCGCCGTCCTGGCTGTAGGCACCCTCGATGACGACGAGCGCCCGCCGGTGCGAGGCCCGGGCGTCGGCCAGGATGCGGTCCAGGGCGGCCCAGTCGTTGTGCGGGAAGGACCGGCGCCGGGCGCCCGAGAGGATGCAGCCGCGCACGGTGCTGTCGTGGATCCACGCGTCGTGCACGACCAGGTCCTCCGGGCCGAACAGGTGCCCGACGGTGGCGACGTTCGTGGCGTGGCCGCCGGCGAACACGATGGCCGCCTCGGCACCGACGAACCGGGCCAGCTCGGCTTCGAGTTCGTGGTGCAGCGGGGTCTCGCCGAACAGGAGGGGGGTGGCGGAGGCCGAGGTGCCGTAGCGGTCGACGGCGTCCTTGGCGGCCTGGCGCACCCGGGGGTGGTGGGAGAGCGCGAGGTAGTTGAAGGCCGCGAAGTTGACGACCTTGGTGCCGTCGACGGTGGCGAGCGCGGAGTTGAAGCCCTCGTGGGTGCGTCCGTAGGGGTTCGAGCCGCTGGCCTCGGTCTGCCGGAGCCGGCCCTGGAGTTCGGCGTACTCCGCCCAGTCCTCGAAGGTGTGCTCCTGGCGGACGGGAGCGGTGGGCGCCGGAGCGGCATCGGGGGCGGGAGCGGAGGCGGGGGCGGGAGCGGCCTGGACCGGGGCGGGCGGGGGCGGGAAGGCCTGCGGCGGCAAGGGCTGGGGGACGAAGGCCTGCGGCGGGAGGGGCTGGGGGACGAAGTAGCCGTACGCGGTGACGCCGTGCGGCGGGAAGGCGTAGGCGTACGGGGGCGGGTACGGCACGCCGGGCTGCGGGACCGGGGCGGGGACGGCGTAGCCGTGGGCCGCGGGCGGGAAGGTGCCGTACTGCGGGATCCGGCCCTGCGGTGCCGGTACGGGCGGTACCGGCGGGACGGCCGCGGGGTGGGCCGGTGGCGCGCCGGCGTCGTCGCCGTCGGAGAGCCGGCTGATGAGTTCCTGCACCGTGGGGTCCTCCGGCAGGTCCTGGAGTGTGTGGACGCGTTGGGGGAAGCGGGCGGCGAGACGGCGGTGGAGGTCGGTCCGCATCAGCGAGTCGAACCCCAGGTCGAGCCCCAGCCGGGCGTGTACCGGCAGGTCGGCCTCGGGGAATCCGCAGACGCGGGCGACGCTGTCGAGCACGGTGCGGGGGACCTCGCCCGCCGGGTGCGGCAGGGCGGTGTCCGCCACCGGTGGCTGCGACGGCATGGGATCGCCTTCCTGGTCGGGAGAGGGAGCGGGGAACCGGTAGGTCCGGCGTTCGAAGGGCGTGTGCGGCAGCGGCACCCGGGCGGGCGGGTGCTCACCGTCCAGGGCGGCCCAGTCCACGGTTCCGCCGGCGCACTGGTACGCGCCCAGCGACCGGAGCAGCGTGCGCCGGTCCGGCGCGCCGCGGCGCAGCGAAGGCAGCCACAGCGGCGGGCGCCCGTCGTGCTCCGGGCCGTCGGCGACGCCGGACCGGCCGAGGTTCAGCAGGGTGGGATGCGGGCCGATCTCGACGAACGCGTCGCAGCCCAGTGGGTCGCGCAGCCGGCCGAAGCCGTCGGCGAAGCGCACGGTGCCGAGCAGGTGCCGGACCCAGTACTCGGCGTCCACCCGCTCCACCGGCTCGCCGGTGACGTCGGAGATCCAGGGGACGCGCGGTGCGTGGAACTCGACAGCGCGCGCGGCCTCCAGCAGCGGCTCGGCGGCACCGGCCATCAACGGCGAGTGGAAGGCGTGCGACACCGCGAGCTGCCGCACGGTGACGTCCTCGCGCTCCAGGTCCGCGCGCAGCTGTGCGAGCTGGTCCGCGGCGCCGGAGAGCACGAGGTGGCGGGCGGTGTTGACCGCGGCGAGGGCCACCTGTTCGTAGCCGGCCGCGATGCCCAGCACCGTCTCCGGATCACCGAGACAGGCGATCATGGCGCCGTCGCCGGGCTGTTCCTCCATGGCACGCCCGCGGGCGACCGCCAGCGTGAGGGCGTCCTCCAGTGACAGCACCCCCGCGACGCACGCTGCGGAGAGGGCGCCGACGCTGTGCCCGAGCACCGCGGCGGGGCGTACTCCGCAACTCGTCCACAGGTCGGCGAGGGCGACTTCGAGAGCCACGAGAGCGGGCTGGCAGTACCGGGTACGGCCCAGGCGCTCGGCGTGCTCCGGGTCGAACAGCAGGTCCGGCAGCGGGGGTTCGCCCGGACCGCGCAGCACCGCGTCGGCCCGCCGCAGCGTGCGGGCGAACCCGGGGTGCGCGTCGTACAGTTCGCGGCCCATGCCGGAGTACTGCGTGCCCTGGCCGCCGAAGAGGAAGGCGACGGTGGGCGCGGTGCCGTCCGCGGGCCCGCCGCGCGCCACGTCGAGGGCGGGTTCACGCCGGATCAACGCGTCCAGTGCGAGGTCCAGTTCGTCCCTGGTGCCTGCGGTCAGGACCGCCCGGTGCGGCAGCCGGGAGCGGCCGGTGTTGGCGGAGCGGCACAGGGCGGCGAGGGGGACTTCGGGGTGGGCCGCGAGGTGGGTGCGGTACTCGCCGGCCAGCGTGGCCAGGGCGGTCTCGGTGTGCGCGGACAGGGACAGGGCGTGCACCGTGCCCGGGCCGCCGGACTCGGCGGTGGCCGGGCGCCCGGGCGGGGACTCGACGATCACGTGGGCGTTGGTGCCGCCGAATCCGAAGGAACTCACCCCCGCGCGGACCGTCCCCTCCGCGGGGAGGGCACGGCGGGAGGTGGGCACGGCGAGGCCCGAACCCGTCCAGTCCAGGTGCCGGTTGGGGGTGGTCAGGTGCAGCAGCGGCGGGACCTCCCGCTGCCGCACCACGAGTACCGCCTTGATCAGCCCGGCGATGCCGGCCGCCGCCTCCAGATGGCCGATCCCGGTCTTCACGGAGCCGACCAGGCAGGGCGCGTCGGCGGGACGGCCACGACCGTAGAGGCCGGCCAGGGCCTCCCATTCGATGGGGTCGCCGAGGGCCGTGCCGGTGCCGTGCGCCTCGACGTAGTGGATCTGTCCGGGTTCGGTTCCGGCCCGGGCCAGTGCCCCGGCCATCACGGAACGCTGCGCCGTGGCGCGGGGGGCGGTCAGCCCGTTGGCCCGGCCGCCGTGGCCGAGTGCGGACCCGGTGAGCACGGCGTGCACGCGGTCGCCGTCGGCCAGCGCGTCGGACAGCGGTTTGAGGCACACCAGACCCGCGCCCTCGCCGCGGACGTAGCCGTCGGCGGCGTCGTCGAAGGTGCGGCAGCGTCCGCCGGGGCCGAGCATGCCGCCCCGGGCGAGCGCCACCGAGAGCCCGGGCGTCAGCATCAGGTTGACGCCGCCCGCGAGGGCGACGCGGCACTCGCCGTCGCGCAGACTGCGCAGCGCCGTGTGCACGGCGGCGAGCGAGGACGAGCAGGCGGTGTCGACGGCGAGGCTGGGCCCGTTCAGGTCGAAGAAGTACGAGAGCCGGCCGGCCGCGACGGACTGGGCGTTGCCGGTCGCCGAGTACATGTCGACGACGTCGGGGTACGGCATCTGGAGGTCGGCGTAGTCGTGGCCGCTGACCCCGACGAAGACGCCCGTGTCCGAGCCCGCCAGGGAGGAGGGGGCGATGCCCGCGTCCTCGAAGGCCTGCCAGGCGACCTCCAGGAGCAGCCGCTGCTGCGGGTCCATGCGCTCGGCCTCGCGGGCGGAGATGCCGAAGAAGCGGGCGTCGAAGTCGTACACGTGGTCAAGGAATCCGCCCGGCCGGCCCTCGGGTCCGGCGGCGTCGCCCTGCCGGTCGGCGGGAGCCTCGCCCACGGCGTCCCGGCCGTCCCTCAGCAGCCGCCAGTAGCTGTCGGCGTCGGGAGCGCCGGGAAACCGGCAGCCGATGCCGACGACGGCGACCGGCTCGTCCGCGGGGCGGTGCGGATGCGGGACGCCGTCGGGGTCCGGTCGGCTGCCCCGACGGGTGCCCGTGCGGGGGCCCGTGCCGCCGGCCGCCGCTCGGGCCGACGCGGGCGCGGCGGCCGGACCGGGGTCCGTGACGTGGGCCGCCAGGGCCTCGACCGTCGGCCGGTCGTAGACGGTGGCCGGCGTCACCGGGGTGCCGAGCCAGTCGCCGAACCGGGCGGCGAGGGCCACCGCCTGCTTGGAGTCCAGGCCCAGCGAGGTGAAGGGCGCCGTCGTGTCGATCACCGACGGGCGCAGGCCCAGCCGGGTGGCGACGGCATGCCGCAACCAGGCCACGGCCTCCGCCCGCGTGCGCGCCCGGGCAGGGCCGGTCCCGGCGAGCGCCGTCCGGCACAGGTCGGCCAGGGCGCCGGGGCTGTCCGGCTCGGGGCGCGACAGGAGATCACCGACGTCGACGACCACGCCGGCGCCCTCCGCCAGCAGCCGTACGGCCGTCAGCAGCCGCGGGTAGCGCGGTGTCCCCTCGGTGGCCTCCGCCGCGACGCGGGCGAGGGCGTCGGCGACGAGGGCGTCCGCACCGGCGCCCCGGTCGGCCGCAGGAGTGTCCGGGGGCGTGCCGTCCTGGACGACGCTCGCGGCCACCACCGGAAGTTCGAGGTCGAGCAGTCGCCGGCGGCACGCCCCGCGCTGGATCTTGCCGCTGGTGGTGCGCGGCACCGAGGAGCGCCTGAGCAGCACCACCGTGTGCGGTGTCACCTGGTGCTCGTCGGCGATGGCGGTGCGCAGGCGGGCCAGCAGCGTGTGCGGGTCGGCGGCCCCGGGCCCGCCGATCTCGTAGGCCAGCGCCAGCTGTTCGCCGTCCGCGGTGGGGATGCCGAACGCGGCGCCGTACCCGGCGCGCAGGCCCGCGCCGACGCGCTCGGCCGTCTGCTCCACGTCCTGCGGGTGGATGTTGCGGCCCTGGACGATGATCACGTCCTTGGTCCTGCCGACGACGTAGAGCTGGCCGTCGTGGCGGAACCCGACGTCCCCGGTGCGCAGCCACGCGCTTCCGGGCTCTGCGTCGATCCGGGTGCCGAAGACCTCCGCACCGGCCTCCGGGTGCCCCCAGTAGCCGCGGGCGACGCCGGGTCCGGCCACCCGGATCTCGGCGACGGTGCCGTCGGGGACCCGGCGGCCGGTGGCGGCGTCGACCAGCGCGACCTCGACGTCGGCGACGGGCGCTCCACAGCCCACGACGCGGGTGGTCCGTACGCTGCCGGGGTCCGCGGGCCGCGCGGTGCCCGCCTCCAGCGCCGCCGCGTCGAACGACTCCACCACCGGGGCCTCGGCCGGTCCGGTGCCGGTGACCATGAGCGTCGCCTCGGCGAGGCCGTAGCAGGGCAGCAGCGCGGTGCGGTCGAAGCCGGCCGGGGCGAAGTACTCGGCGAACCGGTCCAGGGTGTCGGGGCGGATCGGCTCCGCCCCGTTCAGGGCGAGGCGCCAGCGGCTCAGGTCGAGGCCGTCCCGCTGTCCGGGGGTGATCCGGCGCAGGCACTGCTCGAAACCGAAGTTCGGCGCGACGCTGGTGGAGGCGCCCGTGCGGGAGAGGGTCTCCAGCCACAGCAGCGGGCGCTGCACGAAGGTCATCGGTGCCATGAGGTGCGCGGGGAAGCCGCCGTACACCGGGGTGAGGATGCCGCCGATGAGGCCCATGTCGTGGTACGGCGGAAGCCAGGACACCATGCCGGAGCCGGCGTCGTGCCCGAGCCTGAGATGGATCGAACGCAGGTTGCGCACCAGGTTGCCGTGCTCGACCATCACTCCCTTGGGTGCGGCGGTCGAGCCGGAGGTGTACTGGAGGAAGGCCAGGGAGTCCGCCGCGAGGCCGGGGTCCGCCCAGGCTGCCGTGGAATCACCGGTGTGGAGGTCCTCGGTCACCAGCCACCGCACGCCGTCGAGCGCGGTGCCGACGTGTTGCGTGCCGCGGGCGGCCACGGCCTCGCGGACCTGGCGGGTGGTGAGTGCGTGAGTGGCTGCGGAGTCCCGGGCGATGGCGGCGAGCCGGGGTACGGTCTGGCCGAACCGGGCGTTGTCCGGCGGGTAGGCGGGGACGGCCACGGCACCGGCGTACAGGCAGCCGAAGAACGCGGCGAGGTAGTCGAGACCCGGCGGGTGCAGCAGCAGGACCGGGCCCTGCCCCACCCGCTCGCGCCGCAGGTGTGCGGCCACCTCCCGGGCGCGCAGGTCGAGTTCGCGGTAGGTCCAGGCGACGGAGGTTCCGTCGCTGTCGGTCAGGAAGCGGTGGGCGAGGGCGTCCGGCGTGTGCTCCGCCCGGTGCCGCAGCAGGGCGGTGACGGTCTCCGGTTCGGGTCCCTGCCAGTGCTCGCGTATCGGCTCTGTCGGCCCCTGACTCACGTTCTTCTCCATGGATTGCCGGGCCACTTATCGGGCCGTGCCGAGCGGCGCCGTCGCGCGGGGGGCGGCGTCGAGGCCGAGTCGGCGGTAGTCGGTCTTGCCGTTGCCGTTGAGCGGCATCCGGTCCAGGCGGACGGCGCCGTGCGGCACCATGTAGGTCGGCAGATGCCGTGCGCAGTGCTGCTTGAGCTCCACCAGACCGATCCGGTCGGCGCCCTCGCGCAGGGTGTAGTAGAGCCGCAGACGTGCCTTGGGACCGGAGCCGTCGACCAGGACGGCGGCTTCCGCGATGCCGGGGTGGCGCAGTGCCGCGGCCTCGATCTCACCCAGCTCGACCCGGTAGCCGGACAGCTTCACCATCCGGTCCTTGCGCCCGCGGTAGACGAGCCGGCCGTCCTCCTCGTAGCTGACCAGGTCGCCGGTGGGGTGCACGCCCCCGCAGTGCGCGGCGGAGACGGGGTCCTCGGAGCGCCGCCAGTAGCCGGGGGTCACGCACACGCCCGCCACGTGGAGTTCGCCGAGGGCACCGGGTTCCCGGACGGTGCGTCCGGCGTCGTCCACGACGGTGGCCTCGGCGCCGGGGATCGGCAGACCGATGGGCACCGGAGTGGCGCGGTGCAGGTCCTCCGGGCGCACGCGGTGGTAGGTGCAGACGTTGGTCTCGGTGGGTCCGTAGAGGTTGTAGAGCGGGGTGCCGGCGGGCAGCAGTGCGCCGAGCGCGCGCAGGTGCGGGACGGGGAAGACCTCACCGGCGAAGAGGACGTAGCGCAGGCTCGCGGTGTGCTCGGGGGTGAGCGCCGCCGAGGTGGTCAGCAGGTGCAGGACCGAGGGGACGGAGTACCAGACGGTGACCCGGTGCCGGCGGATGCCCTCGGCCAGGGCGGTCACGTCCTTGGTCTGCGCGTCGGGGACGACCCACACCGCGGCGCCGCAGGACAGCGCGGTGAAGAGGTCGAAGGTGCTCAGGTCGAAGTTGAAGGACGCGTGGTTGGCGAACACGTCGTCGGGGCCGACGTCCAGCTCGGTGCGGGCCCAGGCCACGAAGTTGGCCAGGCCGCCGTGCGAGACCTGCACCCCTTTGGGTGTGCCGGTGGACCCCGAGGTGTAGAGGATGGCGGCGAGATCGCCGGAAGTGAGGGAGGGGAGCAGGGTGACCCGCCCGGCGCGGCCCTTCTCCCAGGTCTCCCAGCGGGCGACCGGTGTGCCGCCCACGGCGTCGGGCAGTCCGTCGCCGACGGCCACGACCGTGGTGACGGAGGCGGGCAGGGCGTCGTCCCCGAGCAGGGCGGCGTGGTGCGCGTCGGTGAACAGGACGACGGGTTCGGCGTCCGCGAGGATGGTCCGCACTCTGCTCACCGGCTGGCCGCCGTCCAGGGGGACGTAGGCGCACCCGGACTCCAGCGCGGCGACGATCGCCTCGGCGTAGCGCGGCTGCTTGTCCATCCAGACGGCGACCCGGTCGCCGACGCGCGCCCCCAGGCTGAGCAGATGGGCGGCCACGGCCTCGACCCGGGCCGCGAACTCCCCGTACGTCAGGGGGTCGGAGCCGACGAAGGCGGGCCGGGCCGCGTGCCGCGCGGATGCGTTCTGTGGCAGGCGGATCACGGAGGGAGTGGCGGCGCTCATGGTGTAGGCCCTTCTCCTTGGCGTGCGTGGCTTGCTCGGGGTCCGGGCCCCGGCTCGGCGGGGAGGGGGCCTGCCGAGCCGGGGGCCGGACGTGTGGGGCGGGGAAGAGACGGGTGAAGGGCTACGGGGTGGCCGGCAGCACGCCGGTCTCGCGGGCGGCGTCGACGAAGATCTCGGCGGCCAGTTCCAGGTCCTGCGCGGTGTGTTCGCAGGTGACGCTCACCCTCAGCCGGGCGTCACCGAGGGGGACGCCGGGGTAGACCACGGTCTGGCAGAACAGGCCGCGGGCGCGTACGGCTCGGCCCATCTCCATCGCCCGGCGTTCGTCGCCGATGACGACGGGCAGGATCGCGCTCCGGGAGTGCTCCAGGTCGAACCCGGCCTCCAGCAGCCGGTCCCGCAGCGTGCCGATGTTGGTCCACAGCCGCTTCAGGCGTTCGGGTTCGGACTCGATGACGTCGAGGGAGGCGATCAGCCCGGCGGCGACCCCGGCGGGGATGTTCGCGGCGAAGACGTAGGAGTTGGAGTAGTAGCGCAGGTACTCGACGACCTCCTCCTCGCCGACCACGAATCCGCCCATGCCGGCGAGGGTCTTGCTCATCGTGCCCAGCTCCAGGTCGACCTCGCCCTTGAGGCCGAAGTGCTCGGCCGTGCCGGAGCCGCGTACGCCGAGAACGCCGGTGGCGTGGGCGTCGTCGATCATCACGCGGGCGTCGTACGCCTTGGCCAGCCGGACGATCTCGGGCAGGTCGCACACGTCGCCGTGCATGCTGAAGACCCCGTCCGCCACGACGAGCCTGCCGCCGGTGCCCTCCTCGGCGCTGCGGCTGAGGATGCGCTCCAGGTCGGCCATGTCGTTGTGCCGGTAGATCTTGCGGACGGCGCCGGAGAGCCGGGCTCCGTCGACGATGCTCATGTGGTTGAGGCGGTCGACGACGAGGGTGTCGTAGCTCTTGACGAGCGCCGAGATGGCGCCGAGGTTCGCCGAGTAGCCGCCGGGATAGACGATGCAGGCGGGCCGCTGCTTGAAGGCCGCCAGCCGTCGCTCCAGTTCCTTGTGGAGCATGTTGGTGCCCCCGATGAACCGGGAGCCGGTGTGGGTGGCGCCGTAGGTGCGAGTGGCGTCGCAGACGGCCTCGATGACGCTGGGGTGGTTGGCGAGACCGAGGTAGTTGTTGGAGGCGAACATGAGGAACTCGCGTTTGCGGCCCTCCAGTTCGTCGAAGATGACGGCCCGGTTGCCGCACTGCGAGTGCAGCGGCATGCCGTACCAGTACAGGCGGTCCTGCTCGCGGGAGCGCAGATATCCGGCGAAGCTGCGGGTCTTGGCGAACAGGTCGGGGTCGCGCTGCTCGGTGAAGTCCTTCATGGACCGGTCGTCCCAGTCGTCCCGGGCGGGATTGGGCGGCGTCTCCGGGCGGCCGGGTTCCGGCACCGTGCCCGCGTCCCGGGCGGCCGCGCCGGCGGTCCTCAGCGCGTCGGCCAGGGCCCGCAGGGTCGTGGCGCCTGCGGTGTCCGGGGCGGGCTCGGTGAGGCCGAGCCGCTCGGCGGCCTCGGCGACGACGGAGGCCAGGACGACCGAGTCGACGCCCAGGTCGCCCTCCAGGTCGGCGTCGAGGGCGAGTTGGTGCCGCTGGTACTGGGTCTGGCGCATGGCGGCGGCGACGACGGCCTCGGTGACGGGGTCGCCGGGCCCGTCCCCGTCGGCCGGCGTCGTCGAGGCGGGCCGGTCGTCGCCCGCGTCGGCCAGCGCGGCGCGCACGGCGTCGACCAGTTCGGCGATGGTCGCCAGGCCCGTGGGCAGGGCGGTGGACAGGGCGAAGCGCTCACGGACCGAGACCAGGACGGACTCCATGATGACGGAGTCGATGCCGAGATCGGCCTCGAAGTGGCTCTCCGGCCGCAGGTGGCTCTCGTCGTAGAGGGTGCGGGCGGCGATGACGTCCACGACGCGGTCGTGGACCGGCGCGGTGTCCGGGTGCGCGTTCACGGAGTACGTCATGCCGCGCTGCCCCCCTCGTTCTGCCGGAGGCGGTCGACCAGGGCGCAGATCGCGTCGACGGACCTGAAGTTCTGCAGGGTGACCTCCGGCAGGGGCACCGTGACGCGGAACTCGCTCTGCAGGTAGTGGACGAGGTCGAAGATGGCGGCGGAGTCGATGATGTTGAGTTCCGCGATGGGGGTGTCCGGCTCCAGGCCTTCGGCGTCGCCGCCCATCCAGGCGTCGGCGATGTAGTCGGTGATCAGTTTCCGAGGAGTCATGGTCGTCCTTGGTTCATCGGTCGTCTGCACGCACTCCGGCAGGGCCCGGGCGGCCGCCCTCAGACCGGATCGATGGCGGGCCAGGTCAGGGCGGCGGCACCCCAGGTGAGGCCGCCGCCGAACGCGGTGAGCAGCACCCGGTCGCCGGGCCGGAGGGTGCCCCGGGTGTGCGCGTGGTCGAGCGCGAGGGGGATGGAGGCGGCGGCGGTGTTGCCCACCTCGGCGATGTTGCTGACGCTGCGCTCACGGGGAACGCCGATTTCGTCGGCCAGCCGTGCGGTGATGCGGTGGTTGGCCTGGTGACTGACCAGCCAGTCGACGTCCTCCACCCGCCAGCCCGCCTGGTCGAGCACGCTCCCCGCACACTCGCCCATGCGCTGGACGGCGAGCCAGAAGACCCTCTTGCCCTGCATGGTGAAGTAGCGGTCGGCGAGGTCGGGCGGTGCCGTCCCGCCCGGCCGCGGAGGACCGCCGGCCGGCACGGTGATCAGGTCCGCGCCGTGGCCGTCGCTGCCCAGCCGCAGCGGGCCGAGGGCGCCGCTCTCGTCGGGGTCTCCGCCGCGCAGGACGACGGCACCCGCACCGTCGCCGAAGATCACCGCGGTGGACCGGTCCTCCGGGTTGAGGATGCGGGAGAACGTCTCCGCGCCGATGACGAGGACCCGTTCCGCGGCACCGGAGGCGATCAGACCGGAGGCCGTGGCGAGTCCGTAGAGGAACCCGGAGCACACCGCGGACACGTCGAACGCCGTGACGGGACCGGCCCCCAGCCGGGCCGCCACCGTGGGCGCGGTCGCCGGGCAGGGCCGGTCCGGGGTGGTGGTGGCCACGATGACCGCGTCGATCGCGTCCGCGGTGAGGCGCGCGGACTTCAGCGCCCGCTCGGCCGCGCCCACCGCCAGGTCGGAGGTGTTCGTGCCCTCCTCGGCGACATAGCGCTGGGCGATGCCCGTACGGGCCCGGATCCAGGCGTCCGAGGTGTCCATGGTCCGTTCCAGCTCGCCGTTGGTGACGCACCGGGACGGAAGAAAACCGCCTATGCCGGCTACCACGGACGCCCGCGTCACCGGGCACCGCCCACGGAGCGACTCCGGTGTGCGGCCTGCCGGCACGTGTGGCGGCGGAGACGGGAAACCACGTGTGTGCTCCTCGCGTGATGGACGGTTTGCCGACCGACGGGTGCGGGGAGTAACCCGGGCACCCCGGCCGTCCCGAGTCTGGCCGGGGCCCCTGACCGGGCGCTGACGGCTGACTGACCGCGGCTCCCGCCCGGCCGGAGCCCCGCCCGGGAGTCAGCGAGCCGTCAGCGAGCCGTCAGCGCACCGCCCCAGACTTGCCGCAGCGTCGCATCGCCGCCGCACCCGCCCCGGCACCGTGCCGCCGACGGGCCAGCGCGGCGGTCGGCGACCGATCCACCCAGGAAAGGCGGACCACACTGATGAGCACCACCTACGACAAGCTCGTTGATCTGCTGGTCGACGGTTTCGCGGTGGACCGCGCGGCGATCCGTCCGGACGTGACCTTCGAAGAGCTGGAGATGGACTCGCTGTTCCTCGTGGAACTGCTTCTCGTCATCCAGTCCGAGTTCGGCGTGAAGATCAGCGACGACGCGGCGGTCCCGACGGACACCGTCGCCCACGCGGTGGCCCTGATAGACAACGAGACGGCGGCCGCGGCGTCATGACCGACCGCTCCCTGGCCGTGACCGGGCTCGGTCTGGTGACCGCGGCCGGCATAGGCGTCGACGCCACCTGGAAGGGGGTGTTGCGCGGGGAGTCCGCGGGCGCCAAGGACGACCGGCTCGCGGGGCTGCCCGTGGACATCGCCTGCGCGGTGCCCGGCCTGGAACCGGCGCGCCACGTGGGCCGGCGCAGCGCCCTGATCCACGACCGCTTCGTGCAGCTGGCGATCGTCGCCGCCCGGGAGGCCGTGGCCGACGCCGGGCTGGATCCGCTGACCTGGGACGGCGCCCGGGTGGGCGTGGTCGTCGGCTGCGGACTGGGCGGCGTGTCGACGTGGGAGGCCCAGCACCGGCGGCTGCTGGACCGCGGACCCGAGGCGGTGTCCGCGCTGCTGGTGCCGATGCTGGTGCCCAACATGGCGGCCGGGCACCTGGCGATGGACCTGCGCGCGCTGGGCCCGAACCTGGTGACGGCGACCGCGTGTGCCTCGGGCGGCACCGCCCTCGGCACCGCGGCCCGGCTGCTGAGCGACGGAACGTGCGACGTCGTCGTGGCCGGTGGCAGCGAGGCCGGGGTCAGCCCGCTGATGGTCACGGGTTTCGCACAGATGGGCGCGCTGTCCCGGCGCGTCGAGGACCCGTCGGCGGCCTCCAGGCCCTTCGACGCCGACCGGGACGGCTTCGTGATCGGTGAGGGCAGCGGGATGCTCGTCCTGGAGCGGGTGGCGGACGCCGAGGCGCGCGGCGCCACGGTCCACGCCCGGCTCGTGGGCCACGGCGCGTCGGCGGACGCCCACCACGTCACCGCACCCGACCCCGAGGGCGCCGGCGCGCTGCGGGCGATGGAGGCGGCCCTCGCCCGGGCGGGGATCGGCGGCGGCGACATCGACCACGTGAACGCGCACGGCACCTCGACCCCGCTCAACGACGCGGTCGAGGCCGCGGTGCTGCGCCGGCTGCTGGGCGACGGGGCGACCGTCACCTCGGCCAAGGGCGTCCTCGGGCACACGCTGGGCGCGGCGGGCGCCATCGAGGCGGCGCTGACCGTGCTGTGCGTCGAGCGGTCCACCGTCCCCCCGACCGCGAACCTGCGGCGGCGGGACCCGGCCGTCGACCTGGACGTGGTCACCGGCGCTCCCAGGGAGCAGAAGGTGGAGCTGGCGATGAGCAACTCCTTCGGCTTCGGCGGGCAGAACGCGGTCCTGGTCTTCGCCTCGCCCTGACACCCCCGGCCGACGGCCGTACGCGTGCCGCCTCCTCCCCCTGTCACGAGCGCACCCGTTCGCGGCACCCTCGTCAACCTCCGGAAGTAGCTGTCCCGTGACCGGACGAAACCTGATCCTCCAGCGCGTCGTCGGCGCCCTGTACATCCTCGCGGGGATAGGCAAGTTCTTCCCGCGGCTCGAGTCGGTGGAAGGACGCCTCACCGACGCCTCGGAAGCCAACCGTGGCACCGTGATCTCCGGCCCGGTCGACTGGCTGGACCGTCACCCCACCGGCGTGATGTGGTTCGTCGCCACCGTGATGGTCGCGGCGGGCCTGGCCCTGCTGTGGAACCGCCGGGGGCTCGTGATCGCCGCCCTCTACGGTCAGTTGCTGATGCTGGTGCTGTTCGTGGTGATCCTCGTGAGCAGCGTCCCCGAGATCCTGGTGATGGACGCCGCGTTCTTCGCCGCCGCCCTCTACCTCCTGTACCGGTACCACTCGTCGGCGGACGCCACGGTCGCCGCCTCGACGGGTTCGACCCCGGAAGCCGGTGACCTGCCGTGACCTTCGCCATTCCCGCCGACGCCATTGACACCCTCGAGGACGAGGTCACGCGGGCGCTGCGGACCACCGACGACCGGGCCATCACCATCCTCGGCTACGGGGAGGTGACCCTGGTCCTGCTGCTGGAGACCGACTCGGGCGCGTTCGCGTGCAAGCGTCTGCCGGTCTTCCCCTCCCGGGAGCGGCTGGACCGGCACTCCGCACTGGTCGACGACTACATCACGCGGCTCGACAAGGGCGGCGTCGAGGTCGCCGAGACCCGCATGTGGCACCGGCCGCTGCCGGGCGGCCGGTCCGTCGCGTACTGCGTCCAGGAGGCGCTGCCCGCGGACCGGTTGTGCTCCCGGCTGCTGCGCACGGCCGGCGACGCCTGGTGCGAGGGGTTCTTCGAACGGTTCCTGGACCGCGTCGAGGCGGCCGTCACCCCTCGTCTGGGGTTGGACGGACAGGCCTCCAACTGGATCGACGTCGACGGTGAGCTGGTCTACCTGGACGTGACCACCCCGCTGATGCGCGACGGACACGAGCGGGAACTGCTCGACGTGCCGCTGTTCTTCACCTCGCTGCCGTGGCTGGTGCGGGACGTGGTGCGGATGGCGATGACGAAATCCATCTTCGACAAGTTCTACTCGCCGCGCGGGGTGGTCCTGGACTTCCTCGGCAATCTGCACAAGGAGCGGCTGGATCATCTGATCCCCCGCTTCGTCGAGCAGGCCGGAGCCCGCCTGGACCAGCCGCTCGGCACCGAGGAGATCGCGGCCTACTACCGTGACGACGCCCGGATGTGGGAGCTCATCCAGCGGCTGCGCAGGGCGGACCGCTTCGTCCACAACAAGGTCCTGCGCCGCCCCTACCCGTTCCTGCTCCCGCACCGTGTCGCGCGTTGAGGCCGCCGCACGGCCCGCGACTCCCCCGGCGGCACCGCCGGGGGGCGCCCTCGCGGACCGGGGTGTGGGTCTCGCGGACCGGGTGGTGGGCCTCGCGGACCAGGTGGTGCTGGACGCGGCCCGCCCGCTGCGCGTCACGCACCTGAGGCCGGCGTCGCGACGGCTCACCCTCGCCGTGGTGTCCGTCGGCTGGCTGCGCGGGCGGAGCCCACAGGCCCTCGCCGCACTGAGGGCGCGGTATCTGACGTCCTTCGAGACCGAGCGGGCCGCGGCGCTGCGCGCCCCCCGTCGGCGCCAGGAGTGGCTGGCCGGCCGGCTCGCCCTCAAGCACGCCGTCAGCGCTCACGGCGCCCGGCACTGGGGCCTGGTCCGGGAGCCCGGTGCCATCGAGGTGCACACCGTGGCCGGGGGCATCCAGGCCGGCAGGCCGGTGGTGGACGCGCCGGTCGAGGTGGGTCTGACGCATTCGGGGGACTTCGCCCTCGCCGTGTGCGGACCGCACGCGATCGGCGTCGATCTGGAGCACGACCGGCCCATGCCGCCGACGCTCGCCAGGCTGCTCGACCTGGAATGCGACCCTCGCGCGCCGTCACCGGACGCCCGGCGGCTGGCGGCGATGCCGCCGACGCTGCGCTGGACGTGCAAGGAGGCCGTACTCAAGTACTACGGCTTCGGACTGCGGGTGGACGCCGGCGAGGTCGCGCTGACCGGCTGGCTGCCGGACGGGCGCTTCGTCTGGCGGCCCGGCGGCGGGCTGCTGCGCCACGCCCCCGCCGCCGAGACGCGGCGGCCGACGGGGTGGGCCGGTGCGGTCCACGGCCACTACCTGGCCCTCGTGGAGCGGTGAGCCCGCCCGGCCGCGGAGGTGGCCGGGCAGGCGACCGCGAAGACGGGACAGTGAAGAGGGGATCGTGAAGACGGGACCGTGAAGAGGGGACCGTGAAGAGGGGACCGTGAAGAGGGGACCGTGAAGAGGGGATCGTGCACGTGAAGAGGAGATCGTCATGACGGTCCGCAGGACGGACGGCATCCGCGGGACGGACGGCACGGCCGCGCAGGCTTCCACCTTCGCTCAGGTGCTCGACGCGGCGGCGGGGCCGGCCGCGCTGAGTCCCTCCTCGCACAACTGCCAGCCGTGGGGCCTCGGCCGGGCCACGTCCGCCCGGGCACGCCGGGCCGCGGCAGACCTCACCGGCGAGGACGCGGAGGAGTACCTGGTCCTCGCCCTGGACCGCGGGCGGGAACTGACGGCGCTGGCCGCACATGCCGTGGAGATGGTGGTCAGCTGCGGGATCTACTGGCGGCTGCTGCTCCGCGGACTGGCGGCCCAGGGCTGGACGGCCGCCGCGGTCCGCGTCCTGGAGGGCGACGACGGCGCCGGGCCGGACGCCGCCTCCCGGCTCGGCGCCGGATGGCCGGCGGCGTGGACACCGCTGTGCGTGGTGGCGCTGCGCCCCGGGCCGCCGTCCGGGGAACACCTGGGAGACCTCCACGACACAGCGCTCGCCCGGCGCACCCACCGCGGGCCCTACCGGCCCGAGCCGTTGGCTCCCGGACTGCTGCGCGACCTGGAGGAACCCGGCACCCCTGAGGCGGACGGAGGCCCGATCCATCTCCGCCACCTGACCGAGCCGCGGGAACTGCGTACGTTCGCGGCGTTCGTGGCCCGGCACGGAGGGCGTGACTTCGGGCATCGGGCCGCCTGGCGGGAGACCCACTCCTTCGTGCGCCGGGACGCCGCTGAAGCGGCCGCGCGGGGAGACGGGTTCACGCTCGACCAGCTTTTCGGGCGGTTGTCCCGGCCGCGTCGGGCGGCGATGCGCTGCGCGCTGGCGCCGGCGACGATGAACCTGCTGGGCCGGGTCGGCTACCACCGGGTGCTGGCCGCCGGGCTCGCCGACATCGTGCGCCGCACTCCGGCCGTGGTGACCATGGGTTTCGCCGGACAGGCGACCGGACGCGCCGACCTGCTGCGGGGCGGGGCGCGGCTGGCCGACTACTGGTGGCGGGCGACCCGGTACGGACTGTCCCTGCACCCCATCAGCATCGTCATCCAGCACGACGACCTGCGAGATCGCCTGGAGCGGGAACTGTCCCTGTCCGGCCGCACCTTCTTCGTGAGCCGGGTCGGGGTGGCCGGCCCTTCCGCGCCGCACTCCCACCGGCGCGACGACGCCGCCACGCACGTGGTGATCTGACGCGGACAGCACAGCACCAGCGGCATTCGCAAGATTCCCGACAGGATCTTCGTGAAGGCGAAACCGCTTCCTATCGTGCCCTGGCACCGGTATCGGAAGCCACCCTCCAAGTACGCACAGGCGTGCTAAGTTTGGCCGCATGACGCATATCGGGGGAATCACAAAGAAAGGCTGCCGGCACCGATCGGTCATCGCCGGTGCCGACCCGCACGACCCGTGTCCTTCCCGGCCGGGAGTTCACGTATGACGACCCGAGTCCTGGTGTGCTGCGACCGCGTCATCCTGGGCGAGGGAATGCGCGCTCTGCTGGAGCGGCACAACCTGAAGGTGCAGGTGGAGACCACCCTGCGCAGCTCTCTCACCACCGCGGCGGAGTCCGGACCCGACGTCCTGATCGCCGTGGCCCCCCTGGTGACCATGGACAACATCGACACCATGACGGAACTCGCGCGACTGAGCAAGGCCATTCTGCTGGCCAAGCCCGAGAACACCCACCGGGCATTCGAGGCACTCCGCGTCGGAGTGCGCGCCGTATTGTCGGTGGAAACTTCGGTCGAAGAACTGGTGCACGTCATCAAAACCATCACCGAAGTGAACGCCATAATCGCCCCGGAAGAGGCCCGCGAGGCCCTGATGCGCTATTGGCGGAGCAACGCTCCAAAAAATCTGCGCCCCGAGCTGACACCTCGGGAAAAGGAAGTCCTGATCTTACTGACCCAGGGCAAGACGAACACCGAGATGGCCGGGTCCCTGTCCGTCTCGTGCACCACGGTCAGGTCCCATGTACACCGGGTCCTGCGCAAACTGGGGGCGGCGACCCGCGCACAGGCCGTCGCCATCGCCTACGAGTCGGGACTCATGGGCACCTGCGGCGCGTACGGCGCCTCCGCCCGCTGAGAGAACGCCGGGCCGTACGACCGACTTCACCGGTCGTACGGCCCCGCCGCCCCGGGCTCGGGGCCTCGGGCGTTCAGGGCGAAGCCGGGTAGCCGGGTTCTATGCGCTCGCCGCTCATCTCGTCGACGACCGACGCCATCGTGTCGAATGCGGCGACCAGGCCCTGAAATGCCTCCGTTTTCATGTCCCGGGAGAAATCGTCCAGTGCGCCCACGGAGATGACCTCGAAGTAGTGAAATGGAGCAGCCGGTTCCGTGCTCACCCGCTGCACCTCGAAGGCGCGCACACTGGGCAGTTGGGGACAGGTGGCGTAGTCGACGTCCCGGACCCATGCCTCGAAGCGGGCCGGGTCCACTCCGTCGTGCAGACGAATGCGGTGGATGATGACGTCCATGTCTCGGGTCTCCCTGGCTGTGCGCTCATCGGCGTACCGCGGAACGCCGGCGCCCCAGGCCCAGCGCTCGCGCGACGTTGTTCTTCTGGATCTCGTTGGTGCCGGAGAAGATCCGGGCGGGCAGCGCGTCCCGCAGCAGTGCCTCCGCCTCACCGTCCATCACCCCCAGCGCCCCCCTCAACTGCACAGCGTCCAGACCGATTTGTACGGCGGCCTCGCTGACCGCGATCTTCGCGAGGGCCGGGCCGATCTCGTCGGCCGTGCCGTCGGCCAGGGCCCGCGCCGCACGGTAGAGCAGCAGCCGGGCCGCCTCGTAGCGGCCCAGCATGTCGACGATGCGGTGGCTGACCGCCTGGAACTCCCCGATCGGCGAGCCGAACTGCTCGCGCTCACGGGCGTGTTCCACCGTGGACTCCAGCACCCGGCGCATCGCGCCGAGGTAGGCCGCGAAGAGGCAGGTGCGTTCCCACTTCATGGACGAGGAGAAGATGGTCGCCCCGGAACCCTCCGCCCCCAGCACCGCGTCGGCCGGGACCAGGCAGTCGTCGAAGTGGACGTCGGCCGTCGGGGAGCCGCGCAGCCCCACCTTGTCGAGCGGGCGCCCGACCGTGAGTCCGGCGGTGGACGCGTCGACCAGGAAGGTGGTCAGCCCGAAAAACCCGCCGCGCGGGTCGGTGGCGGCCTGGACCACGAACACGTCGGCCACCGGGGCGTTGGTGATGAAGCACTTGGAACCGCTGAGCACGTAGCCGCCGTCGACGCCGCGGGCGCGCGTACGCAGCCGCAGCGCGTCCGACCCGGCCTCCGGCTCGGTGATGGCGTGAGCGGCGATCCGCTCGCCGGAGCACAGGGCGGGCAGCCACGCGCCGCGCTGCCGGTCGGTGCCGAACTCGACGATCGGCATGACGGCGGCGAACAGGTGCGCGGCGACCGAGAAGGCGAAGCCGGTGTCCGCGCAGCCGTACCCGAGCGCCTCCATCGTGGCGGCCGCGGCCACCGCGTCCAGGCCGCTGCCGCCGAAGTCGCCCGGCACGCAGGTGCCCACCAGGCCCTGTTTGCCGGCCAGCCGCCAGCGCCGCCGGAAGTCCTCGGCATCGGCGAAGCGGCCCGGGGAGTCCAGCTCGCGCCGGGCGAACCGCACGACCATGTCGCGCATTTCCTCGGTATCGGCGTCGAAACCGGCGTCGAAGTCGTAGCTCATCGCGTTGCGACCGTGCCTTCCTCGATCAACAGGTGGTAATTGATGCCGCCGGTCCCGAAGGCACTCACCGCGGCGCGCCGCGGCCGCCCCCGTTCCGCGGGCCAGGGCGCGGCCTCGGTGGCCACCCGGGCGGGGATCGCGTCCAGGGCGAGGTCGGGACTGAGCACCCGCAGGTTGGCGCTGGGCGGCAGGGTCGCCCGCCGCAACGCCTGCAGTGTGCGCAGCAGTCCGGCCGCACCGGCGGCCGCGAAGGTGTGGCCGAGGAAGGACTTGGCGGACCCGATGTGGAGCGGTGCCGTGCGCCGCCCCGTGCCGTACACCTGTACGGCCGCGGCGACCTCCACCCGGTCGCCCAGCCGGGTCCCGGTGCCGTGGGCCTCCAGGTAGTCCACCTCGTCCGGGCCGAAGTCGACCTGGGCGAACGCCTGCCGTACGGCTCGCGCCTGCCCGTCGGCGTCCGGCGCGATCAGCGACTTCGCGTCGTTGGACGCACCGACCGCGCGAAGCACACCGAACACCGGGTCGCCGTCGCGGCGTGCGTCCGCCAGGCGTTTGAGCAGGAACAGCGCGCAGCCGTCCCCCGGGGTGAAGCCGTCGGCGTCCGCGTCGAAGGGGGTGATCCTGCTGTGCGACAGCAGTCCCAGCGAGGAGCACAGCACCATGTCACGTACGTTGCACGGCAGTTCCACGCCTCCGGCGACGGCGTAGTCGGCGCCGCCGGAGCGCAGCCGGCCCACGGCGACGTCGAGCGCCGCGAGCGAGGAGGCGCAGGCGGCCTCGACCGCCACCGGTACGGCGTCCAGGCCGTGCTCGTTGCCGACGAGGGCCGCGATGCCGCTGGCGACGCAGCCGTCCCACGTGGTCGGCAGGTCGACGGGGCCGGGTTCTCCGAACCGGTCCCGCACCAGTTCGGTCACCGCCTCGACGTCGTCCGGCCCCAGTCCGCCGAGTGCGGCCAGGGACCGTACGTCGGCCTCCAGGTCCTCGATGCACAGGCCGGTGTGCAGCCGGCGCTCCAGGGAGAGGCCCAGATTGCTGCCGACGGCGACGGTTCCGACGCCCTGGAGCGAACGCGGCGAGCGTCCGTAGCGCGCGAACATCTCGGTGGCCACGTCGAGCCCGAGCCGCTGGGCCGCGTCCATCGCCGCGTACCGGTGGGGCGGGATCCGCAGCCCGGCCGGGGGCGCCGAGGGCACCGGGACGGGCGCGCCCAGGTCGGTGTAACTGCGTCCGAGGGCGAGCGCGCCCGGGGCGTGGTACAGCCCCCGGTCGAACGACTCGGACGGCAGCGGCCCGATCCGGTCCCGCCCGGAGAGCATGGTCCGCCAGAAGGCCTCCGCGTCGGGCGAGTCGGCGAAGCGCCCACCGAACCCGACGATCGCGATCGGCTCCGCGCCACTTCGCACGGACGGCCCGACGGGCCCCACGCCGACCGACGCGCCGCCAGAGGGCGCCACGCCGGCCGACAGGCCATCCGACTCCGCCGCACGACGCCCCGCCGGACCGGCGAAACCCCCGCCTCCGGACACCCCGCCGACGGACACTCCCCCGGACGGCACCCCGCCGTAGGACGTCCCTCCGGGGGCCGCGCGAGCGCCGGGCCCGGGTCCGGCCTCCGTGGTCCCCGCACCCGCCCGACCGGCCGCGTGGGCGGTACGCCCCGGTCCCGCCGCCGCGTCGGCGGCAGCCGGTACGTGCTCCTCCAGCAGCACGTGACAGACCGTGCCGGTCAGCGAGGCGCCCATCACCGCCGCCCGGCGGGGCGTACCGTCCGTGGACGGCTCCCAGGGCTCGGCCGCGCGTGGCACGCGGAACCAATCGTCCGCCGGGTCCTGGCCACCCGTGTCGGTGCCGGTCCGAAGCGGGGGGACGGTGCGGTGGTGCAGGGCCAGCGCCACCTTGGTGACCCCGGCGAGCCCGGCGTTGGCGAAGGTGTGTCCGAGCCGGTCACGCGTACTGCCCAGGGCCACCGAGCCCCGTGGCGCACCGGCGTGGATCCCGGCGATCGCCTCCCGCTCGGCCCGCACCACGGCGGCCGTGCCGTGCCCGGCGCACTCGACGAAGCGCACCGAGCCCGGCGCGACGCCCGCCGTACGGTGCGCGGCCTCGGCGGCCGCCCGTCGGTGCGCGGCCGACAGCGAGTAGCGGAAGGTGCCCGGCCGCGCCTCGTGCCGCAGGGCGCAGTCGAGTACGGACGCGTACACGCGGTCGCCGTCGCGCTCCGCGCTCGACCGGCGCTTGAGCAGCAGCGCCCCGAGCCCCTCGGCGAGCACGGCGCCGCCGGACCCGGCCCCGCCCGGCGGTGTCACGAGCCCCTTGGCCGCCAGCGCCCGCCGCGCGAAGCGGCCCTCGTCCCGTTGCCCCACCACGACCAGGGCGGCGTCGGCCAGCCCGGCGCGCAGGCTGTCCACGGCGTGCGCGAGGGCCCAGTAGGAGGTCGCGTCCGCCGACTCCACGGCGAGGGTGCGTCCGCGCAGCTTGAAGGCGGAGGCGATGCGCGCCGGGATCGTACTGGCCATCTCCCCCACCCGGTCGTGCGGTGAGGCACCGAGCCGACGTGCCAGCGTGTCGTTGAGCTCCCGTTCCGCGGCCCCCGGGTCGGTGCCGGTGTCCCGCCACGGTCCGGCTGTGAGGACCGCCGCCAGGTCCCGGGCGTAGCGGGCACCCTCGACGCGCAGCGCGTTGGCGTACTGCCGGTCCAGTCCGAGGCAGGTGCCCACGACGACGTCCGTGCGGCCGCGGAGGCCGCCGGGGCCCGAGGCGTCGTCGAGGCACTGACGGGCCGCCTCCACCATGAGGAGTTGCAGTCGGGCCATGGAGGCGGCCTGCGCCGGCGGGATGCCGAACCGGGCGACGTCGATCTCGATGTCGCCGAGGCTGCCCGCGGCGGGGCCCGGGCCGGGCGGTGGCGCGTCGGCGAGCAGCAGCCGCCACAGCTCGTCGACCCCGTGGGCCCCGGGATAGAGGGCGGACATTCCGACGATGGCGATCGGTTCGGCGGGGTCCGGCACCGGCACCGCGCCCTGGGCTGCGTCCTTGTCTGACAACTTCCCGTTCCTGTTCACGATGGCGCTGGAGGCGGCCGGCCCGGGGGCCGTCAGGCGGTGAGCAGGCTGCTGTCGGCCGCGGAGTACGGCTCGCGCCACAGGGCCGACGGCACCTTCAGGACCGGGTCCTGCGCCAGGATCTCGGCGTGCCGCCGGCGCAGTAGCGCGCCCGGCTGGACACCCAGTTCGTCGTCGAGTCGTTTCCTGGCCAGTCGGTACGACTCCAGGGCGTCGCCCTGCCGCCCCACCCGGTAGAGGGCGACCATCAGCAGTTCGCAGAACCGTTCGCGCAGCGGGTACCGCGCCACCAGTTGCTGGAGCATGGCGATCGCCTGGCCTTCGCCGCCCAGCAGGAGCATCGCGCTCACCAGGTCCTCCAGGACCGTGAGCCGGCGCTCCTCGAACAGGGCCACGGCGCCGCGGCAGCGTCTGCCCTCACCCGCGTCGATGAGGGCAGGGCCGCGCCACAGCCGCAGGCCGGCCTCCAGCAGTTCGACGGCGCGCGCGGGGTCGGAGGGGAGCAGGGACGCGCCCTGCGAGGCCAGCCGCAGGAACCTGTTGCCGTCCACGCACTGCGGGTCGATTTCCAGGAGGTAGCCGCCGAGCACGGAGCGCAGGATGCCACCGGCCCGGTCGGGACAGGCGCACTCGTTGATCACTTTCCGGGCCCGCGCGGCATGGGCCTGGAGGGCGTTGAGAACGTTGTCGGGCGGGTTCGCGCCCCAGAGTTCGTCCGCCAGATCCGCCAGCGACACGGCGCGGCCCGCGTCGATCGCGAGCGTCGCCACCAGGGTGCGGACCTTTCCGGCCCGGATCCCACCGCCGTTGTGCGGCGTACTGATCGTCACGGGTCCCAATATGTTGATTTCCACACATCCCCCGAAGTTGTACAGGCGTACATCCGTGGTCCGAGCCGTCTCCCCGGCGAGGCCGGGCGGTCGCGTGCGTCCGGCCGTCCGTCGCGCGCCCCCGTGAGCGGACGGGAGCACTGGTGCGCGGTGTGTCCGGTCCGGCCCGGAAGGACTGTGGACCGGCTTTCGAGCCGGTTCTCGGCCGACTCGGGACCGCCTCTCGAACCACTGTCTTGCCGGGGTCCATCGTGGCAAGCCCTCCCCGGTCCGTCATCCACCGAACGATCGGAATCCGGCCTCAACAGGGGCCCGGCCGAGGCCGGCCCAGCCGTCATTGTGTTGAGGCGCGGCCGCGCGCCGGTTCAACGGGGCCGGACGGCGTGTACGCACCACCCCGGCGGGGTCCGGCCGCGGAGGAACGGCATGATGGTGACCTGCGGCCCTCAGTGGGGCCGCAGGTGTCTGCCCGTCGAGCCGGAAGAGGAAGATGGACGCGACGTTCACCCAGGCAAGAGGGCTGAGAAGAAGAGTGGTGTAAGCCGTGCACATTGTCATCATGGGTTGCGGGCGTGTGGGCTCCGCGCTCGCCCAGGCCCTGGAACAGCAGGGGCACACGGTCGCCGTGATCGACCGGGACCCCACCTCCTTCCGACGCCTCGGTTCCTCCTTCGGCGGCCGTCGGGTCACCGGCATCGGCTTCGACCAGGACACCCTGCGCGAGGCGGGCGTCGAGGAGGCCGGTGCCTTCGCCGCCGTCTCGAGCGGCGACAACTCGAACATCATCGCCGCCCGCGTGGCACGCGAGATGTTCGGCGTGGAGAACGTCGCCGCCCGCATCTACGATCCCCGCCGCGCCGAGGTCTACCAGCGTCTGGGCATCCCCACCGTGGCCACCGTCCGCTGGACGGCCGACCAGATGCTGCGCCGGCTGCTCCCCTCGGGTGCCGAGCCGCTGTGGCGCGACCCCACCGGGGGCGTCCAGCTCGCCGAGGTGCACACGTCCTCGTCCTGGGTCGGTCACAAGATCAGCCGGCTCCAGGAGGAGACGGGCGTGCGGGTGGCGTTCGTCACCCGGCTCGGGGAGGCGATCCTGCCCTCCTCGCAGACCGTCCTGCAGGAGGGTGACCTCGTGCACGTGATGATGCGCACCGACGAGGTCGACAAGGTCGAGGCGGCGTTCGCCGAGGGTCCCGAAGAAGAGGACGGTCACTGATGAGGGTCGCCATTGCCGGAGCCGGTGCGGTCGGCCGTTCCATCGCGGGCGAGCTGCTGGAGAACGGCCACGAGGTCCTGCTCGTCGACAAGGCGCCGACCGCCATCTCGGTCGAGCGCGTCCCGATGGCGGAGTGGCTGCTCGCCGACGCGTGCGAGATCACCTCCCTGGACGAGGCGGCGCTGCAGCGCTGCAACGTCGTCATCGCCGCGACGGGCGACGACAAGGTCAACCTCGTCGTGTCCCTGCTGGCCAAGACGGAGTACGGCGTTCCGCGCGTCGTCGCCCGGGTGAACAACCCGAAGAACGAGTGGCTCTTCAACGAGTCCTGGGGTGTGGACGTCGCCGTCTCCACCCCGCGCCTGATGTCGGCCCTGGTCGAGGAGGCGGTGAGCGTCGGCGACCTGGTCCGGCTGCTGCGCTTCAGCCACGGCGACGCCAACCTGGTCGAGCTGACGCTGCCGGAGGAGTCGGCCCTGGCCGGCACCCAGGTCGGCGACGTCCAGTGGCCCGAGGACACCTCCCTGGTGACGATCATCCGTGGCACCAGGGTGCTGACGCCGTCCCGGGAGGACTCCCTGGAGGCGGGCGACGAGTTGCTGTTCGTCGCCGCGCAGGCGCGCGAGGAGCAGCTGGAGGACCTGCTGTCGGCACGTCGGCAGCCCGGCGACCTGGTCTGACCCGGGTCCAGGTCCCCGGCAGGGGTTCGGACGGCGGAGCCCGGACGAGACGGCGGTGGGGGGGGGGGGGGGGGGGGGGGGCCGCCCCCCCCCCCCCCCCCGCCCGCCCGCCCCCCCCCCCCCCCCCCCCCCCCCCCCCCCCCCCCACGCCCCACCCCCGG
>NZ_JBICYB010000017.1:33780-52621 GCF_043200575.1 Streptomyces sp. NPDC048392
GGGGCGGCCGGGGGCGGGGGGGCGCCGGGGGGGGGGGGGGGGGGGGGGGGGGGGGCGCGGCGGGGGGGGGGGGGGGGGCGGCGCGGGGCCCCGCCGCCCCCCCCACCGCCCTCGTCGGGCAGGACCGCCGTCCCGCCCCTCAGGGCCCTCGCCTCGCCCTCAGGCCTTGCGGTGCCTGCCGCTGCGCAGGTCCGCGGCCTCCGCGTCGGCGCCGGCCCCGGGCGGCTGCGGCAGGATGCCGTCGGCCTCCTGTGCGTGCCGGTCCCGCTCGGCCTTCTCCGCCTTCTCGGCTTCCTCCGCCGCCTCCATCTCCGCGAACACGTCGATGGGGGCCGGTGCCTTGGCCAGGAACACCCAGGTCAGCCAGACGGCGAGCAGGAAGGGCGGGATCTTCAGCGTCACCAGGACCCAGCCGAGCTGCTCGGTGTCCGCCCACCAGTACAGCGGGAAGAGGATCGCGCTCTTGGCGAGCAGGATCAGGCCCCAGGCGTAGCTGGCCTTGGTGTACGCCTTCTTGCGGCCCGGGTTGCGGGTGCGCCAGGAGAGGTTCTCCTTGAAGACCGGGCCGAGGATCAGGCCGATCAGCGGCACTCCGGCCAGCGAGGTGACGACGTACGCCAGCGCCAGGCCCAGGGTGTAGAGCATGCCCGGCAGATAGAAGTTCTTGGCGTTGTCGGTCATCATCGCGAAGACCACGCCGAAGGCGACGCCGAAGACGCCGCTGAAGGCGTGCTTGACGGTGTCCTTCATCACCAGCCGGACCACGACCAGCACCACCGACACGGCCAGGGCCGCGATCGCCGACATGTGCAGGTCGTTGTTGAGCGTGAAGATGGTGACGAAGATCAGGCCCGGGAGCACCGTCTCGATCATGCCGCGCACGCCGCCGAACGCCTCGAACAGCGCGGCCTCCGTCACCGCCCGGGCGTCGTCCGCTTCCGTGTCTTCGGTCGGCTTGTCGAGCGACGTCACCGGCTACTCCCGTCCGAGGGGTCTCAGTTCGTATTTCGGGTTGAAGAGCACCCGGCGGCCGCGGCTCATCGAGATCCGGCCCGATGCGATGAGCCTGCGCCCCGGCTCTATGCCCACGATGGAGCGTCTGCCCAGCCACACCACGTCCAGGGCGGCGGTGCCGTCGAACAGCTCGGCCTCCAGGGCGGGGACGCCCGCACGCGGTCGCAGGGTGACCGTGCGCAAGGTACCAGTAACCGACACGACCTGCCGGTCCTGACAGTCTCCGATGCGCGTGCAGCCGGCGGTGTCGGCGTCCTCACGCAGTTCCTCCGACTCCAGGTCCTCCTGTGACGAGGAGAGCCGGTCGAACATGCGCCGGAACCGGCCCACCGGCTTGTCGGAACGCGGAGCAGCACTCATGTCTGAAGCGTACCGGGGCCCGCCGACCGCCATGCACCCTCTCCCCGACGGGCACAGCGAGGCTCACCTCTCGAAGCGGTAGCCCACACCCGGCTCGGTGACCAGGTGCCGCGGGTGCGCGGGGTCCGCCTCCAGCTTGCGGCGCAGCTGGGCCATGTAGACCCGCAGATAGTTCGCCTCCGTCCCGTACGACGGGCCCCACACCTCCTGCAGCAGCTGTTTCTGGCTGACCAGGCGCCCCCTGTTGCGCACCAGTACCTCCAGCAGGTGCCACTCGGTGGGCGTCAGACGCACGTCCCTCCCGCCGCGGCCGACCTTCTTGGCGGCCAGGTCGACGGTGAAGTCCGGGGTGACCACGACCACGTCGCCCTGGCCCCCCTCGTCGCCCTCGTCGCCCTGGCCCCCCTCGTCGCCCTCGTCGCCTTCGTCGCCCGGGTGACGCTCAAAGCGGCCGCCCGGGTGACGCTCGGAGCGGCGTACGGCGGCCCGCAGCCGGGCCGGCAGCTCGTCCGTGCCGAACGGCTTGGTGACGTAGTCGTCGGCGCCCGCGTCGAGGGCCTCGGCCTTCTCGTCGGCGTCAAAGGAGTGCCGGGCGGACAGCACCAGGATCGGGCCCCGGGTCCAGCCTCGCAGCCCCTTGGCCACCTCGACGCCGTCCATGTCGGGCAGCCCCAGGTCCAGCACCACCACGTCGGGGTGACGGGCGGCGGCGAGCCGGAGGGCGGTGGCGCCGTCATGGGCGGCTTCCACCTCGTAGTGCCGAGCCCCGAGGCTGATCACGAGGGCCCGCGCGATCTGCGGCTCGTCGTCGACCACGAGCACCCTGGTGGCCTGCGGGCCTCCCCCGGTCGGGTTCAGCATCGGGTGGCCTGCCTTTCTGCCGTCGCGAGGTGGCGTGCCGGCCCGGACACACCCACCGCTCGGAGAGTGAGGACCGTGGTGAGACCGCCGCCGGGGATGTCCTCCGCGTGCAGGGTGCCGCCCATCGCCTCGGCGAATCCCCGGGCCGCGGCCGGACCGAGCCGCGCACCGCGTCGCGCCGGCGGCGCGGACCCGCCGCGGCCGGCGCGGGTCCGGGGCGCCACGCCGCCCTTCCGTTCCAGGGGAGCGGCCGACTCCACGCCGAAGGTACCGCACGCCTGTTCGAGGGGCGTCTCCTGGCCGGTCTCGCCGCCCAGGACGTCACCGGCCAGGAGGGCGAGGATCTCCGACGCGGCGCGCAGCCGGGCGGCCCGGTGGGTGCGGCCGGCCGTGACGCCCACGACCGCGGCCACGGCCGCGGAGAACGCGACGCCCACGCATACGGCGAGCGCAAGCGTGTTCCTCGGGTCGGCGATGGTGACCCGGTTGACAGGGGGCGCGAAGCACCAGTTCAGGAGCAGGCTCCCGGCCACGGCCGAGGCGAGCGCCGGGTACGGCCCGCCGAACGGCGCGGCCGCCACGGCCGGCGGCAGTTCGCGCGGCGCCGTGAGGCTGCCGGGGCGGAAGCGGAAGCAGCGGGACAGGGCCGCCCCGACCTCGTCCGGCTGGTGGATGTGGCCGTGGGCCGTGCGCCGGCGCAACGCCTGCGGCGACATGCCGACCGGCTCTGCCCGGTCCGCGCGCCGCGCCACCTCGTCCGGCACGCTCTCCCGCTGCCGTACGCCGGCGATCGACTCCACTACGCCGCCGAGTGACTCCGGGTGCTGGATGCTGGCGGCCGAGACCACGTCGGTCCCGGCCGCCGGCAGTCCTCCGACGTCCTGCCACCGCTCGGCGGTGCGCACGCCGGGGAGGTGGGTGCGGGCCGGTTCGTCCACCGGGATCACTTCGGGGCGGCGGGCCGGCACCGCGTCCGGGTCCAGCTCCGTGAAGCCCGCGCCGCGGTACTCCGGCACCCGGCGCGGCATCTGCTCCGGGCCGGGCGGCGTCACCTCGGTGCGCGCCCTGCCACGCTGTCCGAGGCGCACCGGTGCCCCGTTCGGCGCGCCGGTGCGTCTCGGACAGCGTGGCGTACGTCCTGCCGACACCGGTGCCGCACCGAGGCGGATTCGAAGCTTGCCGCGCCCCATGGCCTCATTGTCTTCCGGTCACCGCTGATCGCGCAGCGTCGGCCCTGCGGCCCGCGACGGCGGCTGAGGAGGCGCGGGGTGCCGATGCCGGTCGTCCTCGACGCAGGCCTGACGCCCGCGGCGTCACTGCTGGACGATCTCTCCGTCCCGCAGCTCCAGCACCCGGTCGGCGAGATCGAGCAGCGTGGCGTCGTGAGTGGCGACCAGTGCGGTGACCCGCTCGCTGCGTACGACGGCCCGCAGCAGTTCCATCACGGCGTGGCCGGTCTCCGCGTCCAGCTGGCCGGTGGGCTCGTCGGCGATCAGCAGCGCGGGGTTGTTGGCGAGGGCGCGGGCGATGGCGACCCGCTGCTGCTGTCCTCCGGACAGCTCGCCGGGGCGCTGGGCGGCGTGGTCGGCGAGGCCGACGAGGGAGAGCAGCAGCTCGACGCGTTCCTCGCGCTCACGCGGCGCGGCCCGGCGCAGCCGCAGCGGCACGCCGACGTTCTCGGCGGCGGTGAGGATAGGGACGAGCCCGAAGGACTGGAAGACGAAGCCGACCCGGTCCCGGCGCAGGGCGAGCAGCCCCTCCTCGTCCAGCTCAGCCAGCTCCCGGCCGTCGACCTCGACCCGTCCCGCGTCGGGGACGTCGAGGCCGCCGACGATGTTGAGCAGCGTGGTCTTCCCCGATCCGGACCGGCCCTTGAGGGCGACCAGTTCACCGCGCGGCACGTCGAAGGAGACGCCCCGCAGGGCGTGTACGGCGGCGGTGTCCCGACCGTACGACTTGCGCACGTCCTCGACGCGCACCATGGTCTCGGTGACCACCTGGCTCATGGGCCCTCCCCCGTCGTGAAGCGGGCGCCAGTATCACCGGCGGAGGCGGGCGGATTCAACGGCCCGGGACGGATCGCCCCGGCCACCGCCCCGGTCCGTCCCGTCGCGCCCGTGTCCCGGCCCCGCCCGGCGCCGTACCGCGCAAAGGGCCGCATCCCCCCGGGGACGCGGCCCTCGCGGCGCGTGTACGGCGGAAACCCACCGTACGGAGCCTTCGCTCGACGCACCTCGGTACTCGGCGAACCCCGGAACTCAGCGAACCTCGGTGATCTCAGGACCGCGCTGGAGCTGGCCCATTCCTCCGGCGAAGCGGGAGCCCTCCTCCTGCTGGACGCCCTCGGGGACCATCTGCGCGTCGTTCGGCAGCTTGAGGACGATCGGGTCCCGGGGGGCCATCGGGCCCTCGCCGCGGACCACGACCGTGTCCCGGAAGATCTGCTCCAGCAGACCGGCGGCCTGCGGCTGCACCGCGCCCTGGCCCGAGATCACTCCGCGCAGGAACCAGCGGGGCCCGTCCACACCGACGAACCGCACGACCTGGAAGCCGCCCGTGCCGTCCGGCAGCTGCACCGGGACCTGGGCCCGCAGCTCCCAGCCCAGCGGGCCCTCGACCTCGTCGATGATGCCGCCCTGCTGGGTGATGCCGGAGCCGATCTCCTCGCGCACCTCGCCCCAGATGCCCTCGCGCTTGGGCGCGGCGAAACCCTGGAGCTGGATGGCGCTGTCGCGCAGCACGACCGTCGCGGCGACGATCGCGTCGCCCGCGACCTCCACCCGCAGTTCCATGCCGTCGACCCCGGGGATGAACAGGCCTCCCAGGTCCACCCGGCCCTCGGCCGGGTCGCGGACCTCGGTGCTGTCCCAGGGCCCGTCGGGACGCGGTTCGGGCTCGAGCCGCACGCGTCCGCGCTCTTCGTCCGCCCCGGTGTCGACGCTGTCGACGACCTGCTCGGTCTCGCCGGCCGCGTCCTCGGCGGCATCCCTCTTCTTGCGACGTCCGAACACGTCACTGTCCTTCCCGGTCGGATACGACCGAAGCGTATCGATTCCCACCCGTCGGGCCGCCCTCGGCGACCTGACCGCTTGTGCCGCTTGCACGGTCCAACCCGGCGTGGCCGCCGGTGGACCCGAAGCCCCCCTCGGCCCGCGCCGAGCCGGGAAGCTCCGCGACCTGACGGAAGCGGACCCTCTCGACCTGCTGGACGACCAGTTGGGCAATCCGGTCGAAGCGCTCGAACCGCACGCTCTCGCGCGGGTCGAGATTCACCACGATCACCTTGATCTCCCCACGGTACCCGGCATCAATCGTCCCCGGGGCATTCACGAGGGCGACACCGCAGCGGGCGGCCAGCCCGGAACGTGGGTGCACGAAGGCCGCGTACCCCTCGGGGAGCGCCACAGACACGCCCGTGGGGAGTACTGCGCGTTCCCCGGGCGCGAGCTCGCGGTCGACGGTGGTGCGCAGATCGGCCCCCGCGTCGCCGGGCTGCGCGTACGACGGAAGCGGCACGTCGGGGTCCACGCGGCGGATCAGCACCTCGAGGCCGGCCCGGCTCACGGGTTCACCTCGAAGGCACGGGCCCGGCGGAGCCGGTCGGGGTCGTCCATGGCGGCGCGGATCTCCTCCTCGCGGCCGTTGCGGACGAAGTGCTCGACCCCGACCTCGATGAAGAGGGCGTCGGCGCGGACGGCCACGGGGCCCTCGGGCCCGCCGATGCGGCCGGTGGCGGTGGAGTAGATCTTCCGGCCGGCCACCGCGGTCACCTCGGCCTCCAGGTGCAGCCTCGTGTCGACGGGCACCGGACGCCGGAAGTCGGTCTCCAGCCGTCCGGTCACCGCGATCGTGCGCAGCAGCCAGTTCAGCGAGCCCAGCGTCTCGTCCAGCGCGGTGGCCAGCACGCCGCCGTGCGCCAGACCGGGAGCGCCCTGGTGGGCGGGCCGCACGGTGAACTCGGCGGTGATCGACACGCCTTCACCCGCCCGCGCCTGGAGGTGCAGTCCGTGGGGCTGGTCGCCGCCGCACCCGAAGCACTGGCCGTAGTGGGCGCCGAGCAGCTCGCCGGGGGCGGGCGCGTCGGGGTGCCGTACGGGTTTCACCGCGTCGGCGGGAGGCTGAAGACCTGGGGAAGTACCACTCACAGGCGCAGACCTTACCCGCGCGTCGGCCGAACACCGCCACCGTGCCAAGCTTGGTTCATGCAGCTCTCCCCCACCCCGTACGAAGAACGCCTCACCGCGCCCCGTTCCTGGTGGCTGGTCTCCTTCCTGGTGGGGCTGGCGTTCGCCCTGGTCCTGCTGCCCTTCGGCACGCTGCCGATGCTGGGCGGTCTGGCGGGCGGCACCGCGGTGGCGGCGGTGGCGGCCAGTTCGTACGGCGCGGTCCGCATCCGGGTCGTGGGCGACTCGCTCATCGCGGGCGAGGCGAAGGTGCCGGTCTCGGCGCTGGGCGAGGCGGAGATCCTCGATCCGGAGGAGGCCCGCGCCTGGCGCACGTACAAGGCCGACACCCGGGCGTTCCTGCTGCTGCGCGCCTACATTCCGAGGGCCGTGCGCGTGTTGGTCACGGACCCGCAGGACCCGACGCCGTACCTGTACCTGTCGACGCGTGAGCCGGAGCGGCTGATCGAGGCGCTGACGGCGGCGAAGGCGGCCGCCGCCTGACGCGAGGGACGCGGGGGCTGGTGCGGGTCAGCGGCCTTCTCTGCCGAAGCTTTCCCCGTCGTCGGCGGGGCCGGGTCCGATCCCCTTGGCGAGGTCGCCCATGTCCAGGGCGTCCTTGGGCCGCTCCAGGGCGGGGAGCTCGTCCAGCGCAGTCCAGGCGACCCGGTTCCTGCGCAGGTCGGTCCGGATCCTGGCGGCCAGCTTTCTGGTGTCGCGGCGGTTCATGACGGCACCCACGGCCGCGCCGACCATGAACGGCATCAGGTTCGGCAGGTCCCGCACCATCCGCTTCATGATCTGCTGGCGCAGCTGACGCTTCATGTGGCCGTTCATCGCCGAGCCGAGGGTCGACGGCTCGGACACGTCGACGCCGCGCTCACCGGACCAGGAGTTCAGGTACGCGGTGCTGCGCTGCGCGAGGCCGCCGGGCGGACGTACGCCGTAGACCTCGTGGAGTTCGGCGATCAGCTTGAGTTCGATCGCCGCGACGCCGGTGATCTCGGCGGCCAGCTCCGTGGGCATCGCGGGCGGTACGGGCAGCATCGCCGCCGCCCCGATGCCCGCTCCCACGGTCGCGGTGCCCTTGGCCGCGCCGGCCACGAGCCGGTCGGCGAGCTCCTCGGGTCCGAGGCCGGGGAACTGCCCGCGAAGCGTCGCCAGGTCCCGTACGGGCACGCGCGGGGCCAGGTCGATGATCCGGTCGGCGAGGTGCGCCAGGGCCGCCCTGGCGCGGGCACCGCCGTTGCGGACGCCCTGTCCGGCCTTTTCCCGGAAAGCCGCTGCCCGGCGCCGGGCAGCGGGTGCCGGGGGCTGCGCGGTCGCCGGGAGGTCACTCCGGTCGACCACTGACTCGAGCGGGGCCCTTCCCGTGGAGGTCGGGTCCCGCTCGTCGTCACGCGCGCTGTACGGACCGTCGGACGGTCCTTGGTCCGCTCCTCGTCGGGAGAAACGGCGCTTCCAGGGAGGGGTCGAGCCAGTCACGGCCGACCCCGCCTCAGTCGCAGTCGCGGCAGATCGGCTGGCCGTTCTTCTCCCGGGCCAGCTGGCTGCGGTGGTGCACGAGGAAGCAGCTCATGCAGGTGAACTCGTCCTGCTGCTTCGGCAGTACACGGACGGCCAGTTCCTCGTTCGAGAGGTCGGCGCCGGGAAGTTCGAGGCCTTCCGCGGCCTCGAACTCGTCGACGTCGACGGCCGAGGCGGACTTGTCGTTCCGCCTCGCCTTCAGCTCTTCGAGGCTGTCTGAATCGACGTCGTCGTCGGTCTTGCGTGGAGTGTCGTAATCGGTTGCCATGGTCGCTCTCCCCCTCTGGGTGTCTGCGGTGTCTTCAGCGCACGTAACGCGTGAGAGGCCGGACTTGTGCCCGACCTGAGGCGGAGATTTTGCCTCACATCAAGGTCTGTTACTCAATCGACACCCAACCGGACCCCTCACGAGTGATCGGCTTGGATGGCGATGGGGACCGTACACGGTCCGAATGCCGCACTACAAAGGCGTCTCACCGTGTACTTCCCGTGATCAGGGCCCCTGAAAACCGGGATTTTCCCGGCTTTCCGACAGGGTGCATGATCACGGAGAGTGGAGGGCGCGGAAGCCTCCGCTGTGATCGATCACACACGCGACTCCTGGACCGGTGGCCTGGAAATTTCGCTCAAAGCGAACATCCTCGGGTCTCGGTGAGATGTCGGGGTCATGATCTCAGACGGGCAGCGTCACACGCATCACGAGCCCTCCGCCCTCGCGCGGCCGAGCGTAGATCTGCCCGCCGTGCGCCCGGGCCACGGACCGCGCGATGGACAGCCCGAGGCCGACGCCCTTGTCGCTGCCCGTGCGCTCGGTGCGCAGCCGCCGGAACGGCTCGAAGAGGTTGTCCACCTCGTACGCCGGCACGACCGGGCCCGTGTTGGTGACCACCAGGACCGCCTGGCCGTTCTCGACGGCCGTCGTGACCTCCACCCAGCCCTGTTCGGCCGCGTTGTAGCGCACGGCGTTCTGGACGAGGTTCAGGGCGATCCGCTCCAGCAGGACGCCGTTGCCCTGGACCACCGCGGCCTCACGGGTGCCGCGGACCTCCACGCCTCTGGTCTCGGCTTCGGCGTGCACCTGGTCGATGGCCTGGCCGGCCACCTCGGCGAGGTCCACCGGTTTGCGCTCGACGATCTGGTTGTCGCTGCGGGCGAGCAGCAGCAGGCCCTCGACCAGCTGCTCGCTGCGTTCGTTGGTGGCCAGCAGCGTCTTGCCGAGCTGCTGGAGCTCCACCGGGGCGTTCGGATCGGACAGGTGCACTTCCAGGAGCGTGCGGTTGATCGCCAGCGGCGTGCGCAGCTCGTGGGAGGCGTTGCCGACGAAGCGCTGCTGGGCGGTGAAGGCCCGCTGCAGCCGCTCCAGCATGTCGTCGAAGGTGTCGGCCAGCTCCTTCAGCTCGTCGTCGGGGCCGTCCAGCTCGATCCGGCGGGAGAGGTCGGAGCCCGCCACCGCGCGCGCGGTGCGGGTGATCCGGCCCAGCGGCGACAGGACGCGTCCGGCCATGGCGTAGCCGAAGGCGAAGGCGATCACGGCGAGGCCGAGCAGCGCCAGCAGCGAGCGGCTGAGCAGGTTGTCCAGGGCGACCTTGCGCTGGTGGTCCATGCAGTCGCTGATCGCCGCGTTGAAGTCGGACAGCGACAGGTTGCCGTTGTCCACCACGGGGCAGTCGCTGCTGGAGACCTTGAGGTCGGCGAAGTCGACGATCTTGTACAGCGGTTCGTTGCCGGTGCGCACCGCCTGGGCGGCGAGCAGGTAGATGATCGACAGCAGCAGGATGCCGGCGATCAGGAACATGCCGCCGTACAGCAGCGTGAGCCGTATCCGGATGGTGGGGCGCAGCCACGGCAGGGGCGTGGCCGAGCGGGGGTCCCAGGTGGGCTTGGGGGGCGCGCCGGGGGGCGCGGGTGTCGTCGCCACGGCCGGTCAGATCCGGTAGCCGGAGCCGGGCACGGTGACGATGACGGGCGGTTCGCCCAGCTTGCGGCGCAGGGTCATGACGGTCACGCGCACGACGTTGGTGAACGGGTCGGTGTTCTCGTCCCAGGCCTTCTCCAGCAGCTGCTCCGCGGAGACCACGGCGCCCTCGCTGCGCATGAGGACCTCAAGGACGGCGAACTCCTTGGGGGCGAGCTGCACCTCCTTGCCGTCGCGGAAGACCTCGCGGCGGTTCGGGTCGAGCTTGATCCCGGCGCGCTCCAGGACCGGCGGCAGGGGCACACTGGTGCGCCGGCCCAGGGCCCGCACCCGGGCGATCAGCTCGCTGAACGCGAACGGCTTGGGCAGGTAGTCGTCGGCGCCGATCTCCAGGCCCTCGACCCGGTCGCTGACGTCGCCGGAGGCCGTGAGCATGAGCACGCGGGTGGGCATGCCCAGCTCGACGATCCTGCGGCACACGTCGTCGCCGTGCACGAGCGGGAGGTCGCGGTCGAGGACGACCACGTCGTAGTCGTTGACGCCGATGCGCTCCAGGGCGGCCGCGCCGTCGTACACGACGTCGACGGCCATGGCCTCCCGGCGCAGTCCGGTGGCCACCGCATCGGCGAGCAGTTGCTCGTCCTCGACGACGAGTACGCGCACGTCGCTTGTCCTTCCTGACGTCCACCCGCGTAGCGCTTGTCGCGCGCACGAGGGCAGGGGTCTGCCGGGTGTGTTGCCTCCATCCTGCCCTTTTCGGCCATAAGTCGGCTGTAAGGCGGCTGAGGCCGAGTGCGGGGCCGGTGCCGGAGAAAGGTGCGGAAGCGGGAATGGGAGATTTTCTCGCGCGGTTGAGGTTTCCGCGAAGGGGAGCTGGGGGAGGACGGCTTTACACCCCGCGATCACGCTCTGCCTGTACCACGTTACCGCGCGGTACGCCTCGGTCCGCTTCCGCAGAGTGGGCGTGGGTGTCCGGCACCGTCGCCGCCCGGCAGGGCAGCGCTGGGCACTCCACCGGAGACGTGATCGCCCCTTTCGAAACGGCACACCCCCGTGCCGACGACCCACGACCCAGGACGAGGGGGCGCAGCATGGACGCTTTCACCGCAGGACTTCTGCAGCGCATAAAGACGACCGAGTCCGACCTGTCCCGGGCCCGCGACGAGGGCGACGAGTTCCTTGTCGACGTGGAGCTGGGCGAGCTGGACGACCTGCGCCGTCTCGCTGCCGAGCACGGTGTGGAGGTCGGCGCGACCAACGCCTGACCGCCCGCGAACGAGGCCCCGGCGAGGTCCAGCGCCGGGGCCTCGCCGCGCGGTTGGCCGTCCGGCGGCGAGGTGCCGGGGAGCGGGCCCGCCCCCGCCCGGGGCGCGTGGCCGGGGCGCATGGCCGGGGCGCCGACGCCGGG
Organism: Streptomyces sp. NPDC048392; assembly: GCF_043200575.1. NCBI lineage: Bacteria > Bacillati > Actinomycetota > Actinomycetes > Kitasatosporales > Streptomycetaceae > Streptomyces > Streptomyces sp. NPDC048392. The sequence goes on from NZ_JBICYB010000017.1 coordinate 45,029, forward strand.
GCGGCACCCGCTCCCCCGGTGCGACGGAGCGGGTGCTGGCCCGTCTCACGGGACGCCGGGAGACCGCGCCTGCGGGGGCGGCGAAACGGGACGCGCGCAGCGTCGCACCGGGTCCCCGCGAAGGTGCCGCCGCCCGGCACGACGGACACAGGTCGGGCAGCACCTCCATGCTCCGGACACCGCCCCCGCTCCCCCGAGGGGCTGGGGGACGGCCCGGCTCGACACGCCGGGTGTCGGCGATCGATCCCCGTCCGGGGGGACCTGGCGTCCATCCGGCGGGCTGCCCCGCCCCTCGCCGTCCACGGGCGACGCCGGCTCGGTGCGTCCGACGACGGACCGGCGGGGCCGCCCGACCAGTACCCCGCTGCCTCGCACCGGCCGGACGCGAGGGCGCCACCCGCCCCCGCGGCGGGTCCTGACGCGGGGGGCGGGCGGCACCGACGGCTCGCCGTGCCGACCGGACGCCGGCCGTCCGATCCGGGCCCGGACGGGCCTACGCGCCGAAGTCCGCCAGAAGCCGCTGGAGGGGCTCGAAGACGGCCGGAGTGGCAGCGACCGTCAGGTCGTTGGTGGGGCGCTCACCGGGGCGTCCACCGGTCACCGCGCCCGCCTCCCGGGCGATCAGGTCGCCCGCCGCGACGTCCCAGGGGTGCAGACCGCGCTCGTAGTAGCCGTCGAGGCGTCCCGCGGCCACGTCGCACAGGTCGATCGCGGCCGAGCCGCCGCGCCGGATGTCCCGCACCAGCGGAATGAGCCGCCGCGCGATCTCGGCCTGCTCCGCGCGGACGTCGGCGACATAGTTGAAGCCGGTGGAGACCAGCGCCTGGTCCAGCGGTGCCGCGGACCGGCAGACGAGCCTGCGTTCGCCCTCCCAGGCGCCCGTCGCCCAGGCGCCGCCGCCCAGCAGCGCGTGGTAGGACTCGCCCCGCATCGGGGCCACCACCACCCCGGCCACCCGCTCGCCGTCCTGCTCGGCGGCGATGGAGACCGCCCAGGTGGGCAGTCCGTAGAGGTAGTTGACCGTGCCGTCGAGCGGGTCGATGACCCAGCGGACGCCGCTGGTGCCCTCCGTGGCGGAGCCCTCCTCGCCGAGGAAACCGTCGTCGGGACGGCGGTCGGCGATCAGCCCGGTGATCAGCTTCTCCGCCGCGATGTCCATCTCGGTGACCACGTCGATCGGACTGGACTTGGTGGCGGCGACCGCGAGGTCGGCCGGGCGGCCGTCCCGCAGCAGCTCGCCCGCGCGGTGGGCGGCCTCCCGGCCGATCTTCAGCAGGTCGGCGTGGAGCGGGTCGGGCGTCACGTCGGTCACGGGGCTCCTCACGCGTAGGGACTGTCGGCGCCCGCGGCGGCGGGGCGGGGGGTACGGGCGGGGCAGCAGCCGGCCGGGCACAGGTGGTGGCTCGCCCCGAGGGCGCCGAGTGCGCACGGCGCGACACCTTCTCCGCGCTCGTCGCCGGCCCGCTCCAGGACGAGGTCCCGGACCGCCGCGGCGAACCGCGGGTCGGCGCCCACGGTGGCCGAGCGGCGCACCGGCAGCCCCAGCTCCTCGGCCTTGGCGGTGGCCTCCGTGTCGAGGTCGTAGAGGACCTCCATGTGGTCGGAGACGAATCCGATGGGGGCCATCACCACGGCGGGGGCGCCGGCCGCCTGCCGCTCCGCCAGGTGGTCGCAGATGTCGGGCTCCAGCCACGGGATGTGCGGGGCGCCCGAGCGCGACTGGTAGACGAGCTGCCAGGGGTGGTCGACACCGGTGCGCTCACGGACGGCGTCGGCGATCAGCTGCGCCACGTCCAGGTGCTGGCGCACGTACGCCCCGCCGTCGCCGTGTCCCCCGACGGGACCGGAGGTGTCCGCGGAGGCGGTGGGGATCGAGTGGGTCGAGAACGCGATGTGCGCGCCGTCCCGGACGTTCTCGGGCAGCTCGGCGAGGGACCGGACGACCCCGTCGACCATGGGCTCGACGAAGCCCGGGTGGTTGAAGTAGTGCCGCAGCTTGTCGATCCTCGGCGGCTCCAGTCCCTCGGATGCCAGGGCGGCGAGCGCGTCCGCGAGGTTCTCGCGGTACTGGCGGCAGCCCGAGTACGAGGCGTAGGCGCTGGTGGCCAGGACCAGGATGCGGCGGCGGCCGTCGCGGACCATGTCGCGCAGGGTGTCCGTCAGGTACGGCGCCCAGTTGCGGTTGCCCCAGTAGACGGGCAGGTCCAGGCCGTGCTCGGCGAAGTCCTTGCGCAGGGCGTCCAGCAGGGCACGGTTCTGGTCGTTGATGGGGCTGACCCCACCGAAGAGGAAGTAGTGCTGTCCGACTTCCTTGAGGCGTTCCTTGGGGATGCCGCGCCCTCGGGTCACGTTCTCCAGGAACGGGACCACGTCGTCCGGTCCCTCCGGGCCGCCGAACGAGAGCAGGAGCAGGGCGTCGTAGGGGTTGGCATCGAGCTGGTCTGGCATGTCTCGATCCTGCCACCCGGCACTGACAGCGGGGAAACGGTGGGGTACCGGCCGTGCGTTCCACCAGGTCCGCGGGGGTGTTGCCGGGCGTTCGGGCGAGTAAGCTGTATCGACTGCGTTCGCACCTTACTGAGCCTTTTCCGGAGACCTCGTTGGCCAGTCCCTACCGCGCTCTGTTCACCGTCCCCGGCACCAAGGGCTTCTCCGCCGCGGGCTTCCTCGGCCGGATGCCGCTGTCGATGATGGGCATCGGCGTGGTGACGATGATCTCGCAGCTCACCGGGCGCTACGGACTGGCCGGGGCCCTGTCCGCCACCATCGCGCTCGCCGCGGCCGTGGCCGGGCCGCAGGTCTCCCGTCTGGTGGACCGGTACGGCCAGCGCCGGGTGCTGCGCCCGGCGACCCTGGTGTCGCTGACCGCGGCCGCGGTGCTCCTGCCGGCCGCGCACCACGGGTGGCCGGACTGGGTGCTGTTCGCGTCCTGTGTCGGCATCGGCTGTGTGCCCAGCCTCGGCGCGATGGTCCGGGCCCGCTGGGCGGCCCTGTACCGGGGCACACCTCGACTGCACACCGCGTACTCCTTCGAGTCCGTGGTGGACGAGATCTGTTTCATCTTCGGCCCGATCATCTCCATCGGACTGTCCACGGCCTGGTTCCCGGAGGCCGGGCCGCTGCTCGCCGCCTGCTTCCTGGCGACGGGCGTCTTCTGGCTGACCTCGCAGCGCGCCACCGAGCCGGAACCGCACCCGCGCGAGCACAAGGGCGGCGGCACGGCACTGCGCTCCCGGGCGCTTCAGGTCCTGGTCGGCACGTTCGCGGCCACGGGAACGATCTTCGGGGCCATCGATGTCGTCACCGTGGCGTTCGCCGAGGAGGAAGGGCACAAGGCCGCCGCCAGCCTCGTACTCGCGCTCTACGCGGCGGGATCGTGCACGGCGGCCATGGTGTTCGGGCTGCTGCGCTTCGCCGGGCCGCCCGAACGCCGCTGGCTGCTGGGCGTGTGTGCGATGGCCGTGAGTATGATCCCCCTTCTACTGGTCGGAAACCTGCTGTTTCTGGCCGCGGCGCTGTTCGTTGCGGGTCTGTCCATCGCTCCCACGATGATCACGACGATGTCCCTCATCGAAGAGCACGTACCACGCACGCAGCTCACCGAGGGCATGACCTGGGTGAGTACCGGACTCGCGGTCGGGGTCGCGCTCGGCTCCTCCGCGGGCGGCTGGGTGATCGACACCTCCGGGGCGCGTGCCGGGTACGGGGTTCCGGCGGTGGCCGGGGTCGTCGCGGTCGCGGTCGGTTTCCTCGGGTACCGCCGGCTCAAGCGGCCGGATCCGCGTCGGGGAGGGACCGTTGAGCAGCACACGCACGGCGAACGGCAGAACGAGCGGCAGGCACGGTACGTGGCGTAACTGGGGCGGCAATGTCTCCGCGCGCCCCGCGCGGGAGGTCACTCCCGCCTCCGTCGACGAACTGGCCGGGGCCGTTCGCAGGGCGGCCGAGGACGGGCTGCGGGTCAAGGCGGTCGGCACCGGGCATTCCTTCACGTCCATAGCCGCGACGGACGGTGTGTTGATCCGCCCTCAACTGCTGACGGGCATCCGCGGCATCGACCGCGCCGCCATGACGGTCACCGTCGAGGCGGGTACCCCGCTCAAGAGGCTCAACATGGCCCTCGCACGCGAGGGGCTGTCGCTGACCAACATGGGCGACATCATGGAGCAGACCGTCTCCGGCGCGACCAGCACCGGCACGCACGGCACGGGCCGCGACTCCGCCTCGATCGCCGCCCAGATCCGGGGCCTGGAGCTGGTCACGGCGGACGGGTCCGTGCTGTCCTGCTCCGAGCGCGAGCATCCCGAGGTGTTCGCCGCGGCCCGGATCGGCCTCGGCGCGCTGGGCGTCGTCACCGCGATCACCTTCGCCGTGGAGCCGATCTTCCTGCTCACGGCCCGCGAGGAGCCCATGCCGTTCGACCGGGTCCTGGCCGACTTCGACGAACTGTGGTCCGAGAACGAGCACTTCGAGTTCTACTGGTTCCCGCACACCGGCAGCACCAACACCAAGCGCAACAATCGCAGCGCCGGTCCGGAGCAGCCGGTGGGGCGGTTCCAGGGCTGGCTGGACGACGAGTTCCTGTCCAACGGCGTCTTCCAGGCTGCCAACTGGGTCGGCCGCGCGGTGCCCGCCACCGTCCCGGGGATCGCCCGGATCTCCAGCAGGGCGCTCTCCGCGCGGACGTACACGGACGTCCCCTACAAGGTCTTCACCTCGCCGCGCCGGGTGCGGTTCGTCGAGATGGAGTACGCCGTCCCGCGCGAGGCCGTCGTCGAGACGCTGCGTGAACTGAGGGCGATGGTCGACCGGTCACGGCTGCGGATCAGTTTCCCGGTCGAGGTGCGCACGGCCCCGGCCGACGACATCACACTGTCCACCGCCTCGGGGCGCGACAGCGCGTACATCGCGGTGCACATGTTCCGGGGCACGCCTTACCAGGCGTACTTCAGCGCCGCCGAGCGCGTCTTCACGGCGCACGAGGGCCGGCCGCACTGGGGCAAGGTGCACACCCGGGACGCCGGGTACTTCTCCCGGGTGTATCCGCGCTTCGGCGAGTTCACGGCACTGCGGGACCGTCTCGACCCGGATCGGCTGTTCCTGAACGACTACTTGCGCCGGGTCCTGGGACCGTAGCCGAAGCGTCCGGCTCGGGGGTCCCGGTGTCCCCGGAACCCCCGCCACCTGAGGCGTCCGGAGTGGGTGCCGGGCCGGACGCCGTACCGCCGTCCCGCGTCGGACCGCCGTCCGGCGACGCGCTGCCGCCCGTCGCGTCCGGGCTCCCCGAAGGGGTCGGGGCCGGGGCGCCGCTTGCGGAACCGGAGTCGCCCGGGTCGCCGGAAGAGTCCCGGCCGTCCCGCGCGTCCTCGGAGTCACCCGGCTTCCCCGGCTCTCCGGCATCCGACGCGGCTTCGTCGTGACCGGTGAAGGCGCTGCCGACGGTGGTGCTGTGACCGCCGCTCAGGTTCTGGCCGGACACGACCTCGTACGCGGTGATCCCTGCCATGGTGACGCCGAAGACGAGAGCGGCCGCGACCAGCGGGCGCCTCCAACCCGTGGTCCGGGCGCGGTAGACGGTGCCGTCGGTGAACCCGACCGGAGCCGGGGCCCGTACCGGAGCCTGGACCGGCGCGGTGCGTCCGCCGGCCGGCACGGTGCCGACGGTGCGCTTCACCCGGATCTGCTCCCCGGTGTGCTTGAAGAAGTGCTGGAGTACCGAACCCCCGCAGGTGGCGACGACACTGATCAGGCCGGCGCCGACGATCGTCCCGTAGACGCCGAAGGACGAGGCGAGCTTGGCGGCCACCACCGCCGCCACGGCGCTGCCCGCGACCTGGGGCAGGCTCAGGTCGATGCGCCTGGACTCCCCCTTCGTACGCACGTCCACCCCACCTGCGCCATCGGACTTCTCACGCATCCTCGGACCTTGCCTGCCTTCCCCGCACGGAATCGATCAACTGCACGAGAAAAGGACGTGCGGCCGATACCGTTAGTTCCGTTTCGGGCGATTGCGTGAACTACGCCACGTCCAAGATCACGGAAACCGCACCAGGAACGGCCAAGCGGCGCCTCTTGCCAGAAGTTGGGCGGCGCGCCAATCCACGCACGTGGCCCGAATGGAGTACTGTTGCGAGCCCTGGGGCCGGGCTCCCGAGAGGCGGTCCGAAACCTTGAAGGACCGCCGGGAGGGGGCTAGTTGCACAGGGTGACCAAGTTGGTCACTTAGCGTTGCGAATAGAGTACCGTGCCATAGCGGCGATCCAGGGCCCGCGCCCGACACGCCGGGCAACTCGGCAAGGTTGTGGCAGGCTGCACCCGGGCAGGTCACACTCGACAGAGCGGAAGCAGCGACGCACGTGACGTCGGCAGGCACCACCCGGGAGGTCCCCATGCCCGAACTGCGTGTCGTGGCCGTCTCGAATGACGGCACACGGCTGGTGCTGAAGGCTGCGGACAGCACGGAGTACACGCTTCCGATCGACGAGCGGCTCCGCGCCGCCGTGCGCGGCGACCGTCCCCGCCTCGGCCAGATCGAGATCGAGGTGGAGAGCCATCTCCGCCCCCGCGACATCCAGGCGCGTATACGTGCCGGCGCGACCGCGGAAGAGGTCGCCCAGATGGCCGGCATCCCCGTCGATCGCGTACGGCGCTTCGAGGGCCCCGTGCTGGCCGAGCGCGCCTTCATGGCGGAGCGGGCCCGCAAGACCCCCGTCCGCCGTCCCGGCGAGAACTCCGGACCGCCCCTCGGCGAGGCCGTTCAGGAGCGGCTGCTGCTGCGCGGCGCCGACAAGGACACCGTCCAGTGGGATTCCTGGCGCCGCGACGACGGCACCTGGGAAGTCCTGCTGGTCTACCTGGTCGCGGGCGAACCGCACTCGGCGAGCTGGACGTACGACCCGCCCCGGCGGCTCGTCCAGGCCGTCGACGCGGAGGCGCGCGCGCTGATCGGCGAGTCCGACGACCTCGCCGCGCCCGAGCCCAGCTTCCCGTTCGTGCCGCGCATCGCCCGGCTGCCGCGCGACCGTCCGCTGGACCGGACCCTCGACCGGGAGCAGCGGGAGCGGCCGAGTCTGTCCCCGCCGCCGTCCGAGCCGGCCGACGACACCGCGGCCACCGCCTCGGCCGAACGCGACTCCCTCACCAGCCTGCTGGAGGCCGTACCGAGCTTCCGCGGTGATCTGGTGGTGCCCGAGCGCGTTCCGGAGCCGGTGGAGGAGCCCGTCGAGGAGCCCGAGGTGGAGGAGCCGCCCGCGGCGTCGGCCGGTTCCGCCTACGCCGACGTGCTCATGCCGCGCTCGGTGGCCAGCCACCGCGACCGTCTCACCGGCTCCACCGACCGCCAGGCCGAGGCCGACGGGGTCCGGCCGGGCCGCCGCGCGGCGGTGCCCAGCTGGGACGAGATCGTGTTCGGGACGCGGCGGAAGAAGCAGGAGTAGACCGGGACTCCGCCGTGCGACCGGGTTTTCGCCGTGCGCCGACAACCATGACGTGGGGGGGGGGGGGGGGGGGGCCCCCCCCGGGGGGGGCCCCCCCCCCCCCCCCCCGCCCCCGCCGCGGGGGGCCCCCCCCCCCCCCCCCCCCCCCGCGCCGCCC
>NZ_JBICYB010000017.1:52631-157393 GCF_043200575.1 Streptomyces sp. NPDC048392
AGCCGGTGGAGTCCCCCGCGACTCCGCCGGGCGCCGGGTTTTGCGCCGGGCGCCCACCACCCTGCCGCCCCCGGGGGGGGGGCCCCCCCGGGGGGGGGGCGCCCCCCCCCGCGTGCACGGGCCTACTGCGGGTCGGGCCCCACCGCGACCGGCCGGTCCGGGTCCGACGACCACTGGGACCACGAGCCCACGTACAGCGCCGCGGGGATGCCCGCCACCGCCAGCGCGAGCACCTCGTGAGCACCCGACACGCCCGAGCCGCAGTACACGCCGACCTCTCCCTCCTCCTTGGCGCCCAGGGCTTCGAAACGCGCCCGGAGTTCCTCCGCGGGCAGGAAGCGGCCGTCCGACGCCACGTTGTCGGACGTGGGCGCGGACACGGCGCCCGGGATGTGGCCGCCGACCCGGTCGACCGGCTCGGCGTCGCCTCGGTAACGCTCCCCCGCGCGGGCGTCGAACAGCACCCCGGAGCGGGCCAGCGCGGCGGCCCCGTCCGCGTCCAGCAGGCCCGCCGTACCCGGCGCCGGCGTGAAGTCGCCCTCCACGGGCGTCGGGACGTCCGTCGACAGCGGCGCCTCCCAGGCCGCCAACCCGCCGTCCAGGACCCGCACGTTCGGGTGACCCGTCCAGCGCAGCAGCCACCAGGCGCGGGACGCGGCCCACCCCTGGCCTCCGTCATAGGCGACGACCGGCCGCCCGGACGACACGCCCGCCCGGCGCATCGTCGCGCCGAACTCCGCCACGTCGGGCAGCGGGTGCCGACCGCCCGCGCCGGGCGCGGAGGCGAGTTCCCTGTCCAGGTCGACGTAGACGGCACCGGGAAGGTGCCCGGCCGCGTACTCGGCCCGGCCGTCGAACGGCGGGGCGCCGGCCGCCTTAGCCGTGCTCAGCTGCCAGCGGACGTCGAGCAGGACGGGAGGGCCGGCGCCGGCCAGTTCGTCGACGAGTTCGGATGCGGAGATGATGGCGTTCATGGCCCCATCCTGGCGTACCGAGTGGCCGAGACGTCGATGTCGGGCTACTCTGCCCGCCGGACAGCACCGATCACGAGGCGTACGGGTTCGGGCACATGCTGTACCGGCGGGCAGCCGGGCTGCCCACGAGCGCGCCCGAAGTGCGCGGCACCGGATCCGGTGCCGGCACCGGCGCGGAGGTCCGTCGGAGCGGAATCCGTCAGACGGAAGCGGACGCACGGCCCGCGCAGGGCCGAGAAGAGAGTGACGATGACCTACGCACGGGGGTCGGCCGGCCGAAGCGGCGAGACGAACGCCCGGCGCGCACCCGGCACACCCTGCTGGGTGAGTCTGATGGTGCACGGGCCGGCCGCGACCCACGACTTCTACGGGGCCCTGTTCGGCTGGGAGTTCCGACCAGGACCGCAGCAACTGGGCCCCTACGCACGGGCCCTGCTCGACGGGCAAGGGGTGGCGGGAATCGGCCAACTGCCCCCGGACCGGCAGCTGCCCATCGCCTGGACGCCCTACTTCGCCTCCGACGACGTCGATCGGACGGCCGAGACGGTGCGCCTGTGCGGTGGCACGATCGGCGTCGGCCCGCTGGACGCCGGTGAGGCCGGTCGCCTGGCCCTCGGCTCCGATCCGTCGGGCGCCGTCTTCGGCATCTGGGAGGCCGCGGCGCACCTCGGCACCGCCGTCACGGGCGTACCCGGCGCCCCCGCGTGGAACGAACTGACGACCTACGAGGCGGCGGGCGTCGCCAAGTTCTACGAGACGGTGTTCGGCTTCGAACTGGGCCCTGGGGTCTCAGCCGACGTCGACTACGTGACCCTGTGCCTCGACGGCCGCCCCGTCGCCGGTCTTCACGGCGTCGGCACCGCCCTGCCCCGCGACCGGGGGCCGCACTGGGTGACGTACTTCGAGGTGGCCGACGCGGACGAGTCCCTGGGGCGTCTCGTCGGGCTGGGCGGGCATGTCCTCAGGCCCGCGCAGGACACGCCCTACGGCCGGGTGGCGATGGTGGCGGATCCGGAGGGGGCGCGGTTCGCGCTGCTGCACAGCGAGCGGTGACTGCCGACGGTCCTCCTGGAGAGCCGGTGCACCCCCGCTCGGTCATTCGCCGGCTTCGGCGTACAGGAGACCGGCCGCTCCTCGTGGTGCTCGCCCCGCCCTCCTCCCGGCCACGGGGTCCGGGCCACGGCGACCGTCGGCGAGGTCCGGGAGGCGCTGAGGGCGGTAACCCCTTCCGCGGGGACACGCCCGCCATGGCGTCAAGCAGGCGACACCGGCAGCACGTCCGGCGAGAGCGCTGCCGCCCGGGCCGTCGCGGCGGTCGTACGGCGCCGGTGGTGGCGTCGGCACAGCACCTCGTAGCCGACCTCGTCGGGGGACTGGGCCACATCGCCGACGACCACCTGGGCGCCCTCGACGACCATGACGCCGCCGATGGTGCGGGCGTTGTGCGTGGCGCGGGCGCCGCACCAGCACAGGGCTTCGACCTGGAGCACCTCGACACGGTCGGCCAGCTCCACCAGCCGCTGGGAGCCGGGGAAGAGCTTGGAGCGGAAGTCGGTGGTGATGCCGAAGGCGTACACGTCGACGTCGAGGTCGTCGACCACGCGCGCGAGCTGGTCGATCTGGTCGGGCGCGAGGAACTGCGCCTCGTCCGCGATGACGTAGTCCACGCGGCCGCCCTGCGAGAGGTGGTCGACGACGTGGGCGTACAGATCCTGGCCGTCCCCGACCTCCACCGCGTCGGTGACGAGACCGAGGCGCGAGGAGAGCTTGCCCTCGCCCGCGCGGTCGTCGCGGGTGAAGATCATGCCGGCCAGGCCGCGCGCCGAGCGGTTGTGCTCGATCTGCAGAGCCAGGGTCGACTTCCCGCAGTCCATCGTTCCGGAGAAGAAGACCAGCTCGGGCATGAGGGGTCGGGCACCTTTCGGCGAAGGAGGAGTGGCGGCGTCGGTGGGCGTCAGGAGCGTACTTCGAGCAGCGGGAGGAGCTGCTCGGCAGGGGTCATCGAGCCGTGGTTCCCGACCATCGCCGACTCCTTGGGTTCGCGCTCGGAAGCGATGAGCAGGACGTCGTCGCGCGCGGCGGCGACCACGTCGCCGATGCGGTCGTACACCCGGTCGTCGACGCGTGGGCCGAACCAGCCCGCCGCGATCGCCTCGTCCCGGGACGCCACCCAGAACTGCTCGCCGAGAACCTCGCGCCAGCAGGTCAGCACGTCGCTCCGGGCACCGGGGACGGCGTACACGTGCCGGGCGCGGCCCTCGCCGCCGAGCAGGGCGACGCCCGCCTTCAGCTCCCAGTCCTCGTCGAAGTCGATGCGGTGCTCCTCGTCGAAAGGCACGTCGACCATGCCGTGGTCGGCGGTGACGTACAGGGCGCTGCGCGACGGCAGCTGTTCGGCGAGGCGCTGGACGAGCCGGTCGACGTGCCCGAGTTGGCCGCGCCAGGTGTCGGAGTCGACGCCGAAGCGGTGGCCCGCGCCGTCGACCTCGGCGTAGTAGGTGTAGACGAGGGCGCGGTCGGCGGCGGCCAGCTGCTCGGCTGCGCAGTCCATCCGGTCCTCGCCGGACAGGCGTCCGTGGAACTCGCCGCCACTGAGCGCGACCTTGGTCAGCGGGGTGTTCGCGAAGGTCGGCGAGGAGACCTGGGCGGCGTGCACGCCCGCCTCGTGGGCGAGGCCGAAGACCGTGGGGTACGGCTGCCAGGGGGCGGGCGCGGTCCACGGCAGCCAGCGCAGCTGGTTCATCAGCGCGCCGGAGTCCGGATTGCGCACGGTGTAGCCGGGCAGGCCGTGGGCGCCCGGCGGCAGACCGGTGCCGACGGAGGCGAGGGAGGTCGCCGTGGTCGCCGGGTAACCGGCGGTGATCGGGCGCCCGGTGCCGCCGCGGGAACTGCCCACGAGCGAGCTGAGGAAGGGGGCGTCGTCCGGGTGGGCGCGCAGCTGCTCCCAGCCGAGGCCGTCGATCAGGAACACGCAGTTGCGGTCGGCGGGGGTCAGTTCGGTGATGCCCGCGGTCATGCCGGGGACGCCGAGGCCGGCGGCCAGGGTGGGCAGCAGGTCGGCGAGGGAGCCCGTGCCGTACTCGGGTACGGGGGCGGACTCGACGGGGAGCGGTTCCGGGTGGGTGTCCCAGGCGGTGTGCTGCACCATCAGCGGGCGGAGTCCGCGGTCGCCTCGGAGAGGGCCTGCGCGAAGCTGAGCGCCTGGCGCACCGTTTCGGGGCCGTCTCCGGCCTCGCTGACGCGGAGGCTGAGGTCGTCGGCCGTCGAGCTGCCCGTGTAGCCGTGGTCGGCCTCGCAGTTGGGGTCGCCGCAGGCGGCCGGTTCCAGGTCGAGGCGGGAGACGGCGCCCCAGCCGATGGTCAGCACGATCTCGCGGGGCAGGGTGCCCGGCTTGTACTGCTCCGGGTTGGCGACGACGCGGCTGACGACGATGGACGAGATCCGGCCGAGCTTGACGGACTCCGTGGACGTCGTGGTGTACGGCGTCGGCGAGGTGTCGTCGGCGGCCTGCTCGTCGGTGTGGCTCACGATGAAGCGGTTGCCGGTGAGCACCAGCACGGTCACGTGCCGGCGTACCTCGTTCTGGTCGAACGTCGTCTCCTGATGCACCAGGTACGACCGCACGGGCTCACCGCCCACGGCGGCCTCCACCGCCTCGGCCACGAGGGCCGGGTAGTAGCCGCTGCGCTCGATCGCCGCTCGCAGCCCCTGGGTCGTCGTACTGGTCTTGGCCATGCCGTCCATCCTACGGGGACCCGCTGACTGCGAGGGACGCTCCCGCGGTACCCGTGGTGGGCCGTGCCCGGGCCGTGGCGGATCAGTAGGCCGGCAGGGTCCGCGGGCCCAGGTCGTCCCTGGCGGGAGGGGGTGCGAGGCGGACGGAGGCGCCGAGGACGCTCAGGCCGCGCGGGGCGACCACGACCGGTTCCAGGGTGACCGCGACGACTTCCGGGTGGTCGTCGACCAGCCGGGAGACCCGCAGCAGCAGCTCCTCAAGGGCGGCGGCGTCTACGGGCGCCGAGCCGCGCCAGCCGAAGAGGAGGGGCGCCGTGCGGATCGAGCGGATGAGCGACGTGGCGTCCCGGTCGGTGACCGGAATCAGCCGGTGCGCCATGTCGCCGAGCAGCTGCGTGGCTGCGCCGGCGAGGCCGAAGGAGAGCACCGCGCCGGCCGCCGGGTCGATGACGGCCCGTACGACCGTGTCGACACCGCGCGGTGCCATGCCCTGCACCACCGGGCGCAGCTCCGCGGGCGTGCCGAACAGCCCGGTCAGTTCGCCGTAGGCCCGTCGCAGTTGTTCCTCGTCCGCCAGGTCGAGGCGTACGCCCCCCAGGTCGGCGCGGTGGCGCAGGTGGGGGGCGGTGGCCTTGAGGGCGACGGGGTAGCCGAGGGTCCGCGCGGCGGCCGCGGCGTCGTCGGGAGTGGGGGCGGGCAGGGCGCGGTGGACGTGGACGCCGTACCCGCCGAGCAGGTCGCAGGTCTCCTGGGCGCCGAGGGTGAGCCCCTGGCCGCGCGCGAGGTGCCCCGCTATCCGCGCGGCGGCGCCCTTCTCGTCGATGTCCTCGTACTCGGGCACCTTGCCCGGGTCGGCGGCGTCGCGTCGCCACTGTGCGTAGGCGACGGCCCGGGCGAGGGCGCGGACGGCACGCTCGGCGGCGGGGTAGGCGGGGATGAGGTGGGTCCCCTCCGGGGCCCGGACGGGGGGCGGCGGCTGGGCCGGGGCCGCGGGCGGAGCCTCCTCGGGAGGGCTGAAGGCGGCCCGGGGGGCAGTACTGGGAGCGGCCTGGGGAGCGGTGCTCGCCGCCGCGGACAGGGCCTGCGCCAGGCCGCCCAGCTCCACGTGGACCACGAGGACCGGCTTGGTGGGGACCGCGGCCGCCGCCGATCGCAGGGCCTCCGCCAGCGCGGCGTCCCCGGCCGGCCCCTCCCCCACCGCCGGGATGGCGGTCACCACGACCGCGTCGCAGGTGTCGTCGGCCAGGGCCCGGGACAGGGCCGCGTGGAAGTCGTCGGCCGACGCGGCGGTGGTCAGGTCCAGCGGGGGGTGCGGTCGCAGTCCCTCGGAAAGGCACGCGTCGTAGGTCAGCAGGCCCAGTGACTCCGAGTTGCCCAGGACGGACACCCTCGGTCCGGCGGGCAGCGGCTGGCGGGCGAGCAGCAGCCCCGCGTCGACCAGGTCGGTGATCGTGTCGACGCGGATCACGCCGGCCTGCCGCAGCAGCGCGGAGACCGTCGCGTGCGGCAGCCGTGTCGCCCGGACGGCGTGCCCCTGCGGTGCCACGCCGCCGTGCCGGGCTCCCTGCACCACGACCAGGGGCTTGGCCGCCGCGGTCCGCCGGGCCAGGCGGGTGAACTTGCGCGGGTTGCCGATGGACTCCAGGTACATCAGCGCGACGTCGGTCTCCGGGTCGTCGTACCAGTACTGGAGGACGTCGTTGCCGGAGACGTCGGCACGGTTGCCGGAGGAGACGAAGGTGGACACGCCGGTGACCCCGGTGACCCCGCCGCCGCGGCGGTGCAGCCGGGACAGCAGGGCGATGCCGATGGCGCCGGACTGGGCGAACAGGCCGATCCGGCCGGGTCGCGGCATCTCGGGGGCGAGAGAGGCGTTGAGCCGCACGTCCGGGGAGGTGTTGATGATCCCGAAGGCGTTGGGCCCGATGATGCGCATGCCGTACGTGCGCGCCTGCCGTACGAGGGCGCGCTGGCGTTCGCGTCCCTCCGGGCCGCTGTCGGCGTATCCGGCGGAGATCACCACCAGTCCCTGGACGCCGTGCTCCCCGCACTCGGTGACGACGGCGGGGGCGTGCTCGGCGGGCACGGTGACGACGGCCAGGTCGACGGGCCCGGCGATGTCGCGCACGGAACGGCACGCCGGGACACCGTCGAGTTCCTTCTGATCCTCGGGAAAGGCCCTGTTCACGGCGTACAGCCGGCCCGTGTAGCCCGCGTCCCGGACGTTGCCGAGGATGCTGCGGCCGACGCCGCCCGGGGTACGGCCGGCGCCGATGACCGCGACCGAACCGGGCTGCAGCAGCCGCTGGACGGAACGGGCCTCCGCACGGTGCTCGCGCGCGTACTGCACGGCCAGCGAACGTTCGGTGGGTTCGAGATCGAACTCCAGGCGGACCACACCGTCCTCGAAGCTCCGCTTCTGCGTGTACCCGGCGTCCATGAAGACTTTGATCATCTTGTTGTTGGCGGGCAGCACCTCGGCGGCGAAGCGGCGGATCCCGCGCTCGCGGGCGACGGCGGCGATGTGTTCCAGGAGCGCGGAGGCGACGCCGCGCCCCTGGTGGACGTCCTGGACGAGGAAGGCGACCTCGGCCTCGTCGGCCGGAGCCGGGGCGGGCGTTCCGCCGGCGCCGATCCGGTCGTAGCGTACGGTGGCGATGAACTCGCCGCCGACGGTGGCCGCGAGTCCCACCCGGTCCACAAAGTCGTGGTGCGTGAAGCGGTGGACGTCCTTGGCGGACAGGCGAGGGTACGGCGCGAAGAAGCGGTAGTACTTCGACTCGTCGGAAACCTGCTCGTAGAAGCTGACCAGGCGCTCGGCGTCGTCGACGGTGATGGGGCGGACGCGCGCGGTGCCGCCGTCGCGCAGCACCACGTCGGCTTCCCAGTGAGCGGGATACTCGTGCCGGTCCGACGGGGTCTGCATGGGCCCCAGAGTACGGCTCGCGTACGACAACGGCGCGGGGCAGTCTGTGGAGGACGGAAGCTCGGACCGAGGCCGCGGTCCGAGGACCGTCCGGGACGGCACGCGGTCGTCCCGGCCTGCTTCACGATGTGGGAAACTGGTCTAGACAACACTGGTCTAGACAACCTAACCCCTCCGAACACCTGAAGGGCAGCATCACATGGCTGAGCGCCGCGTCAACGTCGGCTGGGCGGAGGGTCTCCACGCCCGCCCCGCCTCCATCTTCGTCCGAGCCGCCACGGCCACAGGCGTCCCGGTGACGATCGCCAAGGCCGACGGGTCCCCCGTCAACGCGGCCTCCATGCTGGCCGTCCTCGGCCTCGGCGCCCAGGGCGGCGAGGAGATCGTCCTCGCCTCCGACGCCGAGGGCGCGGAGGCGGCCCTGGACCGGCTGGCGAAGCTGGTCGCCGAGGGGCTCGAGGAGCTTCCCGAGACCGTCTGATGTGACGGCACACGAAAAGGCCCGCCCGGACCACCGGGCGGGCCTTTTCCCCGCCCCTTTTCCGGGCAGCAGAAAACAACCCCGGGAATTGGCCCTCTTTTGTATACGGCGCTCGCGTTAATGCCGCAGGCTCGGGATGTTTACGGAACGTTGCGCGTTCCTCACACCGTCCGGGCGGCCGCCGCCGGAGGTGAAGCGCAGCCGGTGCGCCGCCGTCGACCGTTCGACGTGCAGCGCCATGAGCGCCCGCGCGCGGTCCCCGTCACCCCGCGCCACCGCGTCGACGACCGCGCCGCGCTCCACCCAGTGGTCCACCGCACCGGCCGGCGCGTCCACGACGTACATCCAGGTGATCTTCCGGCGCAGCTGGGTCAGTATCGCCGTCAGGGAGGGACTGCCGGCGGCCTGCACGAGGGTCTCGTGGAACCAGCCCTCCAGCGCGCGCAGGTCCTCGCCGTGCCCGTGCCGGGAGCGCTCCCTGCCCAGCCTTACCAGGCCGCGCAGTACCTTGAGGTGGGCATCGGTGCGGCGCCGGGCCGCCCGGGAGGCGCCGAGCGGCTCCAGGAGGGTGCGGGTCTCCAGCAGGTCGGCGGCCTCCCGCTCGGTGGGCTCCGCCACGCACGCGCCCGCGTGCCGCCTGGTCACCACGAAGCCCTCGGCCTCCAGCGTGCGCAGGGCCTCGCGGACGGGGACGCGGGAGACGCCGTAACGGCGGGCGAGGAGCTCCTCGGTGAGCCGGCCCCCGCGTCCGTGCACCCCGGCGACGATGTCGTCCCTGATCGCCGTGCACACCGAATGCGCCGGAATTCGCATGACCGACCTCCGTCTTAATCCCCGTGGAACGTCGACGACTGACGCGTACTCAGCGACTCTAGGCCAATCAGGCGGGTATTCCGACGGCGGGACGGATTTCGTGGATATCTTTTGGCCTGCGGGCGTCCGCCGGGGAGGAACGGAATGCGAAAGCCCCGGCTCGCCCAGTCGGGGCTTTCGGGTGCCGTGACGGCCGTTCCGTACCTCCCCCGCCGTTTTGTCCGTCGTCAGACGTTCACGCCGTGGGCGCGGAGGTAGGCGACGGGGTCCATGTCCGAGCCGTACTCGGGGCTCGTTCGGGCCTCGAAGTGGAGGTGCGGCCCGGTGACGTTGCCGGTGGCGCCGGAGAGACCGATCCGCAGGCCCGGCCCGACCGACTGACCGACGGAGACGCCGATGGACGACAGGTGCCCGTACTGCGTGTACGTGCCGTCGTGCATCTTGATCACGACCTGGTTGCCGTACGCCCCGCCCCAGCCGGCCTCGACGACGGTGCCGACGCCGACCGCGTGCACGGTGGTGCCGCCGGCGGCGTGGAAGTCGATGCCGGTGTGGCTGCCGGAGGACCACAGGGAGCTGCCGGCCCGGTACGCGGTGGACACGTAGGAGGCGGTGATCGGCGCGACGAAGGTGTTGAGGCGCTTGCGCTCCGCCTCCCGCGCGGCGCGCTCCTTCGACTCGCGTGCCTCCTTGGCCGCCTCGGCCGCCCGCTCGCGGGCCGCCTCCTGGGCCGCCTGACGGGCGGCGGCGTCCACGGCCGCCTGCTTCTGTGCGACGGCCTGGGCGTCGATCTCGTCGGCTATGGAGTCGCCGATGGTGACGACCGGGGTGAGTCCGCTCTGCTCCACCTCGGCCTCGGCGGCGAGCGCCGGAGCGGCGAGGGTGCCGACGACGCCGGTGGTCGCGAGGGCCGCGACTCCCGCCGCGCGGGCGGTGGTGCGGTGCACCCGGCCGGTACGGCGGTGCTTCCCGGTGGCGCGCGTGAACGCCATGTAGAGGCTGGTCCTTTCCTTCCCTCTCGCCTACCGGGTTAGCTGACGGGTTCGGAGCAGGAAGGTCTCCTACGGACCCCCTCACGGTGCGCGCGGGCGTCCGATTCACCCCAGGGACTGCGATGGGTCCCCGGCTCCCCTGGCTCGCGCCGTACGGGGACTCGGCGATGACTGTCCGGTGCCGCGGGTGCGGCGCACTGCCTGACGAACAGCCTGGACGACGCTAAACGCGGCTGTCTTCAATCCTCAAACGCAACAGGGTTTTTGTAGCGCACACCACAGGGCAGAAGGGCAGCCACTCCCCCAATTCGGACAAACGGCGGCCCTGATGACACTCCGGTCACCGGGGCCGCCGTCCGCGTGTGCCGCTACTCGGCCGCCACCACGGTGACTTCACCGATGCCGAGGGCCTCCACCGGCGCCTTGATCTGCGTCGCGTCACCGACGAGGACCGTCACGAGACGGTCCACCGGGAAGGCGTTCACGACCGCCGCCGTGGCCTCCACGGTGCCCGTGGAGGCGAGTCGACGGTAGAGCGTCGCCTGGAAGTCGTCGGCGAGGTGCTGTTCGACCTGGTCGGCCAGGGTGCTCGCCACGGCCGCCGCCGTCTCGTACTTCAACGGCGCCACGCCCACCAGGTTCTGCACGGCCACGTCACGCTCGGCGTCGGTGAGCCCCTCCGCGGCCAGCTTGCGCAGCACCGTCCACAGGTCGTCGAGGGCGGGACCGGTGTGGGGTGTGTCGACGGAGCCGCTGATGGCGAGCATCGCGGCGCCCGAACCGTCCGGCGCGGAACGCAGCACCTGCCCGAACGCCCGCACGCCGTAGGTGTAGCCCTTCTCCTCGCGCAGGACGCGGTCCAGTCGGGAGGTGAGGGTGCCGCCGAGGCAGTAGGTGCCGAGCACCTGCGCGGGCCACACGCGGTCGTGCCGGTCGGAGCCGGTGCGGCCGATCAGCAGCTGCGTCTGGACGGCGCCGGGGCGGTCGACGATGACGACCCTGCCCCGGTCGTCGGCGGTCACCGGGGGCACGGAGCGCGGCTCGGCGGCCGAGCCGGTCCACGCGCCCAGGGTGTCGCCGAGCAGCGTGTCGAGGTCGACCCCGGTGAGGTCGCCGACGACCACGGCGGTGGCCGTGGCGGGGCGGACGTGCCTCTCGTAGAAAGCGCGCACGGCCGCCGAGTCGATGGCCGCGACCGTCTCCTCGGTGCCCTGACGGGGGCGCGACATGCGCGAGGCGGCCGGGAACAGCTCCTTGGAGAGCTCCTTGGCCGCACGGCGGGAGGGGTTGGCCAGCTCGTGCGGGATCTCGTCGAGCCGGTTGCGCACCAGCCGTTCGACCTCGCTGTCCGCGAAGGCGGGTGCCCTCAGCGCGTCGGCGGCCAGACCAAGGGCCTTGGCGAGGCGCGAGGCGGGCACCTCCAGGCTCAGCCGGACGCCGGGGTGGTCGGCGTGCGCGTCAAGGGTGGCGCCGCAGCGCTCCAGCTCGGCGGCGAACTCCTCGGCGGAGTGCTTGTCGGTGCCCTCGGAGAATGCGCGCGCCATGATCGTGGCGACGCCGTCGAGACCGGCCGGCTCGGCGTCCAGGGGCGCGTCGAGGAGCACCTCGACGGCGACGACCTGCTGACCGGGGCGGTGGCAGCGCAGCACGGTGAGGCCGTTGTCGAGGCTGCCGCGTTCGGGGGCCGGGAACGCCCACGGCCTGGGCTCGCCGGCCTGCGGCTGTGCGTGGAATTCCATGGTGGCGAGCTCGGTCACTTGGCCGCCTCCTCGTTCTCGTCGGTGGAGTCGTGCGTGTCGGCGTCGTGCGTGTCGCCGGGGGCGGTGGGTTCGTAGACGAGCACGGCGCGGTTGTCGGGCCGCAGGCGGGCCTTGGCGACCTCCCGGACCTCGTCCGCGGTCACCTCGAGCACCCGCTGTACGGCGGTGAGGGCGAGCTGCGGGTCGCCGAACAGGACGGCGTACCGGCACAGTTCGTCGGCGCGGCCCGCGACCGTACCCAGGCGGTCCAGCCACTCGCGCTCGAGCTGAGCCTGGGCGCGCTCCATCTCCTCGGCCGTGGGACCCTCCTCGGCGAACCGGGCCAGCTCCTCGTCGATGGCGGTCTCGATCACCGGCACCTCGACGTCACCGGACGTCTTCACGTCCAGCCAGCCCAGGGAGGGCGCCCCGGCGAGCCGCAGCAGGCCGAATCCGGCGGCGACGGCCGTGCGGTCGCGGCGTACGAGCCGGTTGTACAGGCGGGACGACTCGCCGCCGCCCAGGACGGTGAGGGCCAGGTCGGCCGCGTCGCACGCGCGCGTGCCGTCCTCCGGCAAGCGGTAGGCGGCCATCAGGGCGCGGGCCGGGACCTCCTCCTCGACGATCTCGCGCAGCTGCTCGCCCATCACGTCGGGCAGCGACCCGTCCCGCGGCGGCTGCTTGCCGTCGTGCGAGGCGATGGAGCCGAAGTACTTCTCGATCCAGGCGAGCGTCTGCTCGGGGTCGACGTCGCCGACGACCGACAGCACCGCGTTGTTCGGTGCGTAGTAGGTGCGGAAGAACGCGCGCGCGTCCTCCAGGGTCGCCGCGTCCAGGTCCGCCATCGAGCCGATCGGCGTGTGGTGGTAGGGGTGGCCCTCCGGGTACGCGAGGGCGGTCAGCTTCTCGAACGCCGTGCCGTAGGGGACGTTGTCGTAGCGCTGGCGGCGTTCGTTCTTGACGACGTCCCGCTGGTTCTCCATGGACTCCTCGTCAAGGGCGGCCAGCAGGGAGCCCATGCGGTCGGCCTCCAGCCAGAGGGCGAGCTCCAGCTGGTGGGCGGGCATGGTCTCGAAGTAGTTGGTCCGCTCGAAACTGGTGGTGCCGTTGAGCGAGCCGCCGGCTCCCTGCACCAGTTCGAAGTGGCCGTTGCCCTTGACCTGGGCGGAGCCCTGGAACATGAGGTGCTCGAAAAGGTGAGCCAGGCCGGTACGTCCCTTGACCTCGTGGCGGGAGCCGACGTCGTACCAGAGGCACACCGCCGCGACCGGGGTCAGGTGGTCCTCGGAGAGCACCACGCGCAGGCCGTTGGCCAGGCGGTGCTCGGTCGCTGTCAGGCCGCCGGAGTCTGCCTGGGCTGTGGCCGTGTGACCCATGGGCATGTACGTCCCTTCGATCGCGAAATCCTTGGTGGAATCACTTGGTGGAATCACTTGCTGAATCATTGGGTGGAACTGCGGAATTCCGCCGATCCTGCCACTGTATGCAAGCGTGCGGGCCACCGGTGGGGTTCCCGGAGCTCGTACGCCGAGAGCGAGAACGCGGTTGGCGGGCGGCCGGGCCCGAGGGCGTACCCTGCGGACAGCGCCGGGCCGGGCGGCCCGTGACGGGTCCTGGTCGGTGGCTGTCAGTGCCGCGGTCCACAATGGACGGCGTCAGATCACCGTTCACGCTTCAGCAAGGAGCCGGCAGCGATGGCCCGCCGTAGTACGAAGACCCCGCCGCCCGACGACTCGTACGAGGAGAAGATCCTCGACATCGACGTCGTCGACGAGATGCAGGGCTCCTTCCTCGAGTACGCGTACTCGGTCATCTACTCCCGTGCACTGCCGGATGCCCGCGACGGCCTCAAGCCGGTGCACCGCCGCATCGTCTACCAGATGAACGAGATGGGCCTGCGGCCCGAGCGCAGCTACGTGAAGTGCGCCCGCGTCGTCGGCGAGGTCATGGGCAAGCTGCACCCGCACGGCGACGCGTCGATCTACGACGCGCTGGTGCGCATGGCCCAGCCGTTCTCCATGCGCGTGCCCCTGGTGGACGGCCACGGCAACTTCGGCTCGCTGGGCAACGACGACCCGCCGGCCGCCATGCGGTACACCGAGTGCCGGATGGCCGAGGCGGCCGGCCTGATGACGGAGTCCATCGACGAGGACACCGTCGACTTCGGGCCCAACTACGACGGCCAGGAGCAGGAGCCGGTCGCCCTGCCCGCCGCTTTCCCGAACCTGCTGGTCAACGGCGCCTCAGGCATCGCGGTCGGCATGGCCACGAACATGCCGCCGCACAACCTGCGCGAGGTGATCGCGGCCGCCCGGCACCTCATCCGGTACCCGAACGCCGACCTCGACGCGCTGATGAAGCACATCCCGGGCCCCGACCTGCCCACCGGAGGCCGGATCGTCGGCCTGCCCGGCATCCGGGACGCGTACGAGACGGGCCGCGGCACGTTCAAGATCCGCGCGACGGTGTCCGTGGAGACGGTGACGGCCCGCCGCAAGGGCCTCGTCGTCACCGAGCTTCCCTTCGCGGTCGGCCCCGAGAAGGTCATCTCGAAGATCAAGGACCTGGTCGGCTCGAAGAAGCTCCAGGGCATCGCGGACGTCAAGGACCTCACCGACCGCGAGCACGGACTGCGCCTGGTCATCGAGATCAAGAACGGCTTCGTACCGGAGGCGGTCCTGGAGCAGCTCTACAAGCTGACGGCCATGGAGGAGTCCTTCGGCATCAACAACGTCGCCCTGGTGGACGGCCAGCCCCTGACCCTGGGTCTCAAGGAGCTGCTGGAGGTCTATCTCGACCACCGCTTCAACGTCGTACGACGCCGCAGCGAGTTCCGCCGGAGCAAGAAGCGGAACCGGCTGCACCTGGTGGAGGGCCTGCTCACCGCCCTGGTCGACATCGACGAGGTCATCCGCCTCATCCGCTCCAGCGAGAATTCGGCGCAGGCCAAGCAGCGCCTGATGGAGCGCTTCTCGCTGAGCGACGTCCAGACGCAGTACATCCTCGACACGCCGCTGCGCCGGCTCACCAAGTTCGACCGCATCGAGCTGGAGTCCGAGAAGGACCGGCTGAACGCGGAGATCGAGGAGCTGACCCGGATCCTCGACTCGGACGCGGAACTGCGCAAGCTGGTCTCCACCGAACTGGCCGCGGTCGCCAAGAAGTTCGGCACCGACCGCCGTACGACGCTGCTGGAGTCGGGCGGCACCCCGGTCGCCGCCGTTCCGCTCCAGGTGGCGGACGCCCCGTGCCGGGTGCTGCTGTCCTCGACGGGCCTGCTGGCCCGTACGGCGAACGACGAGCCGCTCGTCACGGAGGCGGGCGCCAAGCGGGTCAAGCACGACCTGATCGTCTCGGCGGTGCCCGCCACGGCACGCGGCGAGGTGGGCGTGGTGACGTCCGCCGGACGGCTGCTGCGGGTGAGCGTCGTGGACCTGCCCCAGCTCCCTGAGACCATGCCGACGCCGAATCTCGCGGGCGGCGCACCGCTGGCGGAGTTCGTGTCCCTGGAGGACGACGAGGGGGTCGTCTGCCTGACCACCCTGGACGAGTCCTCGCCCGGGCTGGCGCTCGGCACGGAACAGGGCGTCGTCAAGCGTGTGGTGCCCGACTATCCCTCCAACAAGGACGAGTTGGAGGTCATCTCCCTCAGGGAGGGCGACCGCATCGTCGGCGGGGCCGAGTTGCGCACCGGTGACGAGGACCTGGTCTTCGTCACGGACGACGCCCAGCTCCTTCGCTACCAGGCCTCGCAGGTCCGTCCGCAGGGCCGGCCTGCGGGCGGCGTGGCGGGCGTCAAGCTCACCGACGGTGCCAAGGTCATCTCCTTCACGGCGGTGGACCCGGCCGCGGAGGCGGTGGTCTTCACGGTCGCCGGTTCGCGCGGCACGCTGGACGACTCCGTGCAGACCACGGCCAAGCTGACACCCTTCGACCAGTACCCGCGCAAGGGCCGCGCCACGGGTGGTGTGCGCTGCCAGCGGTTCCTGAAGGGCGAGGACTGCCTCGCCTTCGCCTGGGCGGGCGCCACTCCGGCCCTCGCCGCGCAGAGGAACGGCACGCCGGCCCAGCTCCCGGAGATCGACCCGCGCCGAGACGGCTCGGGCGTGTCCCTGCCGGGGACGGTGGCGGTGGTCGCGGGTCCGGCCTAGAAGGCGTGCGGCGGCTTCTCGCCGCCGGGCTCCTCGCGGCCGGGCTCCTCGCCGCCGGGGTCCTCGCCGCCGGGTACGTAGCGCAGGACGCCCCACATGCCGTGCTCGTCGGCGTGCGGGGCGTCGGCGTCGCGGCGACAGGCGTCGAGTTCCTCGCGGAGGGCCGCCGCGTCGATGCCGGAGCCGATGAGGACGAGCCGGGTGCGGCGGGCGTCGGAAGGCGGCCAGGGCTCCGGGAAGAAACGCAGAAAGCGCCCGACGGCGTGCACGGCGTACCGGTTCCGCGTGTCGTACGGGCCGAAGTCGACGTACCCCTTGATCCGGTACAGGCCCTCGGGCCGGCTGTCGAGGAAGCGCATGAGCCGGCGCGGATCGAGCGGGAGGTCGGAGACGAACGAGAGGGTGTCGTAGGCGGCGTGCAGGTGCCCGGCGTGTGCGCCGCCCTCGGAGTGGTCGTGCAGGTCGTCGAAGGACAGCTGCCCCACCCGCTCCTCGCCCGGCCGGCAGTCGTAGAGGAACTCGGGGTCGATCCGGCCAAAGGCCGCGGGCACGACGGCGGCGCCGTCGCCCAGCGAGTGGACGAGGGCGAGCACGCGCCCGGCGTCGGGTGCCCGGTCGGTCTTGTTGACCACGATCAGGTCGGCGAGTGCCAGGTGCCGGTCGATCTCCGGGTGTCTGGCGCGGGTGTCGTCGAACTCGACGGCATCGACGACCTCGACGAGCCCGCCGTAGACGACCCCCGGCTCCTCGCTGGCGAGCAGCATGCGCACCAGTTCCTGCGGTTCGGCGAGACCACTGGCCTCGATGACGATGACGTCGATGCCGGCCTCGGGCCGGGCGAGCCGCTCCAGGTACCCGTCGAGTTCGCTCGCGTCGACGGCACAGCACAGGCATCCGTTGCCGAGTGACACCGTGGAGTCGCCGAGGGCACCGGCGACGGCCATCGCGTCGATCTCGATCGAGCCGAAGTCGTTGACGATGGCGCCGATACGGCTGCCTCCGCTGCGGTGGAGGAGGTGGTTGAGGAGTGTGGTCTTTCCGGAGCCGAGGAATCCGGCGAGTACGACGACCGGAATCTGCTGCGGAGTCGAGCGCTGCCCCACCGTGCGACCTCTCTCTCACCCTCGCGTACGCCGGCCCGCGGCAAGGCGTACGCCCAGTACGGAACTGCCTGCTCAGGATACGAGCCGGCGGGGTACCCGCGAAGTGAACGACTGTTAGCAGCACTTGATGGGCAGACGTCTGGCAAGGTGCCGGACCGTGCGACCCTGCTTCCCTCCGTGCGCCTCCTCTCCGCCTCCCCGCCGGTCAGCGCCGCTCGGCACCCTGGAGGCGGCAGCACCACCCATCGCTCGCCGGTCCCCGTCAGCCGACCCGCACTCGACGACCGGCGGGCGGTCGCCTGATTCGGGGGTTGACATGGTCACACGGAAGAACGCCGCGGGGAGGTTCGGTTCCGCCGCGACCGGCAAGCTGCTGGCCGCGCGGCAGCGGCGGCTGGACAAGGCCCGTCTGCACGAGCGGCAGCTGCGGCTGGAGGAGCTGGCGATCCGGCGCGAGGCACTGCGGCACCAGCAGCGCGTGCATTGGGAGTTGCTGACCAGGGCGATCGACGACCCTTCGCTGGCGGAGGTCATCGACACGTACGACAAGAGCATCCCGGCGCAGAAGCGGCGTCAGTTCTTCTACGCGAACGCGTGGTACGTCAGCCTCTACCACCTCCACCAGGCGGGGATCCTGGATCAGGAGGAGTTGTTCGGGCGGTTGCGCGAACTCTTCCAGAGTCCCCTGATGCGGGAGTACTGGGAGGCATCGAGGGAACAGCGGGCGTCACTCAGGGCCACATCCGTCGAGTCACGTGTCGGCACCATGGTGGACGGGCTTCTCAAGGACCTGGACGAAGCCGACACGGACGAATGGTGGGTGGTGGGCACCCCTCCGTCCGACTGAGGCGCTTCGCACCGGCCAGGTTCCCCGGGAGTGTCTTGCGGCTGTGAGGCACGCCGGCCCCGCAGATCCCAGTAACGTGCTCCCAGCACAATGGCCAATCTGTAAGGACCGGTACCCCTTGAAAATCGTGCGCCGCATCGGTGTGCCTCCAAGCTCGCGCGGCAGTACCTCGGGAGCCAGCTGTCCGGACCTCTTCGAGCTGAGCGACGGCAATTTCGCCGTCATCGGCACCGAAGCGACCGAGACCCTGGAGGGTGAACTTCCCGCCGATGCCTCCCGTGCGGACTACGAACGCATCGTGATCGTCAGCCGGGAGACCCTCATCCGCGCAAAGGCGGACATCCCGGACGCCTGACGGCACCCCGTGTTTCCGGTCGCGCCCACCGCAGTCCGCGCCCGGACCCCGCCACCGGCGAGCAACCCGGTACCCCGTCCTTGCTCGACGCTTCCCGACCAGGCCTGGCGCCCGAACGGCACCAGGCCGCTCGTTTCGCTCAGGCCACCGCCGGCACCCCGACCGGCGCTCCCGGCCCCACGTACCGTGCGGCCGGCCGGATGATCTTCGAATCACGGGCCTGCTCCAGGATGTTCGCGCTCCAGCCCACCACGCGCGCCGCCGCGAACGTGGGCGTGAACATCTCGCGGGGCAGGCCGCACAGTTCCATGACCACGCCCGCGTAGAACTCGACGTTGGTGTGCAGCTCGCGGCCCGGCTTCAGCTCGGCGAGGATCGCCTCGACCTGCCGCTCCACCTCGACGGCGAACTCCACGCGGGGGCCGCCGAACCGCTGTGCCACCGCACGGAGCATCCGGGAACGCGGGTCCTCCGTGCGGTAGACCGCGTGACCGAAGCCCATGATGCGGTCACCGGCGAGCACCCGCTCGCGAATCCACGCGTCGATACGTTCGGGCGTGCCGATCGCGTCCAGGGTGTCCAGCGCCCGGCTGGGCGCCCCGCCGTGCAGCGGGCCGGACAATGCCGACACCGCACCGGCCAGGCAGGCCGCGACATCCGCGCCCGTCGAGGCGATGACCCGTGCGGTGAAGGTGGACGCGTTGAACCCGTGATCGATGGTGGAGATCAGGTACTGCTCGATCGCCCGCGTGCGCTCCCCGTCCGGCTCCTCACCGGTCAGCATGTAGAGGTAGTTCGCGGCGTACGACAGGTCCTCGCGGGGCTCCACGGGCTCGAGCCCCCGGCCCAGCCGGTGGAGCGCGGTCAGCAATGTGGGTACGGCCGCGGCGGCCTCCAGGGTGTCCCGTCGGCGCCGGGAGTCCGAGAGGTCGTACACGGGCCCGAAGCCCCGGGCCGCACCCAGCAGCGACAGACCCGTGCGCATCCCGGCGAGCGGGCCGGAGCGTCCGCCGGCCGCCGCGATGGCGGGCAGCGCCGCGCGCACCGTGTCGGGGAGCCGCCGCAGCGCCGCGGTCTCGGCGGCGAAAGCGGCTCCGCGCCGCGCGTCGGGGAGTTCTCCGTGCACCAGGAGATGCCAGACGTCCTCGAAGCCGCGGCTCCGGGCGAGGTCGACGGCCGAGTACTGGCGGTAGTGGTAGAAGCCCTCGAGCCCTCGCACGTCGCCGACCTCGGTGTCGGCCACGACGACACCGGCGAGCCCGCGAGGCACCTCGACTGTGGTCGCGGCAGCTGCGGTTCTGTTGACGGACATGATTACCTCCTCGAACTTGACTCAACTGTCCATACTTGACTACAAGTCTGTCAATATTGATTGAATCAATATATTGGCCCAAGACGGACCCCTGCGATCGATACGGTGACCTCATGCGCGATCAAGAGCCCGGCCGTCCCGCCGACCACGAGCGGCGCCTGACCACCAGGGAGGCGGCCGAACTGCTCGGGGTGAAACCCGAGACCGTGTACGCGTACGTCAGCCGCGGCCAGCTCGGCAGCCGACGCACCCCCGGCGGCCGGGGCAGCACGTTCGACGCCGACGAGGTGCGGACCCTCGCCCGACGCAACCGGCGCGACAGCGGCGCTCCCGCGGCCTCGGCCGCCGGCCAGGAGCTGACCGTGCGCACCCGCCTCACGCTCATCGAGAGCGACCGGTACTACTACCGGGGCGTCGACGCGGTGGAACTCTCCGGACGCCACACCTACGAGGAGGTGGCCGAGTGGCTCTGGACCGGGCGGCTGCGTCCCGGTACCGCCTTCTCCGCCCCCGAGCACTCCGTGGCCGTCGCCCGCCGGGCCGTCGACGCCCTGCCCGAACACGCCGGTCCCACCGACCGGCTGCGCGTCGCGGCGATCGCCGCGGCGGTCGCGGACCCGCTCCGCTTCGACCTGTCCGAGGACGAGGTGCTGGGTACGGCGCGCATCCTCATCCCCACCCTCGTCGCCGCGCTGCCCCCCGTACTGCGTGACGGACACGACCAGGACCCGATCGCCCACCGCCTGTGGACGCGGCTCAGCGGACAGGACGCCGACGAACCGGCACTGCACGCCCTCGACACGGCGCTCTGCCTGCTCGCCGATCACGATCTGGCGGCCTCCACGCTCGCCGTTCGCGTCGCCGCGTCGGCGCGGGCGCACGCCTACGCGGCCGTGTCCGCGGGGCTCGGCGTCATCGAGGGACCGCTGCACGGCGCCGCCGGGGGGCTCGCCCACCGGATGCTCCTGGAGGTGCTCGACGTGGGCAGCGCGGCGCCGGTGGTCGCCGAGGAACTGCGGGCCGGCCGGCGCATCCCGGGACTCGGCCACCGGCTCTACCCGGGCGAGGATCCACGCGCGCGCGCCCTGTTCACGCTTTTGGAGGACATCCCCCGTGCGGCGCCCGCGCTCGCGGCGGCCCGGGACATCCAGGCCACCGCCGCCCGCCACACCCCGCTGCACGCCAACGTCGACCTGGCGCTCGCCGTGCTCACCGCGTCCTCGGGCATGGCGCCCACCGCAGCCGAGACGATCTTCGCCGTGGCCCGTACGGCGGGCTGGATCGCACACGCGCTGGAGGAGTACGGGGAGCGCCCGCTGCGGATGCGGCCGAGTGGGCTGTACTCGGGTCCGAAGCCGCCGCGACCACTGCCGGAGTAGCGTTCGGGCGCGGCTGGAAGCCCTCGCGACGGAAGTCAGGTTAGGCTCACCTCTGTGAGTACGTGCTCAACCGTCTCCTGGGACCTCGACGAGCCCGTTCCGGGCACCGCACCCGTCGCGAGGACCTGGCTGCTGCTCGAACAGCCCGGCCCGTGGGGTGCCAAGGCGCTCACCTCGAGCCACCTGGACCCAGCGCTGGGGCGCGCCCTCGACGCGGCGGTGAGGGGAACGGGCGTACGCATCGCGCTCATCCGCCGTCCCGGGCGCCACGCGGACCGAGGCGTGCCCACCGAGCGCAGGGTGTACGCGGCCCACACCGTTCCGGGAGGCGTGTGGCTGCACGGCACCACGGTCGAGGACCCACACCGGCTGCTGGACCTCGATTTCGCGGCGCTCGGCCGGGGCGATCGGCGTACCTTCGACTGGGCGCTGGACGGCGCTCCCCACCAGGGTGATCCGCTCGCCCTCGTCTGCACCAACGGCAAGCGCGACCGGTGCTGCGCGCTCCTCGGCAGGCCTCTGGCGGCCGGGCTCGCCGCCTCCGGAGCCGACGGCGTCTGGGAAGTCACCCACCTGGGTGGGCACCGCTTCTCGCCGACCGTGCTCGTACTGCCTCACGGATACGTCTACGGCCGGGTCGAGTCCCACGCCGTCAAGGAGATCCTGCGGGGTGCGCGGGAGGGCCGGGTCGTCGTCGAGGGCTGCCGCGGGAACTCCGCGTGGGAGCGCCCCGGCCAGGCGGCCGAGCTGGCCGTGCGGTCGGCCGTCGGGGAGGACGCGGCCCAGGCACTGACCGTCGTACGCACGGAGGGCGCCGCACCGCGCTGGGAGGTGACCCTGGCCCACTGCGACGGCCGGCACTGGCGGGTCACCGTCGCGCAGGGCGCGTCGGCGCCGCCGCGACCGGAGAGCTGCGGAGCGTCGGTGCTGGGCTCGCCGGCGCGGATGGAGGTCACCGCGGTGCGCGAACTGTCGGTGAGCCCGGCCATGGCGGGCTGACGCTCCGCCCCGTTCGGAAACGGACGGGTGATCCGCGCGCCTCCGACGGGAGACCCACGCGAAGTGGCCGACGGGAGATCCGCGCCACACGCCTGCGCGGCTCGCCACCACCCCCACGTACCGTCATGGCCATGAGCTCCACTCCCTCCGTACGCCGAGTGCGCCTGGGCCTGCCGCGGCGGGTGTTCTCACAGGTGCTGCTGATGCAGCTGGCGATCGCCGCGGGCGTCGCGGTGCTCGCGACGGGGCTGTTCCTGGCACCGCTCAGCGACCAGCTGGACGACCAGGCGATGCGCCGTGCGCTGGCGATCGCGCAGACCACCGCGCAGCAGCCGCAGGTCGTGCGAGACCTGCGGACCACCCGGCCGACGGCGAACGGCCCGGCGCAGCAGGAAGCCGAGCGGGTACGCAGGGCCACCAAGGCGGAGTACGTCGTCGTGATGAACCGGCGGGGCGTGCGCTGGTCGCACACCGGCCCGGAGCGGATCGGCCAGGTCGTCTCGACCGACCCCGGGCAGGCTCTGGCCGGACGCGAGGTCATGGAGATCGACAACGGCACCCTGGGCCGCTCCGCCCGCGGGAAGGTGCCCCTGCGCGACAGCGACGGCCGGATCGTCGGGGCGGTCTCGGTGGGCATCGCGTACGACAGTGTCCGCGCGCGGCTCGTCCACGCGGTTCCCGGCCTGTTCGCGTACGCCGGCGGCGCGCTCGCCGTCGGCGCCCTGGCGTCCTGGATCATCTCGCGCCGGGTCCAGCGGCAGACCCGGGACCTGGCCTTCTCGGACATCGCGGGGCTGCTAGCGGAGCGTGAGGCCATGCTGCACGGCCTCCGCGAGGGCGTCGTGGCCCTCGACCGCGGCGGCAGGGTGCGGCCGCTCAACGACGAGGCGCAGCGCCTGCTGGGCGTCGGTGACGAGGCCGTCGGCCGCCGCCCCGACGAGGCGCTCGGCGCAGGACGCACGGCCGACGTCCTCGCCGGGCGGGTGACCGGCACCGACCTGCTGACCGTGCGCGGCCGGCGGGTCCTGGTCGCCAACCGGATGCCCACCGACGACGGCGGGGCCGTCGCCACGCTGCGCGACCGCACGGAGCTGGAGCAGCTCGGCCGGGAGCTGGACTCCACGCGCGGCCTGATCGACGCGCTGCGCGCACAGGACCACGAGCACGCCAACCGTATGCACACCCTGCTGGGGCTGCTCGAACTGGAGATGTACGACGACGCCGTGGAGTTCGTCGGCGAGGTGGTCGGAGACCACCGGGTCACCGCGGAGCAGATCACCGAGCGGATCCAGGACCCCCTTCTCGCCGCCCTGCTCGTCGGCAAGGCGGCCGTCGCGGCCGAACGCGGGGTGGCGCTGCGGGTCTCGGACCGGACGCGGCTGCCGGACCGTCTGGTCGACCCCGGGGGGATCGTCACGATCGTCGGCAACCTGGTCGGCAACGCCCTGGACGCCACCGCGGGGACACCGCACGCGCGCGTGGAGGTCGAACTGCGTGCGCAGGGGCGCGCCGCCACGCTCACCGTGCGCGACACGGGGTCCGGGATTCGGCCGGAACACCGGGAGCTGGTGTTCACGGCGGGCTGGTCCACCAAGGAGCCGCCTGCGCACCGCGGGCGCGGCATCGGGCTGTCGCTGGTGCGCCGCCTCGCCGAGCGGCAAGGCGGCAGGGCCGCCGTCGGCGAGGCGTACGGCGGGGGCGCGGAGTTCGTCGTCGTCCTGCCGGAGGCACTGACCCGACCGGACCCGGAAACCGCCCGCGCCCTCCCGGTGACCACCGCTGCCAAGAAGGAGTCCCGATGATCGAGGTCCTGGTCGTGGACGACGACACGCGGGTCGCGCGCGTCAACGCCGCGTATGTCGGGAAAGTGCCGGGCTTCCATGTCGTCGGTGAGGCGCACAGTGCGCTGGAGGCGCTGCGCGCCGTGGAGAGTCCGCCCCGTCCGGACCTGGTCCTGCTGGACCACTACCTGCCCGACCGGACCGGTCTGGAGGTCGTCCGGGAGATGCGGCGCCGAGGACTCCAGGCCGACGTGATCATGGTGACGGCCGCTCGGGACGTGTCGACCGTGCAGGCGGCGATGCGCCAGGGGGCACTCCAGTACCTGGTGAAACCGTTCGCCTTCGCCGGTCTGCGTGCCAAGCTGGAGGCGTACGCACAGCTGCGCCGCACGCTCGACGGGGGCGGTGAGGCGGAACAGGCCGAGGTCGACCGGATCTTCGGCGCCCTGTCCGCTCCGTCGGAGCCCGGGCTGCCCAAGGGGCACTCGCCCGCCACCGCCGAATCGGCACGCCAGTGCCTGCTGAAGGCCGACGGACCGCTCTCCGCCCAGGAGATCGCCGAACGGACCGGCGTGAGCCGCCAGACCGCGCAGCGCTACCTGAAGCTCCTGGAACGCACCGGACGCGCCAGGCTGACGCTCAAGTACGGCGAGGCGGGCCGCCCCGAGCACCGTTACGAGTGGGCGGCCCGCGCCTGAGCGAATCGCCGGACCAGGACGACCGAACGCCGCCGCTCCCGCTTCTACACGGCGCCCGCCCCGGTCAGCGAGCGCACCTCGGTCTCGGCGTGCTTGGCCTCGTCCGGGGCCTCCGGCGAGGTGACCGTGCCCAGCCAGCCCATCACGAAGCCCAGCGGGATGGACACGAGGCCGGGGTTCTGCAGCGGGAAGTACTGGAAGTCGAGGCCCGGGAAGAGCGACTGCGGGCCGCCGGAGACCACCGGGGACAGCAGCACGAGCACCACGGACGGAACCAGACCGCCGTAGACCGCCCACACCGCACCACGCGTGGTGAAGCCGCGCCAGAACAGCGAGTAGAGCAGCACCGGCAGATTGGCGGAGGCTGCCACGGCGAAGGCGAGGCCCACCAGGAACGCGACGTTGAGGTCGCGGGCGAGCAGCCCGAGCCCGATCGCGACGGCGCCGATACCGACGGCGGCGACCCGCGCCACGGCGACCTCGCTGCGCGGCTTGGAGCCGCGACGCCGCAAGGACGCGTACAGGTCGTGGGCCACGGACGCCGAGGAGGCCAGAGTGATGCCGGCGACCACCGCGAGGATGGTGGCGAACGCCACGGCGGCGACGACCGCGAACAGGACCGTCCCGCCGGTGGACTGCGCGCCGCCGCCCAGGCCCAGGGCGAGCAGCGGCACCGCCGTGTTCCCGGCGGAGTTCGACGCGCGCACGGCGTCCGGCCCGACGAGGGCGGCGGCACCGAACCCGAGCACGATCGTCATGAGGTAGAAACCGCCGATGAGACCGATCGACCAGATGACGGACCGTCGCGCCGCCCGAGCGGTGGGCACGGTGTAGAAGCGGGACAGGATGTGCGGCAGCCCGGCGGTGCCCAGCACCAGGGCGAGCCCCAGACTGATGAAGTCGAAGCGGGATACCCAGTCTCCGCCGTACGCCAGCCCGGGCGCCAGGAACGCCTCGCCGTGGCCACTGCGCTCGGCCGCCGTGCGCAGCAACCGGTCGACGTCGCCGTGGAAGCGCACCAGGACCAGGGTGGTCAGCGCCACGGTGCCACCGAGCAGCAGTACCGCCTTCACGATCTGGATCCAGGTCGTGGCGCGCATCCCGCCCAGCGACACGTAGATCACCATGAGGGCGCCGACGCCGATGACGGTCCATGTGCGCGCCGCCTCCGTGGTGCCGCCGAGCAGCAGCGCGACCAGACTGCCCGCGCCCACCATCTGCGCCACCAGGTACAGGACGGAGACGGTCACCGAGGAGGTCCCCGCCGCGATCCGTACCGGCCGCTCCCGCATCCGGGCGGCCACGACGTCGGCGAGGGTGAAGCGCCCGCAGTTGCGGACCAGTTCGGCGACGAGGAACAGGACCACGAGCCAGGCCACCAGGAAGCCCACCGAGTACAGCATGCCGTCGTAGCCGTAGAGCGCGATGAGCCCCGAGATGCCGAGGAAGGAGGCGGCCGACATGTAGTCGCCGGCGATGGCGAACCCGTTCTCCATCGGCGAGAAGAGACGGCCGCCCGCGTAGAACTCCTCCGCGGATCCGTGCCGGTGGCGGCCCACCCATGTGGTGATCCCGAGTGTGACGGCGACGAACGTGCTGAACAGCAGCAGGGCCAGTGTCTGATGGTCCCCCGTCACGACACCCCACCCCGCGCCCCGCGCGTCAGTTCCTGGGTGTCCCAGCGCAGTTCGAGCGCGGCCCGGTCCCTGCGCAGCCGCGCGTGCCGCGCATATGCCCAGGTGAGCAGGAACGTGGTGAGGAACTGCCCGAGCCCCGCGACCATCGCCACGTTCACCGCGCCGGCCACCGGCCGGGCCATCAGGGCGGGCGCCGTCGTGGCGGTCACCACGTAGGCGACATACCAGAGGAAGAAAGCGGCGACCGCCGGCACCACGAACCTCCGGTACCGGCTGCGGACCTCCTGGAAGGCCGCGCTGCGCTGAACCTCCAGGTACACGTCGGCGGCGGCCCGTGGCGGCTCCTCCGCAGGGTCGTGGCGCATCGGCGGCAGCGCCGGCTCCGGGGCCCCGGGACCCGCCGGCTCGCCCCAGCCGGAGGCAAGTGCGTCGTACCACGGGTCGTCGTACCGCGGATCGTCGTAGCCCGGGCCCGGGGCCGCCTCGACGTAGGCCCTGCCCGGCACGGCACGGTGGTCGACCGCGCTTTCGGGACCGCCCCCGGCGCCGCGGGGCCGATCGTTGCTTGACTGCATGCCCAAGGATGGACAGAACGGGAAGATCCCCGACTCTTCTTCCCCCCGCACTTCACCCCATCAGGTGATGCATCCCCCTGGCGGCCCCGCCAACCCCTTCCCGTAGGCGTAACGCACCGCCTGGGCACGGTCCTTGATTCCTGACTTGGCGAACAGGTTGTTGATGTGGGTCTTCACCGTCGCTGTGGAGACGTGCAGTCTGCTCGCGATCTGGTGGTTGTCGAGCCCCTCGGCGATGAGAACCAGCACCTCGGTCTCCCGGGTGGTGAGCCCGTCCGGCGGCTCGGGCGGTCCCGCACGCCTCGGCTCGGATTCGGACAGGCGCTCCAGCAGGCGTCGCTGGATGCTCGGAGCGAGTCCCGCGTCTCCGCACAGGACGCTGTGCACCGCCCTGACGATCTCGTCCCCGCCCGCGTCCTTGGTGAGATAGCCGCGTGCCCCCGCTCTCAGCGCGGGGAACAGCGACGCGTCGTCCGCGTACGTCGTGAGCACGACGACCTGGGTCGCGGGGTGTTCGGCCCGGATCCGGCGGGTGGCCTCCACGCCGTCGCACCTGGGCATGCGCAGATCCATCAGCACGACGTCGGGGGCGACTTCGGCGACGAGCCGCACCGCCTCCTCGCCGTCACCGGCGGCGCCCACGACCTCGACTCCTGGCAGCAGTCCGAGCAGCATCACGATGCCCTCGCGGACAACCGTCTGATCGTCCACGACCACCACCCGCGCGGGCCGCTCCCCGGCCTTCTCCGTCATACCGGCACCTTCAACGTCACCACGAACCCCTCCTCACCCGGACCTGCACGCAGCGAGCCGCCCAGCAGTTCGGCACGCTCCCGCATGCCCAGCAGACCGTATCCACCTCCGGTGCCGGTGAGTTCGCCGGGCGGGCCTCCCGAGTCCCGCACGTCCAGCATCACCTCGTGGGCGCCGTAGTCCAGCCGCACCCGCACCCTGGCGCCGGTGGCGTGTCTGCGGACGTTCGTCAGGGCCTCCTGGGCCACTCTGCGCACGGCCTGTGACGCCTCGGCGGGCAGCGGTCTGCGATCCCCCGTAACGGTGACCTCCGCCGCGCCCTCGGCCGTGTCGACGAGCTGCGCCAGGAAGTCCTCCAGCGGCGTCAGGTCCCCGCGCAGCGCGGACAGCGCCTGCCGGGTCTCGGCGAGTCCGTCGCGGGCCATGCCCCGGGCCGCGGCCACCCGGTCCAGGATCTGCCGCCGGTCGGCGTCCCGCTCGATCAGCAACCGGGCCGCCTCCAGGTGCACCAGCTGTGCCGAGAGGCTGTGCGCCAGCACGTCGTGGATCTCCCGTGCGATGCGGGCCCGTTCCGCGAGCGCCGCGGACTCCGTCTCGGCCGCCCGGGCGGCCCGCTCCTGTGCCAGCAACCGCTGCGCGTTGCCCCGTGCCTCGGCGTCGAGGCGCAGGACGTATCCGGCAAGAGTCAGTCCGGCCGCCGTCGCCATCGCGGTGAGCCATGCGTCGTCGCTGACCTCGGCGTAGGCGGCCAGGGCCACCGAGCTCACGGGCAGCGCGGCCGCGATGGGCAGCCGTTCCAGGGCCACGACCGCGCACCCGCACCAGATGACCAGTGCGGGGACACGGAAGCCGACGGGCTGGACCACGGCGGCGATCGCGAGGAGCGCGGCGATGAGTGCCAGGGACGGCCACAACCGGTGCGCGAGCGTGGCCCGGAAGAAGGCCCACGCCGCCCACACGGCGGCCAGCAGACCGGCGACCGCCGCGGCCGTGCCCCACCCGTGCAGTGGGCTGCTCGTGAACGCGCCCCACAGCAGTGTTCCAAGCACCAGCAGCCGCACGGCCCGGGCGAGCAGGCGCCGGGGGCGGGAGACCCCCTCGTGCAGGAGGGCCTCCCTGGAAGGCCACCTCGTCCAGACGTTCTCCGTCACGCGGGCTCCCTCCAGGCGGGCCGGGCCACGGCGTCACGGTACGCGGGCCCGGGCGCTCCGGCCGGGCGCGGGGCCTGAACGCGCCACGCCAGGACGCCGGACCGGACCAGCAGGGTCACCGCGAGGGCGAGCAGCAGGGCGGAGCTGCCCTGGCGCACTCCCGGGGCGTCACCGACGCCGTGGAGACCGGCGCGCAGCGCGACGCCGACGGCCCACACGGCGACGCCCGCCCGGCTGCCCCTGCTCCACACGGCACCGTCGGTCTCGACCCGGATACGGGTGGTCCGGGCCCAGCCGGCTCCGGTGGCCGGGCCGACGAGTACCTCGGCGGCGAGCAGCAGTACGGCAGCCGTGTGGTGACGAGAGTCGATCATGCGCGGTTCACGCAGCGCGACGGTGCCCGGCACCGCGGGCAGCACCCGCCAGTGCCGGTCGGTGTCGATCCGGCTCGCGCGGAACTGCCGGGTGATCACCAGACCGGCCACCGCCGTGATCACCAAGGCGTCGACGAGCCCGGACATCGTGCCTCCGTGGGCGGAGAAGGAGGATGCCGACGGGGGGCCGCCGACGCCTTCGACGTTACGGAAACGAGGAGGTCACGGGATCGGAGCACGGGTGGATCAGGGGTGGATCAGGGGTGGATCCCTGCCCGGCACAGCACTCCACCCGGGGGTGGAGAGGGCGGGGGTCCGGGACGTCAGCGCGTGCGCGGGCGCGTGCGCCGGGCCGGGCCCGGTTCATGCTCCCGGGCCCGGTGGGACGGCTGAGCGCGGTCAGGCGTCGATGCGCGACCGGTCCAGTGTCGCCGCCGAGTTGGAGATGAACTCCTTGCGTGGCGCGACGTCATTGCCCATCAGCAGGTCGAAGACCTGCTCCGCGGACTCGAGATCGGTGAGGTTGATCCGGCGCAGGGTGCGGTGGCGGGGGTCCATCGTGGTCTCCGCCAGCTGGTCGGCGTCCATTTCGCCCAGGCCCTTGTACCGCTGGATGGAGTCCTTGTAGCGGATGTTCTTGCTCTGCAGCTCCATGAGCTTGTCGCGCAGCTCGCGGTCCGAGTACGTGTAGACGTACTTGTCCTGGCCCTTCTTCGGCTGGACGAGCTCGACGCGATGCAGTGGCGGCACCGCCGCGAAGACCCGGCCGGCCTCCACCATGGGCCGCATGTAGCGGTGGAACAGGGTCAGGAGCAGGGTGCGGATGTGGGAGCCGTCCACATCGGCGTCGGTCATCATGATGATCTTGCCGTAGCGGGCCGTGTCGATGTCGAAGGTGCGGCCGGACCCGGCTCCTATGACCTGGATGATCGCCCCGCACTCGGCGTTCTTCAGCATGTCGGTCACGGACGACTTCTGAACGTTGAGGATCTTGCCGCGAATCGGCAGCAGCGCCTGGAACTCGGAGTTGCGGGCGAGTTTCGCCGTACCCAGTGCGGAGTCTCCCTCGACGATGAACAACTCGCTGCGGTCGACGTCGTCACTGCGGCAGTCGGCGAGCTTCGCGGGCAGCGAGGAGGATTCCAGGGCCGTCTTGCGGCGCTGGGCGTCCTTGTGCTGGCGGGCGGCGATGCGGGTGCGGGCCGCGGCGACGGCCTTCTCCATGACCACCCTGGCCTGCTGGGCCGCGTCGCGCCTGGTGGAGGTCAGGAACGCCTTGAGTTCCTTGGCGATGACGTTGTTCACGATACGGCGGGCCGCCGAGGTGCCGAGGACCTCCTTGGTCTGACCCTCGAACTGCGGTTCGGCGAGGCGCACCGTCACGACCGCCGTGAGCCCCTCCAGAGCGTCGTCCTTGACGATGTCGTCCTCGGCGACGCGCAGCATCTTCTTCGTCCGCAGCACCTCGTTCATCGTCTTCGCCACTGCCTGCTCGAAGCCGGCCACGTGGGTGCCGCCCTTCGGGGTGGCGATGATGTTGACGAAGGACCTGAGGGTGGTGTCGTAGCCGGTGCCCCAGCGCATCGCGACGTCGACGCCGAGGTCGCGGGTGACCTCGGTGGGCGTCATCTGGCCGTCCTCGTCCAGGACCGGGACCGTCTCCTTGAAGCTGCCCTGCCCGGTGAAGCGCAGGACGTCGCAGACGGGCCTGTCGCCGGCCAGGAACTCGCAGAACTCGCTGATACCGCCGTCGAAGCGGAAGGACTCCTCGCCCTTGCTCCCGCCGTCACCGAGACCGAACTCGTCGCGGACGACGATGGTCAGTCCGGGTACCAGGAAGGCGGTCTGGCGCGCACGCTGGTGCAGGGTGTCCAGGGAGAGCTTGGCGTCCTTGAGGAAGATCTGGCGGTCGGCCCAGTACCGCACGCGCGTACCGCTGCGGCTCTTGGGGATCTTCTTGGCCTTGCGCAGCCCGTTCCCCGGCTCGAATCTCGCGTCCGGGCCCGTTCCCGCGAACGCGCCCGGGACTCCGCGCCGGAAACTGATGGCGTGGGTGTGCCCGCTGCGGTCCACCTCGATGTCGAGGCGGGCGGACAGGGCGTTCACCACGGAAGCGCCGACGCCGTGCAGACCGCCGGAGGCGGCGTAGGAGCCACCGCCGAACTTGCCGCCGGCGTGCAGCTTGGTCATGACGACCTCGACACCGGACAGTCCGGTCTTGGGCTCGACGTCGACCGGGATGCCCCGGCCGTTGTCCCGGACCTCCACCGAGGCGTCGTCGTGGAGGATCACCTCGATGTGGTCGCCGTAGCCGCCCAGGGCCTCGTCTACGGAGTTGTCGATGATCTCCCACAGGCAGTGCATCAGACCACGGCTGTCGGTGGATCCGATGTACATGCCCGGACGCTTGCGTACGGCCTCGAGCCCCTCGAGGACGAGCAGGTGCCGCGCGGTGTAATTGGACCCGTCCCGGTCTGCTCCTGCCAGCAGCGCAGTGGACGGCACGGATGTCTCGGCGGTCACGCGGTTCGCTCCTCGCTGAATTTCAGATGGGGCCCCGCTGGGTAAGGGCGCGGCTCGGTTCACCGGTCAGAGGGTACCGAGCCCTGGTAGAGCCGTTGTAACGCCACCCTCGTCGCGGACTCACCCTAGTCCAGGGTCGCATGCCTGTTCGATCCCTCGATGGGGTGAAGTACACATCACGTTCCCTTCGAGGCATGAACCATTTAGGCTCCGGGCACGTCCTCATGAACAAACCGGCAACCCAGCCGGCGGGACCGACCCTGACCGACTGCGCGAACCCGTACGACACAGAGACACGCAATACGGCACATTCGCCGCCAATCGGCAACAGCCGGCCCCTCGGAAAGTTT
The DNA here is from genome assembly GCF_043200575.1 of Streptomyces sp. NPDC048392. Classification (NCBI taxonomy): domain Bacteria; kingdom Bacillati; phylum Actinomycetota; class Actinomycetes; order Kitasatosporales; family Streptomycetaceae; genus Streptomyces; species Streptomyces sp. NPDC048392. The sequence goes on from NZ_JBICYB010000017.1 coordinate 84,280, forward strand.
TTTCGAGGAAAAGCCACGAGCGGGAACGTTTTGGGGCTGGTTGGATGTTGACCCTGGTACGACAGCTCGTCGAGCTAGAGAAGAGGCGACGTGACTACTGTTCTGACTTCCGCAAGCCCGCTGACGGCCGCTGATCGCTGCGACCGCTGCGGCGCCCAGGCATACCTGCGCGTCGTCCTGCTGACCGGCGGAGAACTGCTCTTCTGCGCCCACCACGGTCGCAAGTTCGAGCCGGAACTCAAGAAGATCGCCGCTGAGATACAGGACGAGACGGAGCGGCTGACGGCCGTTCCGGAATCTTCTGCCGAGGAAGAGCGCTGAGACAACGCGCCCGACGACGAGCCGAATCGGCACAGGCCGATGCACGGGCGGCCGCCTCCGGACCCCGGAGGCGGCCGCCCGTGCTCGTGCCCGGCGGGCTCTCAAGCGCCGTCAGAGACCCCCGCGCCGCCCCGCGGCAGCGCCGGCCCAGCCCAGCGTCCGCAGTAGCGAGGAGACGCGCGTGTACACCCCGGGGCTGCCCGGGCGCCCGCAGCCACTCCCCCAGGACACGAGACCGATGAGCCTTCCCTGGCCGACCAGCGGTCCTCCGCTGTCCCCCTGACAGGCATCGCGGCCACCGGCCTCCTCCCCGGCACAGAGCATGGTGCTGGAGAGGTACCGCCCGTCGTCGCTCCCCGGATACGCCCGCTCGCAGGACGCGTCGGGAAGCACACGCACCCGAGCCGCCCGCAGGCCGTTGGCGTAGTCGCCAGCCCCCGAGGCGTCCCCCCAGCCGTAGACGAGCGCTCCCGTGCCCGGCGTGTACGCGGGGTCACCCTCGGCGGCCATCCCTATGACCGAGCCCTCGGGCAGGGACTCGGAGAGGGTGAGTACCGCGAAGTCCCCGGCGTTGCTGGCGTCGTCGTGCTCCGGGTTCACCCAGACGGCACGGACGGGGATCTCCTGGCCCCGGTCCGACAGCAGATCGGTCCGGCCGGCAATGATCCTCAGGTCGTCGACCTGCTCCGGCGGTGACCCCAGCACCTCCTCCCCCAGACAGTGGGCCGCCGTGAGCACGGTGGTCCGGCCGACGGCCACGCCCCCGCAGAACTGTCCCGCCCGCGTACCTCCGAACCGGTCACGGCTGGACAGGGCGACGGTCCACGGGCTGTCGGACACCTCGACCGGAAAGCCTCCGACGACGATGCTGTCGGCGGCCGCGGGGGTGGCGGACCCCAGCGGTATCGCGGTCGCGGCGGCCGCCAGCACCAGCGGCCGGGCCAGTGCCCGGGCAAAGAGACGACGCATGCGGGCTCCTCACTCATAGGTGGTCATGAGAAACCCAGAGTGATCCAGTACGCCGCCACGCGCACCCGCTGCTCAGCGCGAAGGCCCGGTCCGCACCTGGCGGAACCGGGCCTCGTCGCCCCTACTGCCCGACCTAGTCGAGGTAGTCCCGCAGCACCTGGGAGCGCGACGGGTGACGCAGCTTCGACATGGTCTTCGACTCGATCTGGCGGATGCGCTCACGCGTGACGCCGTAGACCTTGCCGATCTCGTCGAGGGTCTTCGGCTGACCGTCGGTAAGACCGAAGCGCATGGAGACGACGCCCGCCTCACGCTCGGACAGGGTGTCCAGAACGGAGTGCAACTGCTCCTGCAGGAGTGTGAAGCTGACAGCGTCGGCCGGGACGACCGCCTCGGAGTCCTCGATGAGGTCACCGAACTCGCTGTCGCCGTCCTCGCCCAGCGGGGTGTGCAGCGAGATGGGCTCGCGGCCGTACTTCTGGACCTCGATGACCTTCTCCGGGGTCATGTCGAGTTCCTTGGCCAGTTCCTCCGGGGTGGGCTCGCGGCCCAGGTCCTGGAGCATCTGACGCTGCACGCGCGCGAGCTTGTTGATGACCTCGACCATGTGCACCGGGATACGGATGGTGCGGGCCTGGTCGGCCATCGCGCGGGTGATCGCCTGGCGGATCCACCAGGTGGCGTACGTGGAGAACTTGTAGCCCTTGGTGTAGTCGAACTTCTCCACCGCGCGGATCAGACCGAGGTTGCCCTCCTGGATGAGGTCCAGGAAGAGCATGCCGCGGCCGGTGTAGCGCTTGGCCAGGGAGACCACCAGACGGAGGTTGGCCTCCAGCAGGTGGTTCTTGGCCCGGCGGCCGTCCTCGGCGATGATCTCCAGCTCGCGCTTGAGCTTGGGCGCCAGCTTGTCGGAGTTCGCCAGCTTGTCCTCGGCGAACAGACCGGCCTCGATGCGCTTGGCGAGTTCGACCTCCTGCTCGGCGTTGAGCAGGGGGACCTTGCCGATCTGCTTGAGGTAGTCCTTGACCGGGTCGGCGGTGGCACCGGCCGCGGCGACCTGCTGGGCCGGAGCGTCGTCCTCGTCGTCGTCGGACAGCACGAAGCCCGCGTTCTCGGTGCCCTCGGGCTCCTCCGTCGCGGCCTTCGGCTCCTCGGCCGCCTCGTCCTCTAGAAGCTCGCCGTCTTCCTTCTTGGCGGTCGTCTTCTTCGCCGCCGCCTTCTTGGCGGTCGCCTTCTTCGCCGCCGTCTTCTTGGCGGTCGCCTTCTTCGCCGCCGTCTTCTTGGCGGGCGCCTCTTCCTCGACGGCCGTCTCGGAGACGGCCTCGGAGGCGGTCTCCGCCGGGGCGGCAGGCGCGGCGGCCTTCCTGCTGGTCACCGTCTTCGCCGCGACCGTCTTCGTGGCGGTGCGCTTGGCGGGACTCTTCGCTGCGACGCTCTTTCGGGTGCGCTTGGGCTCTGCGGCACTGACCATCAGCGTCACACCCTCTTCCTCGAGGATCTGGTTGAGGCTGCGCAGTACGTTCTTCCACTGAGTGGCCGGAATCTGGTCAGCTTCGAAGGCCCGACGCACGTCATCGCCGGCGATCTGCCCCTCAGCCTTTCCCCGCTCGATGAGCGCCATGACAGAGACGGACTCGGCGATCTCCGGCGGGAGCGTACGGGATGTGCTGGCCGACACGAACAACCTCTCGGAACGTTGAAAAACGGCTTCCGGCCCCGTCCACGGAGGACAGGAGCCGACCACCGGCTTGGGGATGGGCCGACGGTGCGGGCGGGCCGGGGAGATGCACAGCGCCGTGAACGGCGTCCGTATTCCCTCCGCGGCTGTCACCTCTTAGGTCATCGTGTTGTTCCCAAGAGCGTTACGCCCAATCCGCGTGGCCCGAGTCACACCCCGTAAACGATCAAAACCGGTCAAATACTGATGAACAAGGTCATTGTCCCGTGCGTTCCAGCCGCACCGGGAAGGCTCAGTCTCTCATCACACCGTCGGACCCCGCGGAGCCACGAGCAGCTCCGCGGGGTCCGACGGCGACGGCGGCGGCCGGCCACTGCCACAGGAGGGGTTTGGCGTGCCCGGCCCGCGCCGTTCCGGCGGAAGGCGGTCAGTGCTCGCGGGGGGCGGGCACCACGCGTTCCACCTCGGGGTGGACAGTCAGAAGCTGGCGCATGGCCGACTCGGCCGCCGCGCCGTCGCCGGTGGCGAGGGCGTCGACGATCCTGCCGTGGTGCGCGATCGACACGTCGTTCGGCCGGTCACAGCCCGTGCCCGGGCCGCCGGAGACGTGGAGGGCAGCGGACACGATGCCGGAGAGGTGGTCCAGCATACGGTTGCCCGCGACCTGGATGAGCAGACTGTGGAACTCGGCGTCGGCGCGCGAGAAGGTGAGCGCGTCACCCTGCGCCATGGCATGCCCCATGATCCCGACCATGTCGGACAGCCGCTGCTGGATGTCCTCGCGCCCGTGCCCCGCGGCCAGGCGGGCGGCGAGCGGCTCGATCATCCAGCGCAGCTCGCTCAGCTCCCGGCGCTGGTCGTCCCGCTGTGGCCCGAAGGCACGCCACTCGATGATGTCCGGGTCGAGCAGGTTCCAGTCACTGACGGGGCGCACGCGCGTGCCGACGTTCGGGCGGGCACTGACCAGTCCCTTCGCCTCCAGTACGCGAAGGGACTCCCGGACCACGGTGCGGGAGACCTCGAAACGCTGGCCGATCTCCTCGGGCACCAGCGGGCGGTCGGCGCCCAGGTCGCCCGAAACGATCATCTGGCCCAGCTGCTGGACGAGTTGCCCGTGCAGTCCGCGGCCACGGTTGCCCGCGGTGCGCCGGCCCACGCGGCCCAGCTCGGGCTCCATCCCTTCCCAGGAGGGCACCCCGACACGGTCGACGGCGGGCGTCTCGGCGTACGGATAGCGGTCGAGTTCGCCCGGGTTCGCGAGGCCGGAGTCGGCGGAGCGGGCGGCGGTCATCATGGTGTGCGCAAGGGTACTCACGCATCCTTTGTCGGCGTCGTTCCCAACTCCCTTGAGGTCTTTGGTGAAAAGCACACGAAAGGGTGATCGCTCACCCCGTCGCAATTGACGCCTTATCGGAAAGAAATGGGCTTTCCCCGGGGAGTTGCGCGCACGGTCGGAAAGGAAGGGTGGGAGAGCCGTTCTCAAACCCTGCTGCGCAAGGTCATCAGCAGATAGACGCAGAGCAGAGTGGTCAGTGACAACGTCATTGCGCCGCCCACCGGTTGGCCGATCAGACGCAGCACCTCCGCCACATACCGCTCGCCTCCGAACGGCCACTGCGTCAGAAGGACCTCGCGCACCCGCATCGGGAAGCCAGCGGCCGTCCGCACGGACGGACCCTCCCAGGCCTTCTGTACGAGCGGCACGACGAGGACCGGAACGGCGAGGACGGCCGCCAGCCCAGCGGTGGTGGACCGGAAGACACCCGCGGCGAGCACACCGGACCAGGCGCACCCGACGACGAGTCCGAGCCAACCGGCGCTCAGTGCGGGCCAGTCGGCGGGAACCCTGGCGAGCTCCTGCCCGTAGAAGAGACGGAGCACTCCGGCGTCGCAGCCCACCGTCAGGGCGGCCAGCAGGAGCGCGACGCCCGCGGAGACGAGGAGTTTGGCGGCCAGCAGCCCCATTCGCCTGGGCACGGTGCCGCGGTCCGCCGCCAGGGCGGGGTGGCGGAACTCGTCACCGAAGGCGAGCGCGCCGAGCAGCCCCGCGCCGAGCGCCGCGGGCGGCAGCGGGAGCTCCCGCGGCCACGCGGCCAGGAGCCGCGCCTGCGGGGTGTGCCCGACCCGGGCCAGGACCAGGGCGGTGGCGGCCGACACGACGAGCACGACCGCGCCGGTGACGAACCCGGTACCGACGCCCGCCGCACGACGGAGTTCGTAGCGCAGCGGGCGCAGGGGGCTGGGAGCGGAACGGACGGAGACGGGTGGCGGAAGCGTGGAGGCCGTTCCACGTGCACTCGCCGTGTCGGGGGCTACGGCGCTCGACGGGCGCCGTGCGTGGTGGGGGGTGTCCTCGGGTTCGGGGGGCCGGTGGGGCTCGGGGTGGTTTCCGGGAACGAGCGCGTTGCGGGGCCCGGGGGCTCTGTGGAGGGCGGCCCCGGAGGAGGAGCCGCCCGTGTCTCCATCCGTGACGGAGCGCGTCTGGCGCGGCCCCTCGAGGAGGCGACCGTCGTCGGGGGAGCGTCGCGGGACGTCGGTGGGAGGCGACGAGGGGCCGGCGGGCCGCGGACCGGTGCCGGGGGGCCTGGGTGAGGCGGTCGCCACCGAGTCGGTGGCGACCGGAAAAGGTGGTCCGGGTGTTGACGTGCGGAGGGCGCTCGATGGCCCGGCGCCCTGCCTCCGATCACCGTCCGTCCGCTGTTGCCGGGCTGCGGGGACCGTACCGGCCCCGGGGCCCATGTCGCCCACCTCGTCGGCCAGTTGGTGGACGAGGATGCCGTGCCGGAAGGCGGCGTCGCCGATGTCGGCGCACGTACTGCCGTACACCGCGAGCCGGTTGCCGCCCTCGCGCACGACCTCGACGGAACGGCGTGCCGCCCGTGCCTCACTGGTCAGGACGGCGGCCAGGCGGGCGGCATGCGGGCTGCGGACGGCGACGCGGGGACGCAGCCGGGTGCGGGAGAACTCCGCCGCCTCCTGGTCGGCGACGACTCTGCCCCGTTCCAACGTGACGACGTGGTCGGCGCTGCGTGCGGCCTCCTTGGGGTCCGCCGTGGCGAACAGGACCGTGCCCCCCTGCGCGGCATGGGCACGCAGTGCTGCGTGCAGGCCTCGGGCGTCGCCGGCGGAGAGTGCGCCCGCGGGGTCGTCGAGGACCAGGGTGTGCGGGTCGGGAACCAGTGCGCAGGCCAGTCCGAGGCGTCGGTCCATGCCGCGGGAGAGGGTGCCGAGGCGTTCGTCGCGCAGGTTTAGGAGACCGACCGACTCCAGGACTTCGTCTGCCCTGCGCACGGGAACACCGGCGGCCGCGCACAGCATCCGCAGATGGCCGCGCACCGTACGTGCCGGGTGCCCCGGGACATCTCCCAGCAGCACGCCGACCTCGCGTGAGGGATGGGCGATGCGGTGCAGGGGACGGCCTCTGAAGTAGGTGAGACCACGGCCGTGTTGGAGTTCGAGCATGAGTCTGAGTGCCGTCGTCTTGCCGGCGCCCGATGCTCCGAGCAATGCGGTGACGTGGCCCGCGCGTGCCTCGAAGGAGACGTCGTCGACGGCGGGCGGAAGCTCCTTGCGGGGGTTGCTGGTCAGTCCGAAGGCCTGGATCACCCGTAGCAAGATAGCGTGCCATATCCGATTTTTCGGTCATCGCGCGGCCCGCACAGCCTACCGGGCACGGGGAGGACCGCACCGCCAGCCGCCTGTCCACGGCTCGCTCCGGGGCCCGTACGGTCTGGGCGTCACACCTCGGGACGCAGCATGGGCGGATTGAGGAGGGTCGCGCCGCCCGCGCGGAAGAGTTGCGCGGGACGGCCGCCCTGGCGGGTGGTCGTCCCGCCGGTGGGGACGAGGAAGCCCGGAGTGCCGGTCACCTTGCGATGGAAGTTGCGGGGGTCGAGCACCACGCTCCACACCGCCTCGTAGACGCGGCGCAGCTCACCGACGGTGAACTCGGGCGGGCAGAACGCGGTGGCCAGCGACGAGTACTCGATCTTGGAACGAGCTCGCTCCACCCCGTCCGCCAGAATGTGCGCGTGGTCGAAGGCGAGCGGCGTCACCGCCTCGCCGGCGCGACCGTATCCGCTCTGTTCCAGCAGTTCCTCGACCGGTGCCCAGCGGGCGTTGCTGGCGTCACCGCCCGCCCGCGGTGCGGGCAGGTCGGGGGCGAGCGCGAGGTGGGCGACGCTGACCACCCGCATCCGGGGATCGCGTCCGGGGTCACCGTACGTCGCCAGCTGCTCCAGATGGGCACCGTTGTCCTGGGTGGGCGCCGCCGGGTCGTGGACGCACAGTCCGGTCTCCTCGGCCAGCTCACGCGCCGCCGCCTGCGCCAGGTCCTCGTCGGCCCGCACGAACCCGCCGGGCAGGGCCCAGCGGCCCTGGAACGGCGGCTCGCCCCTGCGCACCGCCAGCGCACACAGGGAGTGGCGACGCACGGTCAGCACGACCAGGTCCACAGTGACGGCGAAGGGCGGAAAGGCTGACGGGTCGTAGGGCATGCCGCGATCATAGTCGTCTGCCTGACGATAAACACGCCCTTCACCCACCGCTTCGGGCACCGAACCGCTTCCACCCGACGCGCGCTTCACCGCCCGTTCCGGGGGACCGGGCGAGGGCACCTCGTACCAGGTCGGGCTCCTCGTGGCAGTCCGTCGGCCGCTTCGTCGACCATGGCAGGGTCCAGCCGGCCGAGCGGCGCGGAGAAGGGCTTCCGGCGGCACCGGCTCCCGCTGGGGCAGCTCTCCCGGGGTGCGCGGTGTACGGGACGCAGAGTGGCGGCCGCGGCCGGTGTGCCGGGGCGGATGCTCGCGAGCGTGGTCGGCGGGAGCGCCCCCTGCCGCGGCGACGTCGTCGTGCAGCGGCGGGCCCGGCTCGTCTCGCGTGCCCGGTCAGGCTCGCTCGCTGTCCCCTTCCGTCCCGTGCTCGCCCGTACGCATCCCGTCAGGGCAGGCGCCCTTCCGGCCCGCGGCCTGCGTCCCCGAAGCCCGAGAACGGCCCTGGCCCCTCCGTGTGGCCCCGGGGCGGTCGGCGCCGGACGGAGTGCGGGGACGCACGGTCTTCGCGCCCGGCTTGTGACCCTGCGCCCTCGCACGACGACGGACGCCGTCGGCCGGGGCGAGGGAGCCCGGGCGGCGCCGACGGCCGGGCGGCTGGGCCCCGCTGAGCTTGCCGCGCGGGGGCTCGCCGGCCTCTCGTTGCGCGGGCGCGCCGCTGTACCCGCCGCCGTCCGGCATGCCGTCTTCCGTGCCTCCGCCGCCTTCCCTGCCCTCGCGCAGGCAGCGGCGGACGGACTCCGGATCGAGGCCCTCGTTGCACGCCTGGTGCAGGAGCCGGGCGAAGAGATAGTCGGGATCCGCGCCTAGGGCCATGGCCAGTGCCTCCCGCGCCTCCAGTTCGTCACCGGTGGACCAGGCGACCCATCCCGCGAGGGTGAGGGGCGCGGCCGCGTGTTCGCCGTACGGCCCGACGCAGCGGCGTGCCAGGGCACGCCAGAGGCGCAGCGCGGGTGCCGCCTCGTCGCCCTCCATCCACGCGGCCGCGCGGTCGCGTGTCGTCCGGTCCTGGAGTCCGAGGATCAACGCCGCCGCCTCTTCGTGTCCGAGCAGTTGGTCGTCACGCAGATCCTGGGCCGGTACGCCGGACACCGGCGGCGCTTCGGTGAGGCGTCGCATGATCCGGTCCGCCGTCTCCAGTGTCTCCTCGGCCACGTCCGAGCGGCCGGTGGCGTCGAGGATCCGGGAGACCAGTGTCGTGGCGGCCGAGTCCAGGGCAGCAATCTGCTCGACCGCCGCCGCGTGATCCCACGGGAGCATCCTGGCCCGCAGGTCACGAAGCGAGCCACGCACCTGGATACCGGCATAGGTGGCCGCCGCGGCCAGCACCGACGTGCCCGGCAGCCCCATGGGAATGCCCTCGGCCGGGCAGCAGGTCTCTGCGTCGCAGCAGTACGACCAGAAGCGCCCGGCCGAGATGCACAGCGCCTCGACCACGGGGACGTCTAGGGCGCCGCACTCGACGCGCAGCCGCTGGGCCAGTGGCCGCAGTCGCTCCACGACGTCCCGGCCGGTCTCGCCCGGGCCCGGCTCCTGGCAGAGATAGGCGACCATCTGCTCGGGCCGCACCCCTCGCCGCTCGCTTCCGGTCACCAGGCCGTGGACCAGTTGCCCGGCCGCACCCGCCCAGTCGTCCGCGCTCGCCGGGATGCCGAGCCGCGCGCGGCCGCCGAAACGGCCCCGCCCGTCCCTGTCACGCAGGGCGGCCAGGACGATGCTGTCCTCGGGGCGGTACCCGAGCAGGTAGGGCAGGGCGTCCGCCAGTTCGGCGGGGGTGCGCAGAGTGACCTGGTGTTCGTCCCCGGCGACGGGGCCCCCGTACGAGGCCCGGTCCGCCTGTCCCGGCTCCGCGGCTCCCGAGATGTCACCGTTCTCGGAGGATCCAGTCGTTTCGCTGTGGTTCGTCATGCCCCGACGATCTCGCGAATCCGGGAACTCCGCTTCGCCCTGTGGATAACTCCCATCAGGGACACGACACCGGGGGACTCCCTCCTCGGAAACCCGCGTCGGCCTTGCCGGCTCCCCCGGTTCGGAGCGATTGCCGGGCGACAGGCCGCGGAGTCCTGCCGTGCAGGGCAGGCAGAAGGTGCGCAGCGACTCCTGCGTACTGCCGGCCTCGAAGCAGTTACGCACCCTGCCGAGGGGGTTCCAGACCCGCCCGTCCGGCATCCGCACCCCTACGGGCTGCCCGAAGCGGGCCCGCTGGTCGGTGTCGAAGTCGATCCACGTCGCGTCCGCACGGCGAACGAGCACCTCTCCGGCGTACGCGCCGAGGCCGAACAGCGCGCCGCTCACCCGGGCCGCCTCCACTCCGTCCTTGCGCAGCCCGTCGACGAGGAAGTCGACGACTCGAAGGCTGGCCACGGAGTAGTCCAACGGCAGCCTGCTCCGGACGGTGACGCGTCCGACGAAAGCCGCGGCGTTGCACCGCATCCCCCCGCGCATGGCAGGCGTCCACCCACACCGCCCATGGGACTGCTCCCTCTCCGCCTGGCTCAGAGGGACGCCCTTCGGCCCTCCACGTGTCCAAGCGGATCTCCCATCGGCGGCATCACGGTTTCGACGCGTGCGTAATCCCACACGGAATTCCGTGACTTCCGGTACAACCTCTTCGCCCGCGACGCCGTCGGGCCGGTGTCCCGGAGGGTTCGCCTATCCGGCCAGGGCGAGGACGAGGGGAAGCACCTCGTCGGCGCCGGCCTGGCGCAGGAGGCGTGCGCCCACGGCCAGGGTCCAGCCGGAGTCGGTGCAGTCGTCGACGAGCAGCACCGGGCCTGGGGTGGTGGACAAGGCCGCGGCGACTTCGCGGGGCACGGTGAACGACTCTGCGAGGGCGCGCAGCCGCTGGGCGGAGTTGCTGCGGTGGGCGGCGTACTCGTCGGCGTGAGGAGTGTGGGCGAGGCTGCCCAGCAGCGGGAGTCTGCCGACCCGCGCCACGCCCTCGGCCAGCGAGGCGACCAGTCGGGGGCGGGTGCGGGAGGGCATGGCGACGATGCCCACGGGCCTAGCCAGGGCGCCAGGAGAGCCGTCGGCCCAGCCGCCCGGCGAGCGGGCCCAGTCGGCCAGCACCGTCACGACGGCGGCGAGCACGTCGTCCGGGACCGGGCCGTCCGCCGCCTGCGCCGACAGAAGCGGCCGCAGGCGGTTGCCCCAGCCGATGTCCGACAGCCTTCCCAGAGCACGGCCGGTGGCCGCCAGCTGACCCGCGGGGATGCGGCCCTTGAGGTCCAAGCCCACCGCGGCGAGTCCGGTCGGCCACATCTTGCGGGGCTCCACCTCCACGCCCGGGCGGTCCAGCTCGCCCATCGCCGCCGTGAGGGCCGCTGAGGAGACGGCGGGATCGAGCCATGGCCCGGCGCAGGTGTCGCAGCGACCGCACGGACCGGCCTTCTCGTCATCGAGCTGTCGCTGCAGGAACTCCATCCGGCACCCCGTGGTCGCCACGTAGTCCCGCATGGCCTGCTGCTCCGCCTGCCGCTGCTGTGCCACCCACGCGTAGCGTTCCGCGTCGTACGCCCACGCCCGTCCCGTGGCGGTCCAGCCGCCCTTCACACGCTTGACCGCCCCGTCCACGTCCAGGACCTTGAGCATCGTCTCCAGGCGCGAACGGCGAAGATCGACCAAGGGTTCAAGCGCCGGCAGCGACAAAGGACGACCGGCCTCCTCCAGTACCGCCAGTGTGCGCCGCACCTGGTCCTCCGGCGGGAAACCCACCGAGGCGAAGTAGGCCCAGATCGCCTCGTCCTCCCGACCCGGCAGCAACAGCACGTCCGCGTGGTCCACACCACGCCCGGCCCGCCCCACCTGCTGGTAGTAGGCGATCGGGGAGGAGGGCGATCCCAGGTGCACGACGAAGCCCAGGTCGGGCTTGTCGAACCCCATGCCCAGCGCCGAGGTCGCCACCAGCGCCTTCACCCGGTTCGCCAGCAGGTCCTCTTCCGCCTGCAACCGGTCGGCGTTCTCCGTCTTCCCCGTGTAGGAGGCCACCGGATATCCGCACTGCCGCAGGAACGCCGCGACCTCCTCCGCCGCCGCGACCGTCAGCGTGTAGATGATCCCGGAACCGGGCAGGCCGCCCAGCCGCTCCCCCAGCCAGGCCAGCCGGTGGGCCGCGTCCGGCAACTCGAGCACACCCAGTCGGAGGCTCTCCCGGTCGAGCGGTCCGCGCAGCACCAGGGCATCTCCTCCCCCCGTGCCCAGCTGCTCCGCCACATCGGCCGTGACCCGCGCATTGGCGGTCGCGGTGGTGGCCAGCACCGGGACTCCGGCCGGCAGCTCGGCCAGCATCGTGCGCAGTCGACGGTAGTCGGGGCGGAAGTCGTGGCCCCAGTCGGAGATGCAGTGCGCCTCGTCCACCACGAGCAGACCGGTCGTAGCCGCGAGCTTCGGCAGTACTTGGTCGCGGAAATCCACGGAATTGAGGCGTTCGGGGCTCACGAGGAGGACGTCGGTCTCGCCCCGCTCAACCTCCCCGTAGATCGTTTCCCAGTCCTCCGGGTTGGCAGAGTTGATCGTGCGCGCCCGGATCCCCGCCCGTGCCGCCGCCTCGACCTGGTTGCGCATCAGCGCCAGCAGCGGAGAGATGATCACCGTGGGTCCGGAGCCGCGCCGGCGCAGCAGAGCGGTGGCGACGAAGTACACGGCCGACTTGCCCCAGCCGGTGCGCTGCACCACCAGGGCACGCCGGTGCTCCTCCACGAGGGCTGCCACCGCCTGCCACTGATCCTCCCGCAGCCTTGCCGAACCCTCGCGATCACCGACCAGCTCGGCGAGGACGGCGTCGGCTTCGGTGCGGAGCTCCAGATGGTCCATACCCCCATGCAACCCGATGGCACTGACAATCGGCGAATCCAGAAAACAGAAGCCGGCAGTCACCAGCCAGCAGCCACCCGTCGCCGGACATCAGTCAGCAGACATCAGTCGAGTCACCCCCTTCCCGCGGAGCCGCCGGCGGGCACCACCGTCCGGCGCTGCCCGCCGCGGGGGCGTAGCGCGTGCCGTGTCCCATGCGTCGCCCGACGGCACTCCGGGTAGGGATATAGAACGCACATCAGCTGATAACGGCCGTCGGTCTCGATTGCTCGTTGCCGCATTCAAGTTCGACAGGAAGAATTGAAGTCCGCTCCCCGCACGGCCCCGCCGTGATCCGGCAGGGCTTCACTGCGGTGCGCGCTCCCCGAATCCGACCCTGCCCGCAGTGTGGGCGCGTAGCCGAAGGGAGGAACGTGACCTTCGGATTCGCTCCGTCCTCGGCGGCCTCGTTTTCGTCGTCCGCCGCTTCCGCCACTCGCATGCTCGAACCGGCGGAGTGGGCCGCCGCCGGAATCCCGCTGCTGCGCAATCCTCGGGAGGTCGTCAGCGGACTGCACTCCCGGCACCGTCCCGAACCGGCGACGGCGGTCGTCGCCGTACTCGATCCGGACGAACGACTGCGCGCCAGCGCCTCGTTCACCAGCCGCCGCTCGCCCGCCGACGGATGGATGTTCCGCAACGTGCTGCTCTCCCAACTGCGCCGCGTCATCCCGCACGATCTGCGGCGCCGCACACCGGTGCGCACGGCCGTGCTGCTCTACTGCCGTGAGGGCGACGCGCGTTGGACGCAGGAGGACGGCGCGTGGATGTGGGGGCTGCGGGACGCGTGCACGTTGCACGGGCTGCGCTGCGGCGCCTACATCACGCTGACCCGGGACGGCTGGCAGGTCCTCGGCGAGGGTCGTGGCGGGCGGCGGCCCAACGCGTCATCGGCGCCGGAGCCCTTCGCCACGTCGGAGGCGCCACCCCCGCCGCCACGCACCGGCGGCGTCGCCTCGGACGTGCTGCGCCGCGCGGCGGCCCGCTGAACGGTGCCGGGCCTCGGTCCAGGAACCGCGACCGGTGACCCGCCCGGTGGCACGACTCGCCTCTGACCCGAGCGGCCTGCGACCCGACCGGCGTGCGACCGGTCGGTCGGTCCGAGCCGTGACAGACCGCAACTCCCGCACGCCGCCCACGTCATGGCGGTCGGCACGGCCACCGGTTCCCGTGCCGTACGGGAGCCGGTGTGGCGCCGGGGTGGACGCCGGCGTCCAGGCATACCGAGGTACGCCTGAGCCACCACCGTGCTGGGGCTCCGAGCCGGCGCCCCCTGTGTCACACCAGCGTCCGCCGCACGCGGCGGAACGGGCTCAGACGCCCACGCCCAGCACCGAGTTGATCCGCTGCGGGTCGCCGCAGACGATCAGCAGGGTGCCGGCCCGGGAACGGGCCGCGGTCAGAGCGGTGACAGCGGCGGCTTCCGGGCCGCCGTTGAGCGCGACCACGACCACGGCTCGAGACGCGGCACGGTCCGCCACGGCGGCGTCGGCGTAGAAGACGTCGTCGCCCGCGTCGTGCTGCGCCCAGTAGGCGGCATCGCCGAAGGACAGTTCGTGGGCCGCCCACGGGTGGGCGTCACCAGTGGTGATCACCAGTACGTCGCCGGGGCTACGACCCGAGTCCAGCAGCAGGTCCACGGCCTCTTCGGCGGCGTCGAGAGCGCCGTCGGGCGTGGCCGGAACCAGCTGGATCTGCGGGGCGGCCGGGGCGGCTGCCGGAGTGGCCGGAGCAGCCGGACCCGAGGGTCCGGGTGTGGCCGTGTCGCGCGGGGCGCGTTGCACCGGCGGCGCCGGCCGCACCGGGCCGGGACGGCCGGGGCGCGGCGGAGCCGCGGGACGGGGGCCGGGTACGGGGCGGGGGGTCGGCGCGGTGCGGCCACTGGCCGGAGTGGCGCGGGGACCCTGGGCCTTCTCGTGAATCTGAGGCTCCTCGGGAATGAGAGGCATGAGCTGACTTCTATCAAACGGTGGCGCGGCTCGCGTCGGCGGGTGGCACCTGCCTGCGAGCGGAACGGTCAGAAATCGAATCCGAGCTGGCCCTCGATTTCCGGAACGCGTCCGTCCACCCAACTGCGGACCTTCTTGAGGTGCCGCCACTGGGGCAGCGCATCAAGATACGCCCACGACAACCGGTGGTGCGGGGTGGGGCCCCGCTCCTCCAGTGCGGCCTTGTGCACGGGCGACGGATACCCGGCGTTGGCCGCGAAACCGAAGTCTGCATGGTCGACACCCAGTTCGGCCATCATTTTGTCGCGCTGGACCTTGGCGAGCACCGAGGCCGCCGCGACGGCCACGCAGGACTGGTCACCCTTGATCACCGTACGAACCCGCCAAGGGGCCCCGAGATAGTCGTGCTTGCCGTCGAGGATGACGGCTTCGGGGCGGACCGGCAGGGTCTCCAGGGCCCGCACCGCCGCCAGTCGCAGCGCGGCGGTCATCCCCAGCGCGTCGATCTCCTCCGGAGAGGCGTGCCCCAGGGCGTAGGAGGTGACCCAGGTCCGCAACTCCACGGCGAGTTCGGTGCGTCGCTTGACGGTGAGCAGCTTGGAGTCGGTCAGGCCGGCCGGGGGCCGACGCAGTCCGGTGATCGCGGCGCAGACGGTGACCGGGCCGGCCCACGCGCCGCGCCCCACCTCGTCGACACCGGCAATGACCTTCGCTCCGGTCGTGGCGCGAAGAGAGCGCTCGACGGTGTGAGTAGGCGGTTCGTACGGCATGGCGCCCCTAGCCTACGCCGCTGCGGTCCTCGGGCGACACCCCGGCCCCCGAACGGGACGGGCCTCCTCGCCGGGCGGGATCAGGTGGCGTCGGGCCGCAGCAGAGGAACCATCAAGTGGTCGATCATTTCCTCGAGCTCCGGCTCCGTCCATTCACTGGCACAAATCTTGGTGCGATACATCATCATCGCCGGGATGGCGTCGAAGACGAAACCGTTGGCCGCGTCACGTCGGACCTCTCCCCGCTCTATTCCGCGGTTGATGACCTCACAAAGCATCTTGAGGGTCGGCTCCACCACACCCTCGATGATCACTGCATGGAAGCGTTCCGCCTGCATGGTGTCGCATTCGTGAATCACCGAACGCAGAGCGGATCCGGGCCGGGAGAACATCGCGTCGCGCGCCCTGCGGCACAGCTCGAGCAGATCCTCGCGCACGCTTCCGAGGTCGGGGACCGTGTCGAAGTCCGGCAGTCCGGACCGCAGCGCATCCGCGACGAGGTCCTCCTTGGAAGGCCAGCGCCGGTAGACGGCCGCCTTGCCGGTCTGCGCGCCCGCGGCCACCCCCTCCATCGTCAGGCCGTTCCAGCCGACGGTGCCGAGCTGGTCCAGCGCGGCATCGAGGATCGCGCGCTCCAGGACGGCGCCGCGCCGGCGGGAGGGGGTCTGGGCGGAGGCGGCCGCCCAGTGCGATGCAACCATGTCGAAGGTCTCCAGAAAACGGTTGAACCGGGCATTGGGGGACGAAGTAGGCATCACGCGACCGCAGCGGGAGACCGGACGCGCGATGACACAACAAGTGAACGGTTGCGTTCACTGTCACCGAGCCGCTAGCGTCGAAGCAACAGTGAACGCGGGCGTTCACTAAGTGATTCGTGGGGGACGCATAGTGACAACCTCTTCTCTGCTCAAGGACCAGAAGCCGGGAGCGGCCCGCCGGGAGGGGCATCCCGGCATCGCGCTCGCCGTCATCGCGGCCTGCCAACTCATGGTGGTACTCGACGCGACGATTGTGAACATCGCGCTCCCGCACATCCAGAACGCGCTCGCATTCAGCACCACCGACCTCACCTGGGTCGTCAGCGCGTACACACTCACCTTCGGCGGCCTGCTCCTGCTGGGCGGCCGAGCCGGTGACATCCTCGGCAGGCGCCGGGTCTTCATGACCGGCATCCTGCTGTTCACCTTCGCCTCGCTGCTCGGCGGCTTCGCCCAGGAACCCTGGCAGCTGCTGGCGGCGCGCGTCCTGCAAGGCGTGGGGGGCGCGATCGCGTCGCCCACGTCGCTCGCCCTCATTACCACCACCTTCCCCGAGGGGCCGGAACGCAACCGGGCCTTCGGCGTCTTCGCCGCCGTCTCCGCGGGCGGCGGAGCCATCGGACTGCTGGCGGGCGGCATGCTCACCGAGTGGCTCGACTGGCGCTGGGTGCTTTTCGTCAATGTGCCGATCGGTGTGCTGATCGCCGTGCTCGCACCTCTCTACATCAGCGAGTCCGAACGGCACTCCGGCCGCTTCGACATCGCCGGGGCGGTCGCCTCGACAGCGGGTATGGCGTCTCTCGTCTACGGCTTCATCCGGGCCGCGGACGAGGGCTGGCGGGACAACCTGACCATCGGGTCCTTCGCTGCCGCCGCGGTCCTGCTGCTGACCTTCGTCTTCATCGAGTCGCGGGCCAAGGAGCCGATCACCCCGCTGAAGATGTTCGCCGACCGCAACCGCTCCGGCACGTACGTGATCATGCTGAGCCTGGCCGCCGCGATGTTCGGCATGTTCTTCTACATCGTGCTGTTCGTCCAGAACGTCCTCGGCTACACGCCCATCGAGGCCGGCCTGGCCTTCCTGCCGGTCACGGTGGTGATCGCGCTCGGTGCGGGTCTGTCGCAGCGGTTCCTGCCCGTCTTCGGCCCGAAGCCGTTCATGATCGTCGGTTCGGCGCTCGCCGCGCTCGGGCTGGGCTGGCAGGCCCTCATCAGCTCCGACAGCTCCTACGTCGGCGGGGTCCTGGGACCGATGCTGATCTTCGGCTTCGGCATGGGGCTCAACTTCGTGACGCTGACGCTGACCGCGGTCTCCGGAGTCGGCCAGCACGAGGCGGGCGCGGCATCGGGTCTGCTCAACGCGATGCAGCAGGTGGGGGGTTCGATCGGTCTGGCCATCCTGACGACGGTCTTCGGCACCGCCGGCAAGGACGAGGCGGAGAAGCAGGTGCCGGACTTCCTCGCCCACGGTTCGCCGGAACAGAAGGCGGAATTCGCCCGGACCCATGAGCTGCCGGCGCCCTGGGCACACGACGTGCTGGCGCAGGGGATCTCGGCCGCCTTCGTCCCGGCCGCCGCCATGGCCGTACTCGCCCTGGCCACGGCGTGGCTGGTGATTCGGGTACGCAAGAGCGACCTGGAGGCCCTGTCCGGCTCGGCCGGACCCGGGATGGGCTGACCCGGGGTGGGCCGACCCGAGGTGGGCTGACCCGGGGTGGGCCGCCCCTCCGACACCACGGGCCGGGCGGGGATCACCGGCGGGCGTCCCGCACGCTCGCCGGGGCCCGCCCCGCCGGCTCGCGGTCGGCACCGTGCTCCGCCGACCGGGCAGGACGGCGGACACGGCAACGGACGACAGCGCGACGAACACCGACAGCCCGTCCACGTCCCACCCCCTCATGACCTTCCCGGGCCTGTACGGAGCCGATGGTCCGCACAGCGGTTGTGATGACAACGGACAAGCGGTCACAGAGAGTTCCCGGCGCACACGGAGAGTTCTCTCGCATGGTCGGAGCCTCCTGCGGGCCTGTCAGGCCGACGCCGCCGTCCAGTCGGGCAGCGCCTCGACCCGCTCCGTCCACTCCGCCGGGGGCGCCCCCGCATTGCCGGCCGCGACCACTCCGCCGACGATGGCACAGGTCGTGTCGACGTCACCGCCGGCCTGGGCGGTCGTCCAGAACGCGGTCTCGTACTCCCCGAGGGCGCGGGCAGCGGACCAGAGGGCGAAGGGAACCGTGTCGTGCGCGGTCGTACGCCGACCACAGCCGAGCACCGCGGCGACCGTGGCCGCGTCACCGTAGTCGAGCATGTCCCGGGCGCGTCGCAGTCCGGCGCCGACCGCGCTCTTCGGCACCAGTGCGATCACCCCGTCGAGGAGCGCGTGCGCACTGGGCGGGCCGGCCGGATCGGCTGCCAGTGACGTGGCCGCCGCGACGGCCATGGCACCGACCACGGCTTCACGGTGCTGATGCGTCGGGTAGGCCGAGATCTCCGCCTGGTGGGTCGCCTGTTCCGGGTCGTCCGCGTACCAGGCGCCGAGCGGCGCGATGCGCATGGCGGCGCCGTTGCCCCAGGAGCCCTGCCCGTTGAACAGCGCCGCGGCCAGCTCGCGCCAGTCGCCGCCTTCCCGGACCAGCCGCAGCAGCCGGTTGACCGCGGGGCCGTAGCCACGGTCGAAGTCGTGGTGCCGGGCGAAGGAGAGCGCCAGCGCGTCCTGGTCGATGCGGTGGTGGGCGGCCAGGACGGAGACAACGGAGCAGGCCATCTCCGTGTCGTCCGTCCACTGCCAGGTGCCGGGCGGCAGCGCGCGACGCTTGAGCAGCGGATAGTTCGCGGGAACGAAGAACTGTGAGCCCAGCGCGTCCCCCACCGACAGTCCGCGCAGGCTGGACAGGGCCCGGTCCAGGCGCCCGTCAGGAGAAGAATGAGGGGACATCGCCCTGCCACTCTATCCGGTGATCCCGTACGGTTCCGGATCTCGCCAGCGTTCGAAGGGCCGGTCAAGTGAGTACTTGCCGTCCTCACCGAGAACGAGCATCCGCATCTCGGCGTTCCCGGGGTTGGACAGCGACTCGAACTCCGCGACCGTCCAGTGGAACCACCTCATGCAGAACAGCCTCATGGCAAGCCCGTGCGTCACCAGCAGCACGTTCGGCGGATGGCCGGGGTCCTCGAAGCTGCGGAACAGGCTCTCCAGGAAGCCGCCGACCCGGTCGTACACGTCGGCACCGGACTCGCCCTGGACGAAACGGTAGAAGAAGTGCCCGTAGGCGTCGCGGTAGGCCTTCTGCAGGCGCACCTCGTCGTGGTCCTGCCAGTTCCCCCAGTCCTGCTCGCGCAGCCGGGGCTCCTCCCGGATCCGTATGAGCTCCGGATCGAGGTGGAAGGCGCGCAGCGTCTCATGGGTGCGGCGGTACGGGGAGACGTACACGCTGACGCGCTCGCGGCCGAACACCTCGCGCAGCCTCCTGCCCGTCCCCTCGGCCTCCGTCCAGCCCCGCTCGGTCAGAGCGAGCGCGTGGTCGGGTTCGCGCTCGTACACGGTGTCATCGACGTTGCCGGTCGACTCGCCGTGCCGGACAAGAACGATGCGCCGTGGTCGTGCCATGCCAGAACCCTAGATCGAGACGAGCGGAACCAAGCACCCGGACGGGCCCCGTACGGCGTACGTCACACGGAATCCCATGTCCGGGCGGGGGCAGGCGGGTCCGGAGGTCACACGGTCCAGGCGGGTTCCAGCTGGACGATGTCCCCCGTCAGCGCCGCGATGTCGGCCTCCGTCTGTGCGCGCAGGGCGAGCCGCTCCACCCTCTCGGCGCGGTACTTTCCGTGCTCGGCGGCCGACAGCCACATGGACAGCACCAGGTACTCGTTGTACCCGTTCCCCGGAGCCTCGCCGAACAGGCCGCGGATCATTCCGGGCGAGCCGGCCATCGCGGGGTTCCATACCTTCTCCTGCATGAGGACGTAGTGTTCGGCGCGCTCCTCGTGGACCCGGCACAGCGCCACCCGCAGCAGGTCGGCGTCGGTGAAGCGCGGCTCGAACCCGGTCTTCACGTCGAACCGGTAGTCGAAGAGCCTGACCTGGGCATCCTTGAAGGTGCCCAGCTGGGCCGAGGCCAGCCTGTCGTGGGAGCGGGCCATGAAGGAGTCGTAGAAGGCACGGCTCTCCCAGAAGGCGAAGACGTGCGCCACGTCCGGCCGCCCCCGGCTCCAGCCACCCCCCTGTCCCCGAAAACCCGGCTCCCCCGGAAGCCCCGCCCACTTCCGCTGCCCCCGCTCGAAACCGCGGCGGTCCACCACGGTGCAGCGAATCCACTTGACCAGCACCGCGCCATGGTAGGCCAGGGAACGTGGCACCGGTCACTCTCCGGAGGACCGCTTGTCCGCGCCTTCGTCCCTGTGCGTGGCAGGATGGACAACCGGCCGTCACCGCTCGGCAGTTCAGGTGGCCGGGCAGGGCGGGGTACCTGGAAGGGGAAGTCTGTGAACGGCCTCAGCAAGGGACTGCGCAAGGTCGAGGTCGCGCTGCGGTGGGACCCGAGTCCGGCGGGGCAGCCGCCCACCGACCTGGACCTCGTCGCCGGGACCTATCCGGCAGATGATCCGTACGGTGCACCCTCCTACCTGGTGCACTTCGACAGCCGCTCACCCGACGGCACCATCTACCTCGACCGGGACAGCAAGGACGGCAAGGGCTTCGGTTTCGACGAGGTCATGACGCTGGAGCTGGATCGGCTCGACGCCCGGTACGCGCGCGTGGTGGTGGGCGTCGCCATACAGCAGCGCGCCGAGGAGCGGACGTTCGGCCACGTGGCCAACCCGGGCCTGCGCGTCCGCGAGGGCTACACGGACCTGGCCACGGAGGACTTCGCCGGCGTCCCGTCCGCGATCGCGGCGACGGTCGCGGAGTTCGTCCGGGACGAGTCGGGGGCGTGGGAGTTCCGGGCCGGCGTGCACGGCTACCAGGGGGACCCGGCGGCGTTCACCCGTGTGATGGGCGCGGCACGCCGGTCCTGAGACACAGGGGCATGAGTAAGGGGCACCCGCCAGGGCGGGTGCCCCTTACTCATGAGCGACTACGAGTGACTACGAACAGCCACGCGTCAGCTGCAACCGCTGGTCGAGCCGCAGCCCTCGCAGATGTAGCAGGACCCGGCGCGCTGCATCTTCGTGCCGCAGGAGAAGCACAGCGGGGCGTCGGCCTGGATGCCCAGCTGCATCTCCACCAGCTCGGCGCTGGTGTGCGCCTGCTGCGGAGCGGGCTTGGCGGCCTCGGCCTCGGCCTTCGGCGTGGCGACGGCCTTCAGCTCCTGGGCGCGCGGCGCCGACTGGGCCAGGCCCTCGACGTCGACCTCGTCGTCGGACGACTCGTACGAACCGGTCTCCAGGTGGCGCTGACGCTCCTCGGCGGAGTGGATGCCGAGCGCGGAGCGCGTCTCGAAGGGCAGGAAGTCCAGCGCCAGGCGGCGGAAGATGTAGTCGACGATCGACTGCGCCATCCGCACGTCCGGGTCGTCCGTCATACCGGCCGGCTCGAAACGCATGTTGGTGAACTTGGAGACGTACGTCTCCAGCGGCACGCCGTACTGGAGGCCGACGGACACCGCGATGGAGAAGGCGTCCATCATGCCCGCGAGGGTCGAACCCTGCTTGGACATCTTGAGGAAGACCTCGCCGAGACCGTCGTCCGGGTAGGAGTTGGCGGTCATGTAGCCCTCGGCGCCGCCGACCGTGAAGGACGTGGTGATGCCGGGACGACCCTTCGGCAGGCGCTTGCGCACCGGGCGGTACTCCACGACCTTCTCGACCGTCTCGCGGATGGCCGCCTCGGCCTTCTCGGTGACCTCCGCCTTCTCCTTCTCCTTGGTCTTGGCGGAGAGGGGCTGGCCGACCTTGCAGTTGTCGCGGTAGATGGCGAGCGCCTTGACGCCCATCTTCCAGGCCTCGAAGTAGACCTCCTCGACGTCCTCGACGGTCGCCGACTCCGGCAGGTTGACCGTCTTGGAGAGGGCACCGGAGATCCACGGCTGGATGGCGGCCATCATGCGGACGTGGCCCATCGCGGAGATGGAGCGCTCACCCATGGCGCAGTCGAACACCTCGTAGTGCTCGTGCGCGAGGCCGGGAGCGTCGATCACGTTGCCGTTCTCGGCGATGTGGGCGACGATCGCCTCGATCTGCTCCTCCTGGTAGCCCAGGCGGCGCAGGGCCTGCGGGACGGTGCCGTTGACGATCTGCATCGAGCCGCCGCCGACCAGCTTCTTGAACTTGACCAGGGCGAGGTCGGGCTCGAGGCCGGTGGTGTCGCAGGACATGGCGAGACCGATGGTGCCGGTCGGGGCGATGACGGACGCCTGGGCGTTGCGGAAGCCGTTCTTCTCGCCGAGGCGCAGCACGTCCTGCCAGGCCTCGGTGGCGGCCGCCCAGATCGGCGTGTCCAGGTCGTCCATGCGGACGGCCCCGGCGTTCTCGTCCGAGTGCTGCTTCATGACCTTGAGGTGCGGCTTCGCGTTGCGGGCGTAGCCGTCGTAGGGGCCGACGATCGCGGCGAGCTCGGCGGAACGCCGGTACGAGGTACCGGTCATCAGGGAGGTGATGGCGCCGGCCAGGGAGCGTCCGCCGTCGGAGTCGTAGGCGTGACCGGTCGCCATCAGCAGGGCGCCGAGATTGGCGTAGCCGATGCCGAGCTGGCGGAAGGCGCGGGTGTTCTCACCGATCTTCTGGGTCGGGAAGTCCGCGAAGCAGATGGAGATGTCCATCGCGGTGATGACGAGCTCGACGACCTTCGCGAAGCGCTCGGCGTCGAAGGACTGGTTGCCCTTGCCGTCGTCCTTCAGGAACTTCATCAGGTTCAGCGAGGCGAGGTTGCAGGACGTGTTGTCCAGGTGCATGTACTCGCTGCAGGGGTTCGAGCCGTTGATGCGGCCGGACTCCGGGCAGGTGTGCCACTGGTTGATGGTGTCGTCGTACTGGATGCCCGGGTCGGCACAGGCCCAGGCGGCCTCGGCCATCTTGCGGAAGAGCGCCTTGGCGTCGACCTCCTCGATGACCTCGCCGGTCATCCGGGACGTCAGGCCGAACTTGCCGCCGTCCTGGACGGCCTTCATGAACGTGTCGTTCACGCGGACCGAGTTGTTGGCGTTCTGGTACTGGACGGACGTGATGTCGTCGCCACCCAGGTCCATGTCGAAGCCCGCGTCGCGCAGGGCGCGGATCTTCTCCTCCTCCGAGACCTTGGTCTGGATGAAGTCCTCGATGTCGGGGTGGTCGACGTCGAGGATGACCATCTTGGCCGCACGGCGGGTGGCGCCACCCGACTTGATCGTGCCTGCGGAGGCGTCGGCGCCACGCATGAAGGAGACCGGGCCCGAGGCGTTGCCGCCCGAGGAGAGCAGTTCCTTGGAGGAGCGGATCCGGGAGAGGTTCAGGCCGGCGCCCGAGCCGCCCTTGAAGATCATGCCCTCTTCCTTGTACCAGTCGAGGATCGACTCCATGGAGTCGTCGACGGACAGGATGAAGCACGCGGAGACCTGCTGCGGCTGCGGCGTGCCCACGTTGAACCACACGGGGCTGTTGAAGCTGAAGATCTGGTGCAGGAGGGCGTAGGCCAGCTCGTGCTCGAAGATCTCGGCGTCCGCGGGCGAGGCGAAGTACCTGTTGTCCTCACCGGCCTTCCGGTACGTCTTCACGATGCGGTCGATGAGCTGCTTGAGGCTCACCTCTCGCTGTGGCGTGCCCACCGCGCCCCGGAAGTACTTGCTGGTGACGATGTTGACCGCGTTCACCGACCAGAACTCGGGGAACTCCACGCCACGCTGCTCGAAGTTGACCGAGCCGTCGCGCCAGTTGGTCATGACGACGTCACGACGCTCCCAGGCCACCTCGTCGTAGGGGTGGACGCCGGGAGTGGTGTGGACGCGCTCGACGCGGAGTCCCTTGCCCGCCTTGGTGCCCTTGGCGCGGGAACTCCGTGCCGGACCACTCGCCGTCTCTGTCATGCCGCCTCCCTGTACGGGCGAAAACGCCCTGAAGTGCCCCGATTGTTCCCGTGGGCACGGTGTTCTGTCTGGTGTTGCGGGCCGTTTCCCGTACCGCCCGCAACAGGTCTTTCTCACTCGCCGCCGTCCGGCCGGGCCCCGGCACCGAAGTCCGGGTCCGGCCCGCCGGTCAGTCGGCGGCGCCTGCGGGCTCGGGGACCTGTCCCGTCCCTGTGGGCCCGCGGTCGTTCTTCCGGCTCCCCGCGCCGGTGTCGTCGTCTCCGCCGGGGTGCCCCGTCGTCTCCCTCAGTTCCGCGATCGCGGCCTCGAAGTCCTCCAGCGAGCCGAATGCCCGGTAGACGGAGGCGAATCGCAGATAGGCGACGAGGTCGAGCTCCTGCAACGGGCCGAGGATGGCCAGCCCCACGTCGTGGGTGGTCAGCTCGGCACTTCCGGTGGCCCGCACCGCCTCCTCGACCCGCTGGCCGAGCTGGGCGAGCGCGTCCTCGGTGACGGGCCGGCCCTGGCAGGCCTTGCGCACACCGTTGATGACCTTGGTGCGGCTGAACGGTTCGGTGACCCCGGACCGCTTCACCACCATGAGCGAGCACGTCTCCACGGTCGTGAACCGACGGGAGCAGTCAGGGCACTGGCGGCGCCTGCGGATCGACGTGCCGTCGTCCGTCGTACGGCTGTCGACGACACGGCTGTCGGGGTGCCTGCAGAAGGGGCAGTGCATGAACTCCGAACCCTCCTCACAGCAGACTCAACAGCCTCGACAGGCCCTTCAAGCCCCTCGAAGCAACCCCAGCATAGGCGATCGCGGCGGGCTCCAAGACCCGGGGGACCACAACTTGTGGGCTGCTGATGCAATCCAACCACTAGATGTGGGGATTGGCTCATACATACACGCCCTGCACGCGTGTCGCGCCTGTGCGTACCCGCCCAGCCGGGCCGCGGAGGTGCCGCACGGCCACGCGCGCGTGGCCGCGACGCGCACGCGCACGGCCGTGTCGCCCGGAGGCATGCGGAGATACCGTGGGCACCGCGGGGAGGGGACGTGGGACTACCGCGACGGACGGGAGACCCGGCCCGTCGAACGGGATGCCGGATGGCAGACTGGAGCGGCGTCCCCGAGCTTGTCGCCACGGCGGTGAAGAGTACAG
The DNA here is from genome assembly GCF_043200575.1 of Streptomyces sp. NPDC048392. NCBI lineage: Bacteria > Bacillati > Actinomycetota > Actinomycetes > Kitasatosporales > Streptomycetaceae > Streptomyces > Streptomyces sp. NPDC048392. The sequence continues at coordinate 109,271 of NZ_JBICYB010000017.1, forward strand.
CAATGAGCCCTTTTGTCCGCCAGGCACCACGGTAGCCATACACCCAGACATGGAATACGGGCGAGTGATTCATGTTTTTTCACTCGAACGTGTGTTTGGCGCAACCTTTCGAAAGCTACTACCGTTGTGCAGCAGGGAGACCATCGAGAGGGGCCGACGTGACCACCACCGCCGACAGTGCCACCATCACTGCCCAGGACCGCCCCCAGGGCCGGCCTGAGCCGGTGCACGCGACGAGCGACGCCGCGAATCCCGAGGGGCACAAGCGCTCCCTGCCGGGACGACCTCCCGGCATCCGGGCGGACAGCTCGGGACTCACCGACCGCCAGCGCCGGGTGATCGAGGTCATCCGCGACTCGGTGCAGCGACGCGGGTACCCGCCGTCGATGCGGGAGATCGGCCAGGCCGTGGGCCTCTCCAGCACCTCGTCCGTGGCGCACCAGCTGATGGCGCTGGAGCGCAAGGGCTTCCTGCGCCGCGATCCGCACCGCCCGCGCGCCTACGAGGTGCGCGGCTCCGACCAGGCCGCCTCGGTGCAGCCCACGGACACCGCCGGAAAGCCGGCCGCGTCGTACGTCCCGCTCGTCGGGCGCATCGCCGCCGGTGGTCCGATCCTCGCCGAGGAATCCGTCGAGGACGTCTTCCCGCTCCCCCGGCAGCTGGTCGGCGACGGCGAGCTGTTCGTCCTGAAGGTCGTCGGCGACTCGATGATCGAGGCCGCGATCTGCGACGGCGACTGGGTCACGGTGCGCCGCCAGCCGGTCGCCGAGAACGGTGACATCGTGGCCGCGATGCTGGACGGCGAAGCCACCGTCAAGCGCTTCAAGCGCGAGGACGGCCACGTCTGGCTCCTCCCGCACAACTCGGCGTACGAGCCGATCCCGGGTGACGACGCGACCATCCTCGGCAAGGTGGTGGCCGTACTGCGTCGCGTCTGAGCGCCACGGCGGGCGGGTACGCGCGACAGCGCCCCGCCGACCCGACCGGGCCCCGGAACCTCTGCGCCGGTTCCGGGGCCCCGCGCTGTGCGGAGCCGGGGCCGTACCGCGGGTCAGGCCGTGCGGGGACCGGTGGCCCGGCCCCGCGGGCCGGGCCCTCAGTCGCCCTCCGTCTGCCCCGCGCCTTCCGCCTGAGACGCGTCCTCCGTTCGAGCTGCCGCCTCGGCCTTCCGTGCTTTCGCGTCGATGGCGGCGAGCGACTTGCGGACCTGATCTCGATCCGTGGTGAACCAGAAGTCGGGCAGCGACGCCTTCAGATAGCTCCCGTACCGGGCCGTCGCCAGCCGCTGGTCCAGTACGGCCACCACCCCTCGGTCACCCGACGCCCGGACGAGCCGGCCCGCGCCCTGGGCCATCAGCAGCGCGGCGTGCGTGGCGGCCACCGCCATGAATCCGTTGCCCCCGGCCTCCTCCACAGCCTTCTGGCGGGCGCTCATCAGGGGGTCGTCCGGGCGCGGGAACGGGATCTTGTCCATGACCACCAGCTGGCAGCTCGACCCGGGCACATCGACGCCCTGCCACAGCGACAGGGTGCCGAAGAGGCAGGTCTCCGGGTCGGCGGCGAAGTTCTTGATCAGTTCACCGAGGGTCTCCTCGCCCTGGAGGAGGATCGGGTACTCGGGGATGCGGGAACGCAGCTCCTCGGCGGCCAGCTGGGCGGCGCGCATCGAGGAGAACAGCCCCAGGGTGCGGCCGCCCGCCGCCTGGATCAGCTCGGTGAGCTCGTCGAGCATGTCGCCGCGGTCGCCGTCCCGGGCGGGACGCGCCAGGTGCTTGGCGACGTAGAGGATGCCCTGCTTGCGGTAGTCGAAGGGGGAACCCACGTCGACGCCCTTCCACTGGGGCACGTCGTCGCCCTCGGTGCCCTCGGGGGCGAGTCCGAGCGAGGCCCCGACGCCGTTGAAGTCGCCGCCCAGCTTCAGGGTCGCGGAGGTCAGGACCACCGAGCGGTCGGTGAAGAGTTTCTCGCGCAGCAGGCCCGCGACGGACATGGGCGCGACCCGCAGGGAGGCACCGAACCGGTCGTGCCGCTCGTACCAGACGACGTCCCACTCCGAGCCGTTCGTGATCCGTTCCGCCACGTCGTGCACGGACTCGACGGAGGCCAGCGCCTGCTTGCGGACGGCGTCCTCGTCCTGCACGGACTTGTCGCGGGTGGCCCCGATGGCCGAGATGACCGTACGGCAGGCGTCCCGCAGCGCCATCAGGGCGTAGCCGAGGTCCTCCGGGATCTCCTCGAGCCGGCCCGGCAGCGCGAGCTCCATCAGCCGCTCGAAGCCCTCGGCGGCGGTCTGCAGCTGGTCGGCGGCCTTCTCGTTGGCCAGCTTGGCCGCGCGGCGCACCGCACGGTTGACCTGGCCTGGAGTGAGCTCGCCGGTGGCGACCCCGGTGACGCGGGAGACCAGCTCATGCGCCTCGTCGACGATCAGCACCTCGTGCTGCGGCAGCACGGGTGCGCCCTCGATGGCGTCGATCGCGAGCAGCGCGTGGTTGGTGACGACGACCTCGGAGAGCTTGGCCCGCTCGCGGGCCATCTCCGCGAAGCACTCGGCGCCGTAGGCGCACTTCGAGGCTCCCAGGCACTCCCTGGAGGACACCGACACCTGCGACCAGGCGCGGTCGGAGACGCCCGGCGTGAGGTCGTCGCGGTCGCCGGTCTCGGTCTCGTCCGCCCAGTCGCGCATCCGCAGCAGGTCCTGGCCCAGCCTGCTGGTGGGGGCGGCGGCCTCGAACTGGTCGAAGAGCCCCTCCTCCTCGTCCTGCGGGACTCCCTCGTGCAGTCGGTGCAGGCACAGGTAGTTCGACCTGCCCTTGAGCATCGCGAATTCCGGGCGGCGGCGCAGCTGGGGTTGGAGCGCGTCGACCGTGCGGGGCAGGTCCCGCTCGACCAGCTGGCGCTGCAGGGCCAGGGTCGCCGTGGCCACGACGACCCGCTCCCCGTGCGCCAGGGCGGGCACCAGGTAGCCCAGCGACTTTCCGGTGCCGGTGCCGGCCTGGACCAGCAGATGGGAGCCGCCGTCGATGGCTTCCTCGACGGCTTCGGCCATGGCCACCTGGCCGGGACGCTCCGTGCCGCCGACGGCGGTGACGGCGGCGTGCAGGAGTTCGGGGAGTGAGGGCTTCGTCATAGCGCGACCACCCTACGGCCCGGGACTGACAAACGGGTCGGCCAGGCGGGTGCGAGGGACGGCGGAGGCATCGGGACGGACGCCGGCACACGTGACCGGAGAGGCCGTGGGGACGGGCGGGGCAAGGATGCCTCCTGGGCGGGGCAGGTCGGCGAAGAGAGGCGAAGAGAGGCAAGGGGAATGGCCGGCGAAGCCCACGAACTGGGGACAGCGAGCGAAGGGCGACCACGGGCGAAGGCGGCGGCAGGGGCACCGAGCGGCCCGGGTCACGGCGAACCGGGCGCCGTCCGTTCGCGGATCAGGAGGGCGGCGCGCTTGGCGGGCAGGTCGACCTCGGCAGTGAACCGGAATCCGGCGCCGAGGAACGCGGCGACGCAGGGGGTGTTGCGGACGTCCGGTTCGGCGAGCACCCGTGTGCAGGCGGGCCGTCCGGCGAGGACGAGGTCGGTGACCGTCCTGATCAGCGTGGTCCCGATGCCCTGGCCGCGATCGGCGTCGTCGCCGATCAGCAGGTGGATGCCGGTGTCGTGCGGCCGGACGGGACAGTACCGGGCCAACGGGTCGAGGTCGGCCCGGTAGATCTCCCAGTAGCTCATCGGTACCCCGTCCAGCACCCCGACGCACGGGACGCTGCGGCCGTCGCCCGTGAGCTGGGCCCGTACGTGGTCCTCGGTCACGCTCCGCGGTCCGGTCAGCTCCCAGTACGCGGCGACGGCGGGGTCGTTCATCCAGCGCGCGACGAGTGGAACGTCCCGTTCGACTTCGACGGGCACCAGGTGGAACACGCCTGCGGGTGTGTGGCGCGGCCCCCAGTCGGCGACGTGGTCGAGGAGGTCCTCGCCCGCACGTGTCGCCCCCGTCTCCGCGGGGTCCTTCCCCGCGCTTCGGAAGAGGGCGACGAACTCCTCGGGCAGATGCAGGTCCAGGGTGTCGTCGGCGCTCGCGTCGGTGGAAGACAAGGTGTCGCTCTTTCGGCAGGGCGGAGGGGGGTGAGGAGGACTGCGGCGGCCCGCTCAGGCGCGCAGCGGGTTGTCGATGGTGACGTAGACGGACTGGGTGTCCACCGGGCCGGCGAGTTCGTCGAGACCGTGCAGCCGGGTCAGCAGGTTGGCCTTGCAACGCAGTACGGGCGAGTCGAGGAGGTGCGCCGGCAGCGGCCCGCCCATCGGGGCGGGGCCCGAGGCGAGCTCGCCGAGGAAACGGCGGAAGGCGGCGAGCAGCAGGCGTTCGTCGGCGAGACGCTGGGAGCCGAAGGCACCGATGAGGCCGAACACGTTGTTGACGGCGAGGTAGTAGGCGAAGCGCTCGTCGGTGACCTCGTCGGCCACGAACGTGTCACTGTGTTCGCCGACCCCGGGCAGCCGCGCGTCGAGTTCGGCACGCCGGGACTCCCGGAAGTAGTAGCCCTGGTTGTCGCGGTAGCGGCCGCCGGCGGGCCAGCCGTCGGTGTCCAGGAGTACGAGGGTGTTCTGCTGGTGTGCCTCCAGGGCGATCCCCGCGTGGGCGTCCAGCCACAGGACGGGGCGTACGACGTGGTGCAGGTAGCGCAGGAACCACTCGGCGGCGACGGCTCCGCCCGGGCGGCCGGTCCGCCGGGCGAGTCGTGCGACGACCTCGGCCAGCCGGGACCGCGGGCCGCGGCCGGCGGCGGCGTGCGCGTCACAGCCGTCCGCCCGCGTGTACCGGCGCGCGGACTGCCGGGCCCGCGGCCACGGCGCGACGAGACCTGCCACGCAGGAGACGTCGTCCGAGGGCCGGAAGGGGTTGTGGCGGATGACGACGTCGAGCCCGCGTACCGGCCTGCCGTCCGGTCCGTCGACGGCGAGCCAGGCCGGGTCGCGGACGATGTCGAAGTCCGGGTGGGCGGCCTGCCACTGACGGGACAGTCCGCGGCGCAGCAGACGGTGGACCTCGACTCCGCGGTGGAGTTCCTTGCGGAGGTTCTCCCGTCGGGAGTTGGTGATGTGCAGGGCGAGCGAGAGCTTGAGCATGGCGGGGGCGCCGGTGCGGTGGACGGTCCGCAGGGAGGACGTGGCATGCCAGGGCGTGCCCCGGGCACCGAGGTCCCTGAGCAGCCCCGCGTCCAGCAGTGCCGCGGTCCGCGGGCGGTGCACTACGGCGCGGAACTGCCAGGGGTGCAGGGGCAGGAGCGCGAACCCGTCCGGCGGTACGGGCCCGTCTCCGGCCAGACGTGCGGCGAGCCGGGGTGCGGTGACCGGGCGGCCGCGCTCGGTCCAGGCCGAGTCGGTGGCGAGCACGGAGGGGTCGACTGCCATCCAGTGCAAGGGGAAGGAGCCGCGCAGTTCAGGTGAGTACCGGCGTGCCTCCGCCTCGGTGAGGCCCTCACGGCTCTTCGGGGTGGGATGCAGCGGGTGCCCGAGGAGAAGCGCCTGTTCGGCGGCGAGAAACAGGTCGGGCCCGCCGCGGGCTCCGGTGACCTCGCGGCAACCGCCGGACGCGTCCTCGGGACGTTCCCCGCGCTCCCGGAGGAATACGGCTGTGCGGCGGACGGAGTCGGCGACGCGCGCGACGAGGTCGGGGCCGTCGGGTCCCGGGGAGGCGGCCGTCTCCCGCGCGAGCAGCGCGGCGAGCGTGACCGCGTCCACGGGCGGTGCGCCGGTGGGCGCGCCGGCCAGGCGCGGGGGCCCGAAGCCGTGCCGACCGGTCGGGGACCAGTAGCGCACGGGAACGATCAAGGCCGTACCCCCGGCCGGGAGCGGCATGTGGAGAACGCCGTCGTCGGGGGCGGGCACGTCGGTCTCGCGGACCCAGCAGCGGATCAGGTTCTCCGTGGCCGCGGCCTGGGCGGCGGCGTACGGATCGAGGTGGCGCGGGGGATCCGGGACGGCGTGGGACGCCGTGGCCCGGACGTGCGCGGCATCCGCGGAGGGGACAGCCCCCGGCGCAGCCGGGCGCGCGGCAGTCGACGCGACGGCGGGCACCTGCGAGGAGGCGGGGGCCGCGGCAGGCGCCGGAACGGCCGGCGCCCCGGGCACGGCAGGCGCCGGAACGGCCGGTGCTCCGGGTGCGGAAACGGTCGCGGGTGCCGGTTCGGGTGCGGTGCCGGTGTGCAACGCGGGTCCTCCTGACGTGTGCTGTGTCCGGGCGGTGGGTCTCAACGCGGGATGCGCTCCCCCGGTGACGCGGCCGGGTCGGCGGGTCGGCGGTCCACCGCCTGCACGGCGTCGGCGAGCCGGTCAAGGACCGCCGACATCTGCTCCTCGGTGACGATCAGCGGCGGCAGCAGGCGTACGACGTTGGCGCGCGGGCCCGTGGTGTCCACGATCAGCCCGCGGCGCAGACACTCCCGCCGGACGGCCGCGGCGAGTCCGGCGGAGGTGCCGGGGCGGGCACCGCGGGCAGGTGTGTCGGACGTGCCGTCCGGTGCCACCAGTTCGATGCCGGCCATCAAGCCCCGCCCGCGTACCTCGCCGACGCACGCGAACTCCTCGGCCAGGGAGCGCAGTCGGGTCAGCATCCGGTGACCCAGTGCGGCGGCGTGTGCGGCGAGGCGGTGTTCGCGCACGTGGGCGAGGGTGGCCGCGCCCGCGGCCAGGGCGAGCTGGTTGCCGCGGAAGGCGCCGGCCCCGGGCTCCCCGGCGTGCGGATCGTCCAGGCCGTCCAGGCCGTCGCGGTGGACCACCGCGGCCAGCGGCAGGCTGCCGCCGATCGCCTTGGAGAGCACCAGGACGTCGGGCGTGACTCCGCTGTGCTCGAACGCCCAGTAGGCACCGGTCCGTCCGACGCCCGTCTCGGTCTCGTCGGCGACGAGGAGGACGGCCCGCTCGGTCGTGAGGGCACGCAGTCGCCGTACCCGGGCGTCCGGCGTCGGCAGCACGCCGGCCGCGCTCCGGACCGCTTCCAGGATCAGCCCGGCGGGCGGCGCCTGTCCCGGCTCGCGGTCGTCGAGTACCGACGGGTGGGCGTCGGCGGCGGCGATCACCCGGGTCCGTCCGGTGGCGGCGCGGACCAGCGCGACGGCGGTGTCGACCGGGTCCGTGCCGGTCGGGCCGCAGAACCGCACGCGCGCGTGGTGGGCGAGTCCGGGCGGCAGGGTGCGCAGCAGTTCGGTGACGAAGGCGTCCTCGACCGGCGTCGTGAGGTCCGTGACATGCAAGGGGGCGCCCGAGTCGAGGACCCTGCGGATCGCCTCCAGCACCACGGGATGGTTGTGTCCCAGAACCAGGGTGCCCGAGCCGGAGACGCAGTCCAGGTAGCGGCGGCCGTCGGCGCCCTCGATGGTGAGCCCTCTGGCCCGGACCGGTACGACCGGGAGGGCGCGCGCATAGGTGCGTGCCGCCGGTTCACGCGCCGGCTGGAACCTCGAAGCGCCCTCCTTCGCGGCGCACGCCGGCGTGGACGCCCCGCCCGCGGGTCCCCTCGCCCCCACCGGCCCGGCGTTCCCGCCTCCGGACGCACGTCCCCCGTACGCGGTTTCCGCCACGGCTTGTCGACCTCCCGCTGTCCGGACGGGACGTGACGTGTCGGGTCGCTCCCGGCACGGGGGACCGCGTCCGGACAGCAGGCCCCCCACCGCTACCAACCGCGGACCGTTCACGGAGTTACGGCCTGCCCGAAGATCCGCGTCGGGACGGGGACTTCTCGGTCCGAGCCGGCACCGCGGCCCGGGTTCACGGACCGTCAGAGGAAGCGGGCCAGGTCAGAGGGCTGTGTCCGAACCGTTGCCGTTCCGTCGGGAGTCCCCCACAGCCAACGAATAGTGTGTGATGCCGTTCCAGGTCACCGCCGCTCGACGGCTCGGCCTCGGCACCACGTACTTTCACAGCAGGGGGAGTCAACACCATGCGATCCATACGGCCGTCGTTCACCACGCGCGGGTACCGGCGCGGGCGGCGCGGAACCTCCTCCGCGGCCGCCGCCGTGGCGCTCGTCTCGGCGCTCGCGCTCACCGCCACGGCGTGCGAGGACGGCGACCCCGAGGCGGCCGCCGACGCCTCCGCGTCCGCCGTCGACGACGGCAACGGCGGGATCCGGATCCCGGACCACATCAAGGAGAAGCTCAGGGAACGCGGGATCGACGTCGACGACTGGAAGAACGGCGCCTGGAAGAACTGGGACAAGGACGACTGGCTGCGCGAGGCGCAGGACTTCGTCAACCCGATCATCGAGGGCCTGTGGGACCCGGACCGGATGCGGGACGCCGAGGAACCGGACCAGGAGGTCGACGACAACGACATCTCCGGTGACCAGGGCGTCACCGACCCGGAACCCGCCCCCGTCGAGGCAGCGGCCGTCGCGGCCAAGTACCACGACAACGCCGCCACGGCGGGCAAGCTCCTCTTCGACTCCCCCAAGGGCTCCATGGTCTGCTCGGCGACGGTCGTGAAGGACCCGGCCCACCCCGGCGAGTCCAACCTCGTGTGGACGGCCGGACACTGCGTGCACGCGGGCAGGAGCGGCGGCTGGTACCGCAACATCGCCTTCGTCCCCTCGTACAACGACGCGGACATGTCGGCCGAGGAACTGCAGAACGCCACCAAGGAGGAGCTCGCTCCCTACGGTGTGTGGTGGGGCGACTGGGCTCAGACCTCGGACCAGTGGATCGAGCAGGGCGGTGCGACCGGCGGTGACGGCGCCTCGTACGACTTCGCCGTGATCCATGTGACGCCGGAGAAGGGCAGCGGCGGCAAGTCGCTGGAGGAGACGGTCGGCTCGGCCCTGCCGGTCGACTTCGACGCGCCGGCCGTGCCGGAGGTCGGAAGCATGAAGGCGATCGGCTACCCGGCCGCGCCGCCGTACGACGGTCAGAAGCTGTATCAGTGCCAGGACAAGCCCGGACGGCTGTCGATCAACGCCTCCGACCCGACGATGTACCGCGTCGGCTGCACCATGACCGGCGGTTCGTCCGGCGGTGGCTGGATCGCCGCCGGTTCCGACGGCAAGCCCGCGCTGGTGTCCAACACCTCGATCGGTCCGGTGACGGCGGGCTGGCTGGCCGGTCCGCGCCTCGGCGAGGAGGCCAAGGGCGTGTTCGACGCGGTGAGCGGCAAGTTCACCGGCCAGTGAGCGCGCGCCGGGCTCCGCACTGGGGCGACGGCCACCGGGACAACAACAGGGCCGAAGCGACGGGGCTGAGCCCGCGGCGCGGACCAGCAGGACGGTGGGGTGCGCCGGGCCGAGGCCGGCACACCCCACCGCTCGTTCCATGACGTTCACACGTTGCGACGGGGGCCGGGGCCCCATGCCTGCGGGGCGGGCCCTCGGTCGTCGTCGTGCGGCTGCGCGTGCCTCAGGCGAGCGGCGCAGGTACGTACGGCGTGAGTTCCGCCGCCAGTTCCTCGTGCACCCGCACCTTGATCAGGGTGCCCTCCGGGGTGTGCTCCTCGGAGATCACCTCGCCCTCGTCATGGGCGCGGGCGACCAGCTTGCCGTGGGTGTACGGCACGAGCGCCTCGATCTCGACCGAGGGGCGCGGCAGCTCGTCGTCGATCAGCGCGAGCAGCTGGTCGATGTTCCGGCCGGTGCGCGCCGAGACAGCGATGGACCGCTTCTCGACCCGCAGCAGCCGCTGGAGCACCAGCGGATCGGCCATGTCGGCCTTGTTGATCACGACGATCTCGGGTACGCCGGTGGCGCCGACGTCCCTGATCACCTCGCGCACGGCGGCCAGCTGCTCCTCCGGGACGGGGTGCGATCCGTCGACCACGTGCAGGATCAGGTCGGACTCGCCGACCTCCTCCATCGTGGAGCGGAACGCCTCGACCAGGTGGTGCGGCAGGTGCCGGACAAAGCCGACGGTGTCCGCCAGGGTGTACAGACGGCCGCTCGGCGTCTCCGCCCGGCGCACGGTCGGGTCGAGGGTGGCGAACAGCGCGTTCTCCACCAGTACGCCCGCGCCGGTGAGGCGGTTGAGCAGCGAGGACTTTCCGGCGTTGGTGTAACCCGCGATGGCGACGGAGGGCACCTTGTGGCGCTTGCGCTCCTGGCGCTTGATCTCGCGGCCGGTCTTCATCTCCGCGATCTCCCGGCGCATCTTCGCCATCTTCTCGCGGATCCGGCGCCGGTCCGTCTCGATCTTGGTCTCACCGGGACCGCGGGTGGCGAGGCCGCCGCCCTTGCCGCCGCCCATCTGCCGGGACAGCGACTGGCCCCAGCCGCGCAGCCTCGGCAGCATGTACTGCATCTGCGCGAGCGCGACCTGTGCCTTGCCCTCCCGGGACTTGGCGTGCTGGGCGAAGATGTCCAGGATCAGGGCCGTGCGGTCGATGACCTTGACCTTGACGACGTCCTCGAGGTGGATCAGCTGACCCGGGCTGAGCTCCCCGTCGCAGATGACGGTGTCCGCGCCCGTGTCGAGGACGACCTCCCGCAGTTCCTCGGCCTTGCCGGAGCCGATGTAGGTGGCTGCGTCGGGCTTGTCGCGGCGCTGGACGACGCCGTCGAGCACGAGCGCGCCCGCGGTCTCCGCGAGGGCTGCCAGCTCGGCGAGGGAGTTCTCCGCGTCCTGCACGGTGCCCGAGGTCCACACCCCGACGAGGACGACCCGCTCCAGACGGAGCTGGCGGTACTCGACCTCGGTGACGTCCTCGAGTTCGGTGGAGAGGCCCGCCACCCGGCGCAGGGCCGCGCGGTCGGAGCGGTCGAACTGCTCGCCGTCCCACTGGCGGCCGGTCTCTTGGCTCCAGGCGACGTCCTCTTCCATCAGGGCATCGGCCCGGAGGCCCTCGGGATAGGTCTGCGCGAGACGCTTGGTGTCCTGGGAGGGGGAAGAAGAGGAGGTCATTGGATCCTTACGCAGTGGGGAAAGGTCGACACGGCGCACCGCCGCGACATGGTGTACAACGTGCGAGCCGCCGGGGAGATTCCCCCGGCCCGTACCGCGCCGTCCCGAAGATGGTCGCACGGCACGAGCCGTCTCGTCATGGGCTTATTCCCCGTGGGCCTTCCGCAACGCCTTGGCGGGCGCCTTGTCTGCGGCGGTCGGTTTCCAGTCCGGACGGCCGGGCATCGGCGGGGTCTTCGCGCCGTACAGCCAGGCCTGGAAGAAGTCGCCCAGGTCACGGCCGGAGACCTCGGAGGCGAGCCGGACGAAGTCGGCCGTCGTCGCCGTGCCGTCCTGGTGCCGGGCGACCCAGGCACGCTCGACGCTGTCGAAGGCGGGGCCGCCGATCTCCTGGCGCAGGGCGTAGAGCACGAGCGCGGCGCCGTCGTAGACGTTGGCGCGGAAGATCCCGGTCTTGCTGCCGTTCTTCGGCGGCTTGGGGGCGGCGGGCGGTCCGCCCGCCGTGCGCCAGCGGTCGGAGGCGCCGTAGGCGGCCTTCATACGCGCCGCCATGGGCTTGTCCGCGGTCTCCTCCGCGTACAGCGCCTCGTACCACGTGGCGTGGCCCTCGTTGAGCCACAGGTCGGACCAGGTGCCCGGGCTGACGCTGTCGCCGAACCACTGGTGGGCCAGTTCGTGGACCATGATCGACTCGACGTACCACTCGGGGTAGGCGGGCTCGGTGAACAGCTCCCGCTCGAAGAGGGAGAGCGTCTGGGTCTCGAGTTCGAAGCCGGTGGTCGCGTCGGCCATGAGTAGGCCGTACGTCTCGAAGGGGTAGCGCCCGACCTTCCGCTCCAGCCACGCGATCTGGTCGGGCGTCTTGCGCAGCCACGGTTCGAGCGCCGCCCGGTGCTTCGTCGGCACGACGTCCCGGACGGGCAGCCCGTGCGGACCGGCGCGGTGCAGCACCGTGGAGCGGCCGATGGACACCTGGGCCAGCTCGGTGGCCATGGGATGCCGGGTCCGGTAGGTCCAGGTGGTCGACCCGCCGGTCCGGTCCACGCCCGCCGGGAGACCGTTCGCGACGGCGGTGAGCCCGTCGGGGGCGGTGACGCGGAAGGTGAACCGCGCCTTGTCGGAGGGGTGGTCGTTGCAGGGGAACACCAGGTGGGCGACGTCGGCCTGGTTGGCCATGGCGAGGCCGTCGGCGGTGCGCACCCAGCCGCCCTGGCGGTCCTCGGGATACACGGGGTCGCTGCTGTGCCGCACGGTGATCCGGGTCCACTCGCCCTCGTCGAGCGCGTCCTCGGGCGTGACGACGAGGTCCTCGCCGGCTGTGGCGAAGTCGGCGGGGTCGCCGTCGACCTCGACGGAGTCGACCTGTCCGTGGGCGAAGTCGAGGTTGATCCGGTCCAGGTCGGCCGTCGTCCGGGCGTCGATGGTGGTGACGGCCTTCAGCGGCTCGCTGTTGCTGCCGGAGTAGGTGAAGGAGAGGTGGTACGCCGCCACGTCGTAGCCGGGATTGCCCAGGTGCGGGAAGAGCCGGTCGCCGACACCCAGTGGGGCCGGCGGGGCGCTCGCGGCGACCAGGCAGACGGAGACGGCCGAGGCGAGCAGCGCCGCGGCCCTGAGCCGGCGCCGGGAGCGTGCGCGGGACCGCGGAGTCGGGGGGTGAGGGGTGTGCGACATCCCCCACGGCTATCAGCGCGTGCGTGCGTGACGGCGACGGCGCGCGCCCGGAGCACCCGAACGGGTACCTCTGCCGGGCCCTGCCCCGTCTCCGCGGCGCGGCTCTTTCCGCACGGCGCTGCGGGCAGCCCTCCCGGACGGCTGTGCCGTGCGGTGCGGGGTACGGCCTCCCGGGTCAGGCGCCGGTCGGCTGCGCCTGTGCCCGGCTGACGTCGTACACGCCGGCCACGTCGCGCATGGCGCGCATGAGGGCGGGCAGCCGGGCGGCGTCCGGGAGGACGACGGTGTAGCTGTGCCGGACCCGCTGCCGGTCCGGAGGGTCGACGGTCGCGGAGACGATTTCGGCGCCTTCGAGGGCCATGGCCTCGGTGAGATCGGCCAGGAGATGTGGGCGGCCGAACGATTCGGCGAGCAGGGTCACCCGGCATTCGGTGCTCTCCCCCCAGCGCACACCGACCGCCGCGCGTCCGGCGCCCTTCATGCGGCCCACCACCGGGCACTCCGCGCGGTGGACGGTCACCACTCCCCCGCGCACGGCGAAGCCGGTGATCTCGTCCGGGGGCACGGGGGTGCAGCAGCCCGCCAGCCGCACGGTCGCGTCCGGTGCGTCGGCGAGGACGTCGGCGGAGGCGGGACGGGCGGCGGGAGCGCCGGTGGCCGGACGCGGGGCGTGGGGCCGGGAGGGGGAGCCGGGCGCGGCGGGCCCGCGAGCCGTCTCCGCCGCTTCGGGCACCGGCTCGGGCTGGGCGGCGAGCCGCCGCTGAATGGCGATCCGCGCGACGGGCGTGCGGGCGTGCTCCAGCCACTCCCTGGAGGGCTCGGAAGCCGGGTCCTGGCCCATCAGGAGCTGGACGGTGTCGCCGTCCCGCAGCACCGTGCTCATGGTCGCCAGGCGGCCGTTGACCCGGGCGCCGATCGTCGCGCGCGCGTCCTCGCCGTACTGTGCGTACGCGGCGTCGACGCAGGTGGCGCCCTCGGGGAGGCCGAGGGTGCCGCCGTCGGGGCGGAAGACGGTGATCTCGCGGTCCTGGGCGAGGTCCTCGCGGAGGGTGGACCAGAAGGTGTCGGGGTCGGGTGCGCCGCGCTGCCAGTCGAGCAGCCGGGAGAGCCAGCCGGGCCTGGTCGGGTCGGCGCGCTCGCCGTCGCCCGCGCTCTGCTCCTCCGACGGCGGGGCGTAGGGGTTGCCGAGCGCGACCACGCCGGCCTCGGCGACCTCGTGCATCTGGTGGGTGCGGATGAGGACCTCGACGACCTGGCCGTCCTCCGCGCGGGCCACCGCGGTGTGCAGTGACTGGTACAGGTTGAACTTGGGGACGGCGATGAAGTCCTTGAACTCCGAGACGACGGGCGTCATGCAGGTGTGCAGTTCACCGAGGACCGCGTAGCAGTCGGCGTCCTCCTGCACGAGCACCAGGAGGCGGCCGAAGTCCGCGCCGCGGAGCGCGCCGCGCTTGCGGGAGACGCGGTGCACGGAGACGAAGTGGCGGGGCCGGATGAGGACCTCGGCCTGGATGTCGGCCTCGCGCAGCACCCCGCGCACCTCGTCGGCGACCGCGGCGAGCGGGTCGTCCGCGCGGGCGGCGTTCTCGTTGACCAGCTCCCGCGTGTGCTCGTACTCCTCGGGGTGCGTGACCTGGAAGACGAGGTCCTCCAGCTCGGACTTGAGCGCCTGGACGCCCAGCCGCTCGGCGAGCGGGATGAGTACGTCCCGGGTGACCTTGGCGATGCGTTCCTGTTTCTCGCGGCGCATGACGCCGAGGGTGCGCATGTTGTGGAGCCGGTCGGCGAGTTTGATCGACATCACGCGGACGTCGTTGCCGGTGGCGAGAAGCATCTTGCGGAAGGTCTCGGGCTCGGCGGCGGCGCCGTAGTCGACCTTCTCCAGCTTGGTGACGCCGTCGACGAGGTAGCGGACCTCGGCACCGAACTGCTCGCCGACCTGGTCGAGCGTCACCTCGGTGTCCTCGACGGTGTCGTGGAGGAGCGAGGCGGTCAGGGTGGTGGTCTCCGCGCCGAGTTCGGCGAGGATCAGGGTGACGGCGAGGGGGTGGGTGATGTACGGCTCGCCGCTTTTGCGCATCTGGCCGCGGTGCGAGGACTCGGCCAGGACATAGGCGCGGCGCAGCGGGTCGAGGTCGGCGTCGGGGTGGTGGGCGCGGTGGGCCTCCACGACATGGCCGATGGCGTCGGGCAGGCCCCGGCTGCGGGTGGCGGAGCCGAGCAGGGCGGCGCGGCCCAGCCGGCGCAGGTCGATCCGGGGGCGGGCCTTCCTGCGGGGCGCCGGCGTGACGGCGCCGGTGGCCGCGGGCGGCACGGGGCCCGGGCTCGCTGGGTTCACGGCCTCCGCATTCATGGGCACCTCCGGCTGCGCGGACCGGCGGACGGGGAATCCCAGGGCGGACACGGCTCAGGGGATGGTGTCGGTCCCCCGTCCGGGCCGGTGCTTGATGCTATCGAGCCCATCACGTGCGGCCGACCGCCTCTCGCCGAGCGTGAAACGGATCACCCATTCGAGCGATGGTCCGAGGGTTTACGTTTTCGCACTGAGTGTCATGGACCGGGCTGTGGTTCACCGCGATCGTGGTCACCGGGTCGTGGTTCAGGCGAGTACCCCCTCCAGCCACGCGGAGTCGAACTCGCCCTCCGCGACGATCACGGCGGGTCCCGTCATCCCGATCTCGCCGTCGGGATGCTCGGTGATCACCAGGGTGCCGCCGGGCACGTCGACGGTGTACGTCGCCGGGGTGCCGGTGAGCGCAGGGTCGGTGCCGTCCCGGCGGGCGGTGGCGACGGCGACGGCACACGCGCCGGTGCCGCAGGAGCGGGTCTCCCCGGAGCCGCGTTCGTGGACGCGCATCGCGACGTGGCGCGGGCCCCGGTCGACCACGAACTCGACGTTGACCCCGTCCGGATAGGCGTCGGCGGGCTCGAAGGGCGGCGGAGCGTACAGGTCACCGGCGTGGGCGAGGTCGGCGACGAAGGCGACCGCGTGCGGATTTCCCATGTTCACGTTCCGCGCGGGCCAGCTGCGCGCACCCACACTCACCACGACGTCGCCCTCCGGGAGCCGTGCGCGGCCCATGCCGACGGTGACGTCGCCCGCGGCGGAGCCGCTGTCGGACACGGCCTTGGCGATGTGGACGCGCTTCACGCCCCCGCGCGTGGCGATGGCGAGATCACCCTCGGCGGCGTGCCCCGCGCGCTGAAGGTAGCGCGCGAAGACCCGCACGCCGTTGCCGCACATCTCCGCGACCGAGCCGTCGCCGTTGCGGTAGTCCATGAACCACTCCGCCTCGCCGGCCATGTCCCCGGCCTCGGGGTGAGCCGCGGACCGCACCACGTGCAGCAGTCCGTCACCGCCGACGCCCGCGCGGCGGTCACACAGGGCGGCGACGGCGGCGGGGGCCAGGTCGAGGGCGTTCTCCGGGTCCGGAACGATCACGAAATCGTTCTCGGTGCCGTGGCCCTTGAGGAAGGCGATCCGCGTGCTCATTCCTCGATCGTACGGGGTGGGCCCGGCGTGTTGCCGAGGGGCCAGGATCAGCGGGACGTGCGACGAGGAAGCGGAGGCGGGGACACCGGGCCCGGGGCGGAGCCCGCGTCACCCCCGCAGGCGGGCGACACGCCACACGGCCAGGGCGACGATCGCGGCGACCGCCAGGACGTACACGAGGATCATCCGCCAGTCGGCACGGCGCCCCGACCCGCGCTGCGGCAGGCCAGGCCACGTGTAACCGACCCGCCGGGCGGCCGTCATGCCCCAGCCTGCCGCACAGGAGCAGATCAGCAGTCCCAGCATCGCGATCACGGCGCCGCTGTCGCCGAAGTCGAAAGCGAGCGGGAAGGCGAACATCAGGGAACCGAGCGCGGCCAGGCACACGATGGGTGCGAGCTGCCAGATCCGCAGCCGGCGCTGGGGGCGCAGCTCGACCTCGACCTCGTCCCCGTACATCTCGTCGGGCTCGGGACCGTCGGCGGCGACACCCCGGGGCGTCTCGTCGGGGCCGTCGGGGCTCAGGGCGGCTCCGTCCGGCTCGGGTCCGCCGTGGTCGGCGGTGCCGTGCTCGGTGCTCGGTGCGGTGTCGCGAGGGCCGGCCTCCATCGCCACGCGCCCTCCCAACTAGGACTCACTCGGTCGATCGAAGCTCGATGATGGCACGCCGCCGAAGCCCCGGATGACGGCCGGGGCGTCCCGATGCCATCACGTGATCAGGCTGTAACCGGTCGTTCGACCAACGACAGGGCGAGCGGGGGAAGTTCCGTGCGATCCGCCGCACCCCCACTCAACCAGTGCACCCGCGGGTCGCGCCTGAACCATGAATCCTGACGGCGCGCGAAGCGCTTGGTGGCACGGACGGTCTCGGCGCGCGCCTCGTCCAGCGTGCACTCGCCGGCGAGCGCCGCGAGGACCTGCTGGTAGCCGAGCGCACGCGAAGCCGTACGCCCCTCGCGCAACCCCCGCGCCTCCAGTGCCCGCACCTCGTCGACCAGCCCGGCCTCCCACATCCGGTCGACGCGCAGGGCGATGCGCTCGTCCAGCTCGGGGCGCGCCACGTCCACACCGATCTGCACGGTGTCGTAGACGGAGTCGTGGCCGGGGAGGTTGGCGGTGAAGGGCCTGCCGGTGATCTCGATCACTTCGAGGGCCCGGACGATCCGGCGCCCGTTGCCGGGCAGAATGGCCCGCCCCGCCTCCGGGTCGGCGGCGGACAGGCGGGCGTGCAGCGCGCCCGAGCCGCGCAGTTCGAGCTCCTCCTCCAGCCGGGCCCTGACCTCGGGGTCGGTGCCGGGGAACTCCAGGTTGTCGACGGCCCCACGGACGTAGAGGCCGGAACCGCCGACGAGGACCGGCCAGCGTCCCCCGGCGAGCAGCGCGTCGATCCGTCTCCGCGCCAGCCGCTGGTACTCGGCGACGGACGCCGTGACCGTCACGTCCCAGATGTCCAGAAGATGGTGCGGAACGCCACCGCGTTCCTCGGACGTCAGCTTCGCGGTGCCGATGTCCATCCCACGGTAGAGCTGCATGGAGTCGGCGTTGACGACCTCGCCGCCGAGCCGCTCGGCCAGGAAAACGCCCAGATCGGACTTTCCGGCCGCGGTGGGTCCGACTACGGCGATGACACGGGGGGCGGGGGGTGTGCTGCTCACCGCACCAGTCTCGCAAACCTCTCACCTCGCCCTCGAACGAGTTAAGTGACGGTCCGCCGCCAGGGTCGTTGCCCGTTGCGAGGTTCCCGCTCCCCCGGACCACCGGGTCATGGCCCCGGCCACGCAAACGGACGCACCGGACGCCGCGGGATTTCGCCCGCACGAGTAACGTATGGAGTTGATATGGGCGTTTTTGCACGGCTCTTTCGGAGGTCGAGGAACACCGAGGAAACGTCGGCCGCCGAGACGCGGGCCGACACCCCGGACACCTTGCCAGCGGCGGAGACGGACACCGCCGAGGCCGCGGAGGCGGCTGACACCGGTCCTCGGAACACGGCGGAGGCCGACGAAGCCACCGGGGCCGGCAAAGCCGGCGACTCGGAGAGCGTCGACATCCCCAAGCAGCAGTCCGCCGGGGAGGCCGTCGACGACGAGGCCGACAAGGGCGCCCGCACCTGACTGCCCCGCGAGGGAAGGCGAACCATGGGTCTCCTGGACAACTTGAAGGCCAGACTCGAACCGGCGAAGGGCAAGGTCTCCGACCTCGCGCAGCAGCACGGTGACAAGGTCGATCGCGGTCTCGACAAGGTGGCGCGGACCGTCGACGAGAGGACCAAGGGCAAGTACAGCGACCGGATCCAGACGGGTACGGGCAAGGCCAAGGGCGCCATGGACCGCCTGGCTCACCAGGACGACGGCGGAAAGGACGGAGGCGGTGGCACGCCGGGGGGCGCTCCGGGCAGCACGCCGGGCGGCCCCCCTCCGGCCGGACCGCCGCCTGCCTCCTGAACCCCGCACCGCCGCCTCGGCGCCCGGCGCTCGCGCCCGGGCGCCCGGGTCGGGGGCGCGCCCGTGGACGGTCACGGAGCCGGATCGGTCGATCGGCTCCGTGACCGCCGGGGGCGCGACGGCATCCGTCCGAGCGGCTACGACCAGGTGGCCGCGACGTATCCCACCCCGTAGGGCGCGCCCTCGTACAGCAGCGCCCCGGCGAGGCCCGTGCCCTCGGCCGCGCCCCCCAGGACCTGCCACGGTGCCCGGCCCGACACCTTGAGCTCCCGGGCCAGTGCGACGTCCAGCGCGGCCAGGGCGGCCACGTCCGCCGCGCCCAGGGCACGTCCCGCCGCCGCGTCGAAGGGCGCCGCCCGCTCGTCGAGGTAACCCGGCGCCTTGAGCGTGCGGCACGCGCTGGCGTCGCCCAGCACCAGCAGCGCCGTCCGCCCGGCCCGCGCGGCGATGCCCCGGCCGACGGCGGCACAGCTCTCCGCGGGCAGCGCCTCGCCCACACCGACGCCGTCGACGGGAGCATCGGCCCACCCGGTCCGGTCGAGCAGCCAGGCGCCCACGGCGAGCCCGTACGGCAGACCGGCTCCGCCCGCCGCGCCGCTGTCGTCGCCCAGGCGCACGTCCAGGTCGACGCCGAAGCCGCGAAAGGAGCCCCGCGCACCCTGGGCGTACGCCTCGGGACCGGCGGAGTCCGCGGGTCCGACGACCACCAGCCGGTCGGGCCGGGACGCGGCGAGCACACCCAGCGCGTCCGCGCACGCGGTGCGCGCCGCGTCGAGCTCGGGCGCGGCTCCCGCGGCGACCTCCGGCACGAGGAGCGGCGGGCAGGGGCAGACGGCGGCGGCGACAAGCATGATCGGCAGCGTAGCCCCGCACCACCGCCCGCGGCGGCACCTTCGGGGTCAGTCGCAGCCGCAGCCGCTCGCCACGGCCGGCCGGGGCTCGGGAACGCCGATCTTCGGCAGCCCCAGCAGCACGCCCGCCGGCTTGGCCTGCTCGGCCGTGTTGCGCTTCTCCCAGGCGTCGCCCGCGCGCGTGCGGCGCACTCCGAGCACATCGCCCTCGGCGAGGAGGTGGTGCGGCGCGGCATAGGTGATCCCGACCGTCACCACGTCGCCGGGGCGGACCTCCTCGTCGGGCTTGGTGAAGTGCACGAGGCGGTTGTCGGGGGCACGGCCGGAGAGGCGGTGGGTGGCGCCGTCCTTGCGGCCCTCGCCCTCGGCGACCATCAGCTCCAGGGTGCGGCCGACCTGCTTCTTGTTCTCCTCCCAGGAGATCTCCTCCTGGAGGGCGACGAGCCGCTCGTAGCGCTCCTGGACGACCGCCTTGGGGATCTGGTCCTCCATCTCGGCGGCCGGGGTGCCGGGCCGCTTGGAGTACTGGAAGGTGAAGGCCTGGGCGAACCGGGCCTCGCGGACCACGTGCAGGGTCTGCTCGAAGTCCTCCTCGGTCTCGCCGGGGAAGCCCACGATGATGTCGGTGGTGATCGCCGCGTGCGGGATGGCGGCCCGCACCTTCTCGATGATCCCGAGGTAGCGCTCCTGGCGGTACGAACGCCGCATCGCCTTGAGCACCGGGTCGGAGCCGGACTGAAGCGGCATGTGCAGCTGCGGCATGGCGTTCGGCGTCTCGGCCATGGCGGCGATGACGTCGTCGGTGAAGTCGCGCGGGTGGGGGGAGGTGAAACGGACGCGCTCCAGACCCTCGATGCTCCCGCATGCACGCAGCAGCTTGCTGAACGCCTCGCGGTCGCCGATGTCGGAGCCGTACGCGTTGACGTTCTGGCCGAGGAGGGTGATCTCACTGACGCCCTCGGCGACCAGGGCCTCGACCTCGGCGAGGATGTCGCCGGGGCGGCGGTCCTTCTCCTTGCCGCGCAGCGCGGGGACGATGCAGAAGGTGCACGTGTTGTTGCAGCCGACGGAGATGGAGACCCAGGCCGCGTACGCGCTCTCGCGCCGGGTCGGCAGCGTGGACGGGAACGCCTCCAGGGACTCGGCGATCTCGACCTGCGCCTCCTCCTGCACGCGGGCGCGCTCCAGCAGCACCGGGAGCTTGCCGATGTTGTGCGTGCCGAAGACGACGTCCACCCAGGGTGCCCGCTTGACGATGGTGTCGCGGTCCTTCTGCGCCAGGCAGCCGCCGACGGCGATCTGCATCCCGGGCCGGCTCGCCTTCTTCGGGGCGAGGTGGCCGAGGTTGCCGTACAGCTTGTTGTCGGCGTTCTCCCGTACGGCGCAGGTGTTGAGGACGACGACGTCCGCGTCGTCGTCGGCACCCTCGGGAGCGCGGACGTAACCCGCGTCCTCCAGCAGGCCGGACAATCGCTCGGAGTCGTGGACGTTCATCTGGCACCCGTAGGTGCGTACTTCATAGGTGCGCGTGCCGCCCGCTGACTGGCTCCGGTCGATGCTGCTCATGGCAACAAGGGTAGGCGGTCACGATCGCTGCGAACGCCGCCCGCACATTGACGGTGCGCCGTCAGGCTCAACGTCGTGTACGGGAACGCTCCCCCGCAGGCGACAAGTGTCCTGCGCCCTGTCCCGGGGCCCTACGCGGGTGCTGCGCGCCCGGGACCCGTGGCTGCGCTCCCCTGGCCGCCCTGCCCCGCTGTTCTCGCCGCCCGGCTGCCCGCTCGGCCCGCTCGGCCCGCTCCGGTCGCCTTCCCCGCGGCGCCCGGACCGCCCGGCTACCGGCGGTGCGGGCAGTGCGGGCAGTGCGGGCGGTGCGGCCTCGGCGCGCGGGCGGCCCGGCCGCCGCGCCCGCCATCCGGCCACTCGGGCGGTGCCGCACGCATCGGGGCCCGGCGGCACACGCACCGTCGGACCATGGGCTCGGGGCGCCCTGTACCGGCGAGCGGAACCAGCGCCTCCCCGGCCAGGACGGGCGTCGACGACACGGTGACCGGTCCCAGCAGCAGTGCGGTGGCGACGACCAGACCGGCGGCGTTGAGCGAGAAGATCCGCCAGAACAGCGACACGTTGCCCGTTCCGCTCCTTCCGGCCCGCGCGCTCGACCCCGCGGCCGGCTTCGCCGCCCGCCGCCGGCCGCGTGTGTCCGTCACGACACCCATATCGCCACCGTACGTGCGGATGGCAGCATGGGGAGGCCGCGAGCACGTCACTGACGTGCGGGAAGCGTGGCGAGAGACGCAGGACGAATGAGGGGAGAGCTCGTGTCAGCTCCACGCCTGAGGGCGACGCCGCTCCCGGGTATCGGGGTCCAGTACGACCTGGTGAGCCGCGAACACCGCCACCTGTCGGTGGTGGCACACCGCGACGGCGCCCGCACGGTGAACGTGTACCGGTCCGACGACCCCGACTCCTGTGCCCACTCGCTGCGGCTGACCGGCCCCGAGGCGGGCGCGCTGATCGACGCGCTGAAGCCTTCCCACCACAGCGCGAGCCTGCTCTACACCACCGATCTCGGGCTGGTCGCCGAGCGGGTGGAGGTCGCCGCCGCCTCCCGCTGGAACGGGCGGCTGCTGGGCGACACCCGGCTGCGGACCGACACCGGCGCCTCGATCGTGGCCGTGCTGCGGCGTGCCGAGGCGATTCCGTCGCCGGCGCCGGACTTCCGGCTCGTGGGTGGTGACACCTTGATCGTCATCGGCACCCGTGAGGGCGTCGACGCCGCCGCGGCGATACTCGGGCAGGAGTGAGCCGGTGCACTCCGCGGTTCTGCTGATCGAGTTCGGTTCCATCATCCTGGGGCTCGGGCTGCTCGGGCGGTTCGCCGGACGGTACCGGCTGTCCCCCATCCCGCTGTACCTGCTGGCCGGTCTGGCCTTCGGCGAGGGCGGACTGCTCCCGCTCGGCGCGAGCGAGGAGTTCGTCGCGATCGGCGCCGAGATCGGTGTCATCCTCCTGCTGCTCATGCTGGGTCTGGAGTACACGGCCAGCGACCTGGTCACCAACCTCAAGTCCCACTACCCGGCCGGTCTCGTCGACTGCGCGCTCAACGCCGTGCCGGGCGCGGTGGCCGCGCTGCTGATGGGCTGGGGTCCGGTGGCCGCCGTGGTCCTCGCCGGCGTGACGTGGATCTCGTCGTCCGGTGTCATCGCCAAGGTGCTCGGCGATCTGGGCCGGGTCGGCAATCGCGAGACACCGGTGATCCTGAGCGTGCTGGTCCTGGAGGACCTGGCGATGGCGGTGTACCTGCCGATCGTCACGGCTCTGGTCGCCGGCGCCGGCCTGCTGACGGGGAGCATCACGCTGGCGGTCGCGCTGGCCGCGGCGGGCCTGGTGCTGTTCGTCGCGTTGCGCTACGGCCGGGTCATCTCGCGGTTCGTCTCCAGCGACGATCCGGAGAAGCTGCTGCTCGTGGTGCTGGGCCTGACGATCCTGGTCGCGGGTGTCGCGCAGCAGCTCCAGGTGTCGGCCGCGGTGGGCGCCTTCCTGGTGGGCATCGCGTTGTCCGGGGAGGTCGCGGAGGGCGCGCACACGCTGCTGAGCCCGCTGCGCGACCTGTTCGCGGCGGTCTTCTTCGTCTTCTTCGGACTGCACACGGATCCGGCCAGCATTCCGCCGGTCCTGCTGCCCGCTCTTGCACTGGCCCTGCTGACCGCCGTGACGAAGATCGCCACCGGGTACTGGGCGGCGCGGCGGGCCGGGATCTCCGTCAAGGGCCGCTGGCGGGCGGGGGGCGCGCTGGTGGCACGCGGCGAGTTCTCGATCGTCATCGCGGGCCTCGCGGTCTCGGCCGGCATCGAGCCGTCCCTCGGCCCGCTGGCCACGGCGTACGTCCTCATCCTGGTCGTCCTCGGCCCCCTCACCGCCCGCTTCACCGAGCCGCTGGCAATGCGCCTTCTCCGGCGCCGCGGCAACCCCGACCGCCCCGGCGGGCCCCCGGAGGAGGCGCTCCGGACGACGAGAGGGGCGGAGGCGTCGGTGGGCGACTGACCCTCGCGGGCCGGAAAGGTGCTACCGGCGGCCGGCACGACCCCGGTGCGCGGGTGCCGGGGTCGTCGTACGACGGGTCAGGTGCCCGGCGCCTCCGACACGTCCGGCACCTCGCGCGGGCCTCCGGCACGTCCGGCACCTCGCGCGGGCCCCCGGCACGTCCGGCACCTCGCGCGGGCCCCCGGCACGTCCGGCACCTCGCGGGCCTCCGGCGTCCACCCCGGCCGGCGCAGTACGCCGTACACGTCCGGTGCCTCGTGGTGGTCGCCCTCGAGGACCTTGCCGCCGGCGCCGCGGCTGACGCGGCCGTGGGGGCCTCAGCTCGGTCGTGTGGGAGCGGTCGCCCTCGGCGATCACCGCGTCCGGGCCGATGCCGTGCACGGGGCCCGTGCCGTACGTGACGTAGTCCACGTCGGCCAGTGCGTGCGCGAGCCCGTCGAACGGGCCCGCCACCACCGCCACCTCGGCGGCGTCGGCGGCGTCGGCGGCGTCAGCGGCGTCAGCGGCATCAGCGGCATCAGCGGCATCAGCGGCATCAGCGGCGAGCATCCGGCCGCTGTCCGCAAGCCGGGGCGGCGCGAACTCGGCGGGAGTGCCGCGGGCGTCCAGCCCGGGGTGGAAGGCTCGGGCCAGGTCGGCGGGCGAGGTGCTGCCCCGGGCGGGCGGCGTCCCGCTCCGGGCGGGCGAGGTGTGGCTCATGCCGACGACTCCGGCGAGCGCCACTGACAGCGGGACCGCGCTCGGGCCGGGTCGGCCCACTCACGTCCACGCCTTCGCGCCGTGCGTCGTCGTGTGAGCCCGGCCCTGGTCAGTGCGGGTGCGGGCTGGCAGGATCGGCCACATGTCCACGCTGCTCTCCCGTATCGGCGGGCGCCGGGCCGTCCAGGGCTCGGTCGCCGCCGCCGTCGCGCTCGGGCTGCTGCTGTGGTGGCTGCTGCCGCTGGGCGAGAAGCCGCCGAGCGGGACCGTCACGTTCAGCACGGGCACCCGTGCGGGGGTCTACCAGAAGTACGGCGAGCTGCTGCGCACCGAGCTGCGCAAGGACATGCCGGGGCTGAACGTGCGGCTGATGACCAGCGCGGGCTCGCAGGAGAACGTCGAGCGGGTGGCGTCCGGCAAGGCCGACTTCACGATCGCCGCGGCCGACGCGGTCGAGACGTACAAGCTGGCGGGCAGCCCGGGGGCCGAGGGGCTGCGCGGAGTCACCCGCCTCTACGACGACTACGTGCAGCTCGTCGTGCCCAGCGACTCGGACATCCAGTCGGTCGCCGACCTGCGGGGCAAGCGGGTGGCCATAGGGCTGCCCAACTCGGGTGTCCGGCTGATCGCCACCCGGCTGCTGAGGGCCGTGGGCATCGACCCGGAGACGGACATCACCCCCCGGGCCGACGGGATCGACACCGGTCCCGGGCGGCTGGGCGACGAACTCGACGCGTTCTTCTGGTCGGGCGGGGTGCCCACGGACGGCCTCAAGCAGATCGCGGAGAGCTCCGCCTTCCGGTTCGTGCCGATCGGCGACGACCTCGTCACCAAGCTGCACGAGTCCGGCGGCGCGACCCGCTACTACCGCACCACCAACATGCCGGAGTCGGCCTACCCCACGGTCCAGAACGGCGCGGTGGTGCCCACCATGGCGGTGTCCAACCTGCTGGTGACCCGCGCGGACGTCGATCCGCGGCTCACCGAGTGGCTGACCCGGACCGTGCTCGACAGCCGCGACGGCATCGGCGCGCACGTGCACTCCGCACAGCTGGTCGATCTGCGCACCGCGATCTACACCGACCCGTTGGAGCTGCACGAGGGCGCCCGGCGCTACTACCGGTCGGTCAAGCCGTAGGACCGCTCCGGCTCCTTGCGCGCCGGGGCGGTCCTGGGCACCGTGACCGTCACCTCCAGCCCGTGCGGCTCGTGACGGCCGAAGGAGATCGAGCCGTCGCCCGCCGCGAGCAGCGCCCGGCAGATGGACAGGCCCAGGCCGGAGCCCTTGATGTTCTGGTGCCGGCCGCTGCGCCAGAAACGGTCGCCCACGCGTGCGAGTTCCCCGTCGGTCAGCCCTGGACCGTTGTCCGTGACGACGACGGTGGTGACGTTTCCGGTGGAGGCGACCTCGACGCGGACCGTCTCGCCGCGCGGCGTGAACTTCACCGCGTTGTCGATGACCGCGTCCAGGGCGCTCGACAGGGCCACCGGGTCGGCCCAGCCCGTGGTCGGCGGGCACTCCCCCAGCAGGCGTACGCCCTTGGCGTCGGCCGTCGGAGACCAGGCCGCCACCCGCTCGGCGGTCAGCGCGCCGATGTCGGTGACCTCCAGGTCGGCCTGGCTGTGTTCGGCCAGAGCCAGGTCGAGCAGGTCGTCCAGGACCCGGGCCAGGCGTTTTCCCTCGGTCTGGACGGAGGCGATCTCCTCGTTGCCCTCGGGCAGCTCCAGGGCGAGCAGCTCGATGCGCAGCAGAAGCGCGGCGAGCGGGTTGCGCAGCTGGTGCGAGGCGTCGGCGACGAAGGCCCGCTGCTGCTCCAGCACGTCCTCCACGTGGTCCGCCATCTCGTTGAACGACCGGGCCAGGCGTCTGAGCTCCGGCGGCCCGCCGGACGGCGCGACCCGGGACTTGAGCCGCCCGGTGGCGATGTCGTGGGTGGTCGCGTCGAGCACCCGCACCGGCTTGAGCACCCAGCCGGTCAGCCGCAGCGCGGCACCGACGGCGAGCAGCATGGCGGCGAACTCCCCGGCGCCGATGAGCAGCCAGCCGCGCACGGTGTTCGATCTCATCGAATCGGTGGGCGACTCCGTGACCACGACCGCGACCACGTCACCGTCCCGGATGACCGGCGAGGCCACCACGAGGCGGCCGTCCTGCCAGGGCCACACCTGCCGCGGGTCGTGGCTGCGGCGGCTGAGCAGCGCCTCGTCGAAGGAGTCGCGGACCTCGCCGGTCTGCGGCAGGAACCAGGTGGTCGGCGCGTTGGCCATCGGGATGTGATTGCGGTAGAAGACGCCCGCCTTGATGCCGTAGACCTCGTAGTAGCTGGTCAGCTCGGTCTGCAGCGTCTTCAGGCGCTCGTCCGTGTCCGTCTGCCGTGAGCCGCCCGGCACGTCCTCGGTGACGAACTGGGCGAGCGCGGCGAAGCGCGCCGTGTCGTCTATGCGGTCGATGACGACCTTCTGCTGTTCCGCCCGGGCGACGCTGATGCCGAGGGGCACGCCGAGCGCGAGGAGTACGGCCGCCATCAGGACGATGAGCAGCGGGAGCAGGCGTGTGCTCACCCGGCCCCGCTAGGCGGTGGGCGCGACGAGGCGGTAGCCGACGCCGCGGACGGTCTCGATCAGCGCGGGCATGTGCAGCTTGGAGCGCAGGGAGGCGACGTGCACCTCCAGGGTGCGCCCGGTCCCCTCCCAGCTGGTCCGCCAGACCTCGCTGATGATCTGCTCGCGGCGGAAGACCACGCCGGGGCGCTGGGCGAGCAGGGCGAGCAGATCGAACTCCTTGCGTGTCAGCTGGACGACCGAACCGTCCACGCTCACCTGGCGTGTCGGCAGCTCGATGCGCACCGCGCCGAGGCGCACCACGGTCTCGGTGCTCCCGGTGGCGTCCTCGTGCGCCGTGCGCCGGCTGACGGCGTGGATCCGGGCGAGCAGTTCCCCGGTGTCGTACGGCTTGACCACGTAGTCGTCGGCGCCGAGGTTCAGGCCGTGGATGCGGGAGCGGACGTCGGAGCGCGCGGTGACCATGATGACCGGGGTGCCGGTGCGCTTGCGGATCTTGCCGCAGACCTCGTAGCCGTCCTGGTCGGGCAGGCCCAGGTCGAGCAGGACGACGCCGAAGCCGTCGACCTCGGGGACGAGCGCCTGGAGCGCCTCCTCGCCGCTGCGCGCGTGGGTGACGTCGAAGCCGTGCCGTGCCAGGATCGCGGACAGGGCGGCGGCCACGTGGTTGTCGTCCTCGACGAGCAGCAGTCTCATCCGGGCTCCCTTCGGTTCATCGGCCGTACGCTCGGGACGGGTAGAAGTCGGTACGGGTGGAAAGTCGGGCACGCGCGCGTGCGTCCTGTGCAGTGACGCCGATGGAGGGGGACGGCGTCAAGAGGCTTCCGGTCGCGGCCGCTCGAAGTTATCCGGCCGATATGCGCCCTGCTCACCAGTGCTACGACTCGTGTCCGATTGCTATCGGATCGTGATGCTCAGATTCCCCTCAGATGTAGAGACGCACGTCGTCAAGGGTCACTACTGTCCTCCGAAACCCAGGAGGACGGAGCCCGAGAGCGATGACCGAAGTATCGGTGGCCAAGGAAGACAAGGCTGCGACCGGCGAACTGGTCGTCCTGAAGAGTGTCAACAAGCACTTCGGCGCGTTGCACGTGCTCCAGGACATCGACCTGACGATCACCCGCGGCGAGGTCGTCGTGGTCATCGGACCCTCCGGGTCCGGCAAGTCCACCCTGTGCCGCACCATCAACCGCCTGGAGACCATCGACGACGGCTCCATCACGATCGACGGCAGGCCGCTCCCCGCCGAGGGCAGGGAACTGGCCAAGCTGCGGGCCGACGTCGGCATGGTCTTCCAGTCCTTCAACCTCTTCGCGCACAAGACGGTGCTCGAGAACGTGACCCTGGGCCAGGTGAAGGTCCGCAAGGCCGACGCCAGGAAGGCCGAGGAGAAGGCCCGCGCCCTGCTCGACCGCGTCGGCGTGAGCGCCCAGGCGGACAAGTACCCCGCACAGCTCTCCGGTGGTCAGCAGCAGCGCGTCGCCATCGCGCGGGCGCTGGCCATGGACCCGAAGGTCATGCTCTTCGACGAGCCGACGTCGGCGCTCGACCCCGAGATGATCAACGAGGTGCTGGAGGTCATGAAGCAGCTCGCCCGCGAGGGCATGACCATGGTCGTCGTCACGCACGAGATGGGCTTCGCCCGGTCGGCGGCCAACCGCGTGGTGTTCATGGCGGACGGCCGCATCGTCGAAGAGGCCACGCCGGACCAGTTCTTCAGCAATCCGCGCAGTGACCGCGCCAAGGACTTCCTGTCGAAGATCCTGCACCACTGAGACTCCGCCGGAGCTCCTCCGACGTCCCGCGTCGGCGCCCCGGCCCGCCCGTCTCCCGCATCTGATCGTCCGATCACAGCCAAAGGATGTCCACCATGAAGCTTCGCAAGGTTTCCGCCGCCTCGGCCACCGTGCTCGCCCTCGCCCTGGCCGCCACCGCGTGCGGCGGCGACGACAAGGACGGCGGCTCCTCCGGTGACGACAAGAAGGTCACCGTCGGCATCAAGTTCGACCAGCCCGGCCTCGGCCAGAAGACCCCGGACGGCTACGAGGGCTTCGACGTGGACGTCGCCACGTACGTCGCCAAGAAGCTCGGCTACACCGAGGACCAGATCGAGTGGAAGGAGTCGAAGAGCGCCGACCGCGAGACCATGCTGCAGCGCGGTGACGTCGACTTCATCGCCGCCACATACTCGATCACCCCCGAGCGCTCGGAGAAGGTCGACTTCGCCGGCCCCTACCTGCTCGCCCACCAGGACGTGCTGCTGCGCTCCGACGACGACAAGATCAAGTCGCCGGACGACCTGAACGACGCGAAGCTCTGCTCGGTCACGGGTTCGACCTCGGCCCAGAACGTCAAGAAGAAGCTGGCCCCCAAGGCCCAGCTCCAGAACTACCCGACGTACTCGGCCTGCCTCACCGGTCTGCAGAACGGCGCCATCGACGCGCTGACCACGGACGACTCGATCCTCGCCGGTTACGCCTCCCAGTCGCAGTTCAAGGGCAAGTTCAAGCTCGGCGGCTTCAAGATGACCAACGAGAACTACGGCATCGGGGTCAAGAAGGGCAGCGACCTCAAGGCCAAGATCAACGACGCGCTCGAGGCCATGGTCGCCGACGGCGCCTGGGACAAGGCCGTGAAGGACAACTTCGGCCCGGCCGAGTACAAGAACGAGCCGGCGCCGAAGATCGGCGACGTCAAGAGCTGAGGCCGGGCCTGACAGGGTGCGCCGCCGTCCGGCAGGGGCGGCGCACCGGGGCGGGCGTTCCTACACGCGGAAGCGCGGGAGATCGTGTTCGACTTTCTTGACAAGTACGACCTGCTGGGAGCCTTCTGGACGACAGTGCAGCTCGCTGTGCTCTCGGCCGTCGGCTCCCTGATCTGGGGCACCATACTGGCCGCCATGCGGGTCGGCCCGGTGCCGTTGATGCGCGGTTTCGGAACCGCGTACGTGAACATCGTGCGGAACATCCCGCTGACCGTGATCATCCTGTTCGCGTCGCTGGGTCTGTTCCAGACCCTGCGGATCACGCTCGGCGCCGAAGGCGACTTCGAGACGATCAACTTCCGGCTCGCCGTCCTCGCCCTGATCCTCTACACCTCGGCCTTCGTGTGCGAAGCGCTGCGGTCCGGCATCAACACCGTCCCGGTCGGTCAGGCGGAGGCGGCCAGGGCCATCGGCCTCAGTTTCGGCCAGGTGCTGCGACACGTGGTGCTGCCCCAGGCGTTCCGTTCCTCGGTGGTGCCCCTCGCGAACGTGCTCATCGCACTCATCAAGAACACCACGGTGGCGGCCGCCATCGGTGTCACCGAGACGGCACTGCTGATGAAGGAGATGATCGAGAACGAGGCCCAGCTCCTGCTGATCTCCGCGATCATCGCTCTCGTGTTCGTGGTGCTCACCTTGCCGACGGGGCTGTTCCTCGGCTGGGTGGGCAAGAAGGTGGCGGTGAAGCGATGAGTTCCCTTCTCTACGACGCCCAGGGCCCCCGAGCCAAACGGCGCAACGTCCTGTTCACCATCGTCTTCTTCGTCGCCCTCGCGGCTCTGCTGTGGTGGGTCGTCAGCACACTCTCCGACAAGGGCCAGCTCGAGTGGCTCAAGTGGGAGATGTTCTTCACCAGCAGCGAGCCCTGGTCGACGTACATCTGGCCGGGCCTGCAGAACACCCTGAAGGCCGCTGTCCTCGCGGTGGTCATCGCGCTGCCGCTCGGCGCCGCGCTCGGGATCGCCCGGCTGTCGGACCACACCTGGGTCCGGGTCCCGGCCGCGATCGTGGTCGAGTTCTTCCGGTCCATCCCCGTGCTGGTCCTGATGATCTTCGGTCTCGCCCTCTTCTCCCAGTACACCGACGTCAGCTCGGACGACCGGCCGCTGTACGCGGTTGTCACCGGCCTGGTCCTGTACAACGCCTCTGTCCTCGCGGAGATCGTCCGGGCCGGCATCCTGGCGCTGCCCAGGGGCCAGGCCGAGGGCGCGATGGCGGTCGGGCTGCGCAAGGGCCAGGTCATGCGGCTGATCCTGCTGCCGCAGGCGGTCACCACGATGCTGCCGGCGATCGTCAGCCAGCTCGTGGTCATCGTGAAGGACACCGCCCTCGGCGGAGCGGTCCTCACCTTCCCGGAGCTGCTCGCCTCCGCCAACACGATGAGCGCGTACTACGGTGCCAACACCATCGCCAGCTTCACGGTGGTGGCCGTCATCTTCATCGCGCTCAACTTCAGCCTGACGAGCTTCGCCGGCTGGCTGGAACGCCGGCTGCGGCGCGCCAAGAAGTCGACCGGTACGGTGCTCGACGCGGACGACGCCAACATGGCCGGAACGGCGGCCACCGGCGCCGGTGGCGGTAACGCCTGACACTCGGTCACCTCGTATGACCATCAACGGAGGCCGTGACATGATCGCCACGGCCTCCGTCGCTTGACGCAAGCAGCGGCAATAGGTTGCATACGTTCTGTGACCGTGCACCCTGCTCAAACGTCCTGTTCACCTGCGTCCCCCGGGACACCGCCACGGGCAGGGGGCGCCGCACCGTGGACCCGGTGATCATCGCCGGAGCGGGGCCCGTCGGGCTCACGCTCGCCCTGGCGCTGGCACGGCAGGAGGTGCCCTGCGTCGTCCTCGACGAGGGGCCGGGCAAGGACGAACCGCGTCCCGCGCGCACCGTCGTTCTGCGCGAGAACGCCGTAGCGCTTCTTGATCGGCTGACCGGCGCACCGCTCGCCGAGCTGGGTACGCGTTGGGCCGGATGGCGGTCGATGCGGCGCAGGCAGGTGATGCGCGAGGTCGAATTCGGCGAGGCCGACCCGGCGCCCCTGCACCTCGCCCAGCACGAGCTGACCGGTGCCCTGCGCGGTGCCCTCGCCGGTGAGCGGCTCGTCAAGGTGGCGGTGGACAGCCGTCTGGACGGCATCGAGCAGGAGAGGTCGGGCGTCACGGCTCACACCCGCGGCCCCGCCGGCACCTGGTGGCGCGGCAGTTACCTGGTCGGCTGCGACGGCCCCCGCTCCACGGTCCGCAAGCTCCAGGACATCCGCTTCCCCGGCCGTACGGCGGTGGAACGATACGCCGTCGCCACGCTGCGCACCGAACTCCCCTGGGAGGAGGCGGCGTTGCTCCACCGGATGCCGCCGTGGCGGACGACCGGGCCGTCGGGCGGCGAGATCGTCGGCCGCCCGCTGCCGGACGGCGTGTGGCGACTGGACTGGCTGCTGCCGCCCGGCAAGGACCTGGTCACGCCCGAACTGCTGGTGAACCGGGTCCGCGAGACCCTCACCGGGTGGGCCGGCGGCGCGACCCCGACGTACGAACTGCTCGACACCGGCGTCCACACGGTCCACCACCGCCTCGCCCGCCGCTGGCGGGTGGGACGCGTGCTCCTCGCCGGGGACGCCGCGCACCTGCTGGGTGCGCTGGGCACCCAGGGACTGGAAGAGGGACTGCTCGACGCCGACAACCTCGCCTGGAAACTGGCCCTGGCCTGGCACCACGGGCCCCGGGAGGCGTTGCTCGACAGCTACCAGGAGGAGCGGCGGACGGCGATCGCCGCACGGTTGCGCGCCGCCGACCAGCTGCTCCCGTTGCTGCGCGGTGGCGGCGGGCTGCGTTCCTACGTCCCCGGCGCGGCCCGGGGCAGCGACGCGCTGCTGGCGGACGGCCACCTGGGGCGCGGGACCCTGGGCGCGCCGGGGACGTACGCCGGCTCCCCCCTCGCGCCCGAGAACCTCGCCGGTGAAGTGCCCGTCGCCACACCGCCCGGGTCACCCGTCACCGACGTGCGGGTCACGGCGGAGGACGGCACCTTCGTGCGGCTGCGCGACCGGCTCGGGCGCGGGGCGCTGCTGGTGGTGCTGATCGCGCCCGGTACGGGGGTGTGGGACCGCAAGCACTGGGTCACGGCCGGGATCATGCCCCGGCTGGCGGCGGCGGTGACGGCGCTGCCCCACCACGCCGAGCTGCTGGTCGCCGAGAGCTATCCGGGCGCCGCGGCGCACACGGTTCTGCTCGTGCGGCCCGACGGCCACCTGGTCACGGCGCTGAACGGGGTCCGCCCGGCCGACCTGTACGCGGCCGCCGATGCGGTGCTGGGCGGGGCGGCTGCGGCTGCGGCTGCGGCTGCGGCGAAGAAGGCCGAGCAGGAGGCGGGAGCGACAGCCGGATCCCGTTGAGCGGGGCTCCGCGACCGCACGGCCGCCCGTGGCTCCGGGCCGCCGGCGGCTCACGTCGGTGCTCACCGTCCGCAAGGTGACGCCGAGTTGACCGGCCCGCACCCTCGTGGTCTGCTCCGGACCATGACCGACACCTGTGTGCGCCTGTGGCGGAGGGCCCATATGGACCTCGTCCGCTATGCGGGCTGCGTGTGTCGTCCGTCCTGCTGAATTCGCCTCCCCCCGCGCGCCGTTCTCGACGTGCTCCGCGCGCTTCCGCGAAACCCACCAGGACGGTACCGGTGTCCTTTCCCTCCCTTTCCCCCGCTCCTGTTTCCCCGGCCGCTCCGACGCAGGCCGAACTCCTCGACTTCGTACGGCGTGCGTCGGCCGACGCCGAACTGATCGCCTCCCTGCCGCTCGACCCCGAGGGCCGCACCTGGGTGCGCCTGGCCGGACCGGGCGGCAGCGAGGCCTGGCTGATCGGCTGGCCGCCCGGCACGGGTACCGGCTGGCACGACCACGCCGGCTCCGTGGGCGCCTTCGTGACCGCCGCGGGCGAACTCAAGGAGAACGCGCTCGCCGCCCGTCTGCCCACCGACGGCTGGAAGACCCTGGAACTCAGCGACGGCGTGGACCGGGAACACCGGCTCACCGCCGGAAAGGGACGCGCCTTCGGCCGGCACCACGTGCATGAGGTCCTCAACGAGTCGCCCGACCACCACGCCGTGTCCGTGCACGCCTACTACCCGCCGCTGCCGCAGATCCGCCGCTACAGCCGCAGCGGACAGACCTCGTGCCTGGAGCAGGTCGAGCGCCCGCGGGACTGGCAGTGAGCGAACCGACCGGAATCGACGCCCTGCTGGAACGGGTACGGGGCGGATACCGGCGGGTCGCGCCGGACGAGGCGTACGACGCTGCCGAGGCCGGCACGGCGCTGCTGGTCGACATCCGGTACGCCGCCCTGCGTGAGCGGGACGGCGTGATCCCCGGCGCCCTGGTCGTCGAGCGCAACGAGTTGGAATGGCGCCTGGATCCGCAGGGCAGCCACCGTCTCCCCGAGGCCACGGGCCATGACGTCCGGGTCGTGGTGGTGTGCGACGAGGGCTACGCCTCCAGCCTGGCGGCGGAGTCCCTGCACCGTCTGGGGCTGCGCCGGGCCACCGATCTGATCGGTGGCTTCCAGGCCTGGCGGGCGGCGGGTCTGCCGGTGGCCGGCCGGGCCCGGTAGTCGGCGGGGCAGCACAGGGGCAGTACGGCGGTGCCGTGTCCGCGTTGCCTTTGGTGGCAGGCGGATCGGCGTGTGGTCGATCTCCTGCGCCTTTCCGCCGGAGCGGCGGGGCGATGTGTAGCGGACGGCCAGTCCGCCGGTGTTTCCGGCCGAGTCGGACACCGTCGCGGAGAAGCATCCGTCCTTCAGTGCGGCGAGGCCTCATCGGGGCCGTTGACCGTCACGGTCCTGAACTGGTCGGCGGTCGATCGCGCCGACATCCCCGCGGGCGGCGTACGCACGCGGTCGCGGCGTGCGGTGAAGTGGCGGCGCAGGCGGTAACGCCGAGTACGGAGGGCGTTCGTCCTTCCGGAGGCAAGGTGATCCCGCGCGGTCTCCGCCTGCCCGGGAGGGCGCGGTGTCGCGCCTGTGCGCCGGTCGGGGCGCCGTCCCTCAGTCATATGGGCGCGGCTCCGGATCGTGCCGGGTCGGACGTGGGTTCAGAAGCCCTCGTCGCCGAGGTACTCCGTCTCCTCGCCCTCTTCCTCCAGCGCCTGGCGGACCACCCGCAGGGCCATGCCCTCGGGATAGCCCTTGCGGGCCAGCATGCCCGCGAGGCGGCGCAGCCTCTTGTCGCGGTCGAGGCCCCGGGTGGCGCGCAGCTTCCGGGCGACCAGATCGCGTGCGGTCTCCTCCTCCTGCTCGGAGTCCAGTCGGGACACCGCCGCGTCGATGAGCGTGGCGTCGACGCCCTTGGTCCGCAGCTCTCTGGCGAGGGCGCGCTTCGCCAGCCCGCGGCCGTGGTGCCGGGAGTCCACCCAGGCCTCGGCGAAGGCGCTGTCGTTGATCAGGCCGACCTCCTCGAACCTGGACAGCACCTCCTCGGCGGCCTCGTCGGGGATCTCCCGCTTGCGCAGGGCGTCGGCCAGCTGTCTGCGGGTGCGCGGGGTCCCGGTGAGCAGACGCAGGCAGATCGCCCGTGCCTGCTCGACCGGGTCCCGCGGAGGCTCCCCCTTCTCGGCCCTCGACGAGGAAGTGGCACCTCCGTCCTCGGCGGACGGCTCCGTCCGCTCGCGCCGACGGCGCCCGCGCGGGCCCCCCGCTCCACGGCCCCGTCCCCCTCGGCGGCGCGCCTCGCCGTCACCTCGGCGCGCCTCGTCGCCGTCGCGGAAACCCATGCCGGACGAGTCCGTCCCGTAGGGATCCGTCCCGTACGGGGCCGTCTCGTACGGGGCCGCAGCCGCCCCGTACGCGTCGTCGTCGCCCGTCCCGGTGGGGCCGCCCGTGTACTCGGCCCAGTCGGTTCGTCGTGTCACGGGTCAGCTCTTGGCTGCCGCGGCCTTGGACTTGGCGGCCTTGGCGGTCGTGGGAGCGGGCACCGCCGGTACGGCGCCGGCCGTGGCGTCGGAGGTCTCCGCAGCCGGCTCGGCGGCCGGCTCCTCGGGACGCACGCCGACGCCCAGCTTCTCCTTGATCTTCTTCTCGATCTCGTTGGCCAGGTCGGGGTTGTCCTTCAGGAAGTTGCGCGCGTTCTCCTTGCCCTGGCCGAGCTGGTCGCCCTCGTACGTGTACCAGGCGCCGGCCTTGCGGACGAAGCCGTTCTCCACGCCCATGTCGATCAGGCCGCCCTCGCGGCTGATGCCATGGCCGTAGAGAATGTCGAACTCGGCCTGCTTGAAGGGCGGCGCGACCTTGTTCTTGACGACCTTGACGCGGGTGCGGTTGCCGACCGCGTCCGTG
Organism: Streptomyces sp. NPDC048392; assembly: GCF_043200575.1. Classification (NCBI taxonomy): domain Bacteria; kingdom Bacillati; phylum Actinomycetota; class Actinomycetes; order Kitasatosporales; family Streptomycetaceae; genus Streptomyces; species Streptomyces sp. NPDC048392. The sequence goes on from NZ_JBICYB010000017.1 coordinate 145,002, forward strand.
CCGTCCTTCAGCGTCTCGATGCGCCGGATGTCGAGCCGCACCGAGGCGTAGAACTTCAGCGCACGGCCACCGGTCGTGGTCTCCGGGGAGCCGAACATCACGCCGATCTTCTCGCGGAGCTGGTTGATGAAGATCGCGGTGGTCTTGGACTGGTTCAGCGCGCTGGTGATCTTTCGCAGGGCCTGGCTCATCAGGCGGGCCTGGAGGCCGACGTGGCTGTCGCCCATCTCGCCCTCGATCTCCGCGCGGGGAACGAGCGCGGCGACGGAGTCGATGACGATGAGGTCGAGGGCGCCGGAGCGGACCAGCATGTCCACGATCTCCAGAGCCTGCTCGCCGTTGTCCGGCTGGGACAGGATCAGGTTGTCGATGTCGACCCCGAGCTTCTTCGCGTACTCGGGGTCGAGGGCGTGCTCGGCGTCCACGAACGCGACCTGGCCGCCCGCCTTCTGCGCGTTCGCCACGGCGTGCAGGGTCAGGGTCGTCTTGCCCGAGGACTCGGGGCCGTAGACCTCCACGACACGGCCACGCGGGATGCCTCCGACGCCAAGGGCCACGTCGAGCGCGGTCGACCCGGTCGGGATGACCTCGATGGGCTCGTTGGTCCGGTCACCCATGCGCATGACCGCGCCCTTGCCGAACTGCCGTTCAATCTGTGCGAGCGCGGCGTCGAGGGCCTTCTCGCGGTCGGTTCCTGCCATGGGTTCCACCCGGTTTGCTTGATTCGATCGCTTCACGTCAAAGACGCTAATGCCTGCCACTGACAATGGGCCCTGCTGCGGGTCCGGCCTGTGGATAACTCGGGCACTTCTCCACCCAGACCCACTCGAATCACCCGCCACGAGCCCCGCCGGAGCCTCCATAAGAACGGATGTTCGATTTTTGTGTCAAGCGCACCACGCGGCACTTCCGAGAGTACGTCCGCCGGGCCGGCGGTCAGGTGGTTGGATGCGGGTGCGACGCGAGGAGAGGGGCACCGTGGCCAAGATCAGTATCAGTCTCGACGCCGAACTGGTGGTGGAGGTGATGGTGCTGGCCGGTATCGGCTCGCCCCAGGACGCGGTCGAGGCGGTGGTGCGGGACTACGTCGCCCACGGTCACCGCACGGAGACCCGCACCGAGTTCAAGGACCGCAACCTGCGGGAGGCCGACGCCACGCCGCAGGAGCCGCAGGGCTGACCCTGCTCCCCCTCGTGCCTGGGCGTCCGGCCCACCCGGATGTCCGGCCGCTGCGGCGCGCCGCGCCGCTCACCCCTTCAGGAGCCGCTGTCCCCGGCCCCCTGCGTCCCCGGGCGTCCCTGCTCCGGACGGTGGGCCCACAGTCTGCGCAGACGCGTGGATGTCCCGGGTCCTGCCCGGGGGGTCCGGCGGCCGTGGACGCGCGGATCGTCCGTGACGTCGTAACGCTTGACATACGCCCCGAGGAACGCCTGCAGCGTGGCGATCGCCGGGATGGCGATCAGCGCGCCGACGGCCCCCAGCAGGGCGGTGCCCGCGACGACGGAGCCGAAGGCGACCGCGGGATGGATGTCCACGGTCTTGGACGTCAGCTTGGGCTGCAGCACGTAGTTCTCGAACTGCTGGTAGATCACCACGAAGATCAGCACCCACAGCGCGTACCAGGGGTTGACCGTGAAGGCGATCAGCATGGGCAGGGCGCCCGCGAGATAGGTGCCGATGGTGGGGATGAACTGCGACACCAGGCCCACCCACACGGCGAGCGCGGGGGCGTAGGGCACCTCCAGGATCTCCAGGAGGACGTAGTGCGCGATGCCGGAGGCCAGCGCCATCAACCCGCGTGAGTACAGGTAACCGCCGGTCTTGTCCACGGCGATCTCCCACGCGCGCAGGACCTCGGCCTGGCGGGTGGGCGGCAGGACGGAGCAGAGTCCGCGCCGCAGCCGGGGGCCGTCGGCGGCGAAGTAGAACGAGAACAGCAGGACCGTCAGCAGTTGGAAGAGGCCGCCGAGGACCTGGGCCGACACGTCCAGGACACCCGTCGCGCTGTTCTGCACGTAAGTGCGCAGCCAGTCGGAGCGGAGCAGGCCCTCCTGGATGTCGACCCGCCTCAGCTCGGTGTGGAAGTGGCCGTTGACCCAGTTGATGACGGAGTCGAGATAGTCCGGGAAGTCCTCGACCATCTTGACGATCTGACCCGCGAGCATGGAACCGAGCAGCGTGACGAACCCCGCGGCGGCGATCAGCACGGCGAGGAAGACGAGGAAGGTGGCGAACCCCCGGCGCAGGCCGCGCCCGGCCATCCAGCTCACCGCGGGTTCGATGGCCAGGGCCAGGAAGAACGCGATGAGGACGTTGATCAGCAGCCCGGTGAGCTGGTGGAAGGCCCAGCTGCCCAGCTGGAAGGCGGCGACGAGCGCGAGGGCCAGCACCATGGCGCGCGGCAGCCACCTCGGCATGCGGGCGCCGGGACCGGCGGCGCCGTCGGCCGGGGGGCCGGCGGGCGGCGGGGTGCCGGCCGGGGATGCGTGCCGGGCGGCCTGCCCGGTCTCGTCAGTGGATGCCACGGACCAAGTCTCGCGCACGCCACCGACAGGAAAATCCCGTCCCGCGGTCTTCGTGAACCGTCACCGCTGTTCCCGCGGCACGTTCATGACGGTGCAGACCACCCGCCACACGTCCTTGGCGTCCCAGCCGGCGTCCAGCGCCTCGTGCACCGTACGCCCGCCCAGCTCCGTCATCACGTGATCGCGCGCGAAGGTGTCGGCATAGCCCGGACCGAAGTGATCCGTCATCCGCTCCCAGAAGACCGTCAACCGCATGTCACCAGTATCCCGCCCCTGAGAGTGGGCCCTGAGCCGCTCGGCGTACGGGGAGCGCATTCCGGCCTACGGTCTGTGCCATGGCCGAAACCGGAGCTTCCGCACTCCCCCCGCCCCAGCCCCCGCCCCCGCGCACGCCCGCGCCGGGCTCACCGCTCGCGCGCGCGGAGCACTTCGTCTGGCTCACCGCGCGCGTTCTGGAGCAGCGTCTCTTCGCCTACCACTTCCGCGGCGGGGACCCCGGCCCGGTGGAGACCGCGCTGGACGCCTACCGCAACGAGGACGGCGGGTACGGCCACGCGCTGGAGCCCGATCTGCGCGGCCCGGTCAGTCAGCCGCTGCACACCGCGCGTGCCCTGCGCGTCCTGGACGCCGTCGGGCGCTGCGGCGGACAGCGAATCGAGCGGGTGTGCCGCTACCTGACCTCCGTGTCCACCCGGGACGGTGCCCTGCCGGCGATCCGTCCGAGCCGGCGCGGGTATCCGGCCGCGCCCTTCGTGCCGGTCGTGGACGACCCTCCGGGCGAGCTGCTCGCCACCGGTCCGGTGGTCGGCCTGCTGCACCGCAACGAGGTCTGGCACGCCTGGCTGTTCCGCGCCACGGACTTCTGCTGGCAGGCGGCCGAGTCGCTGGGCACCTCGCACCCCTACGAGGTCGAGGCCGCCGTGGCCTTCCTGGACGCCGCTCCCGACCGCCCGCGCGCGCGGGCCGCCGCCGACCGGCTGGGCCGCCTGGTGCGCGAGCAGCGCCTCGCCGTGCTGGACCCGGACGATGCCGACGCGTACCCGGTCTCCCCCGGCTACGCCCCGGGCGAGCACCACTTCCCGCACCAGTACGCGAGGAACCCGCGCTCGCTCGCGCGCGCGTGGTTCACGGACGACGAGATGGCCCGCTCCCTCGACTTCCTCGCGGCGGAGCAGGAGGACGACGGCGGCTGGCCCGTTCACCGGCGTCGCTGGGCACCCGCCCCGGTACTGGAGGTTCGCCCCCGGGTGACCATCGAGGCCCTGCGCACGCTTCGGGCGTACGGCCACTGCCTGGGCTGACCCGGCTCAGCCGCCCAGGGCCCGTACGCCCGCGGTGACCACCACGGCCGCCGCGACGACGAGCAGGAACGGCGCGCGCAGCAGCAGCGCGACGGCGGCCGCGGCGACGCCCGCGGCCCGCGCGTCCAGCACGAGCGCCTGTCCGTCGGCGAAGGTCTGCTGTGCGGTGAGCGCCGCGAGGAGGGCGACGGGGAGCAGGGCGGCGAGCCGCCGGACCAGAAGCGTTTCCAGGGCGCCCGCGGGCACCAGCAGCCCGAGGAGCTTGACCGCGTAGCAGCCCACCGCGGTCACGCCGATCGCGATCCATACGCTCATCGCCCTTCCTCCCCCTCGGCGGCCCCACGGCCCGCGCCGTCCTCGGCACCGCCCGCGCGGTGTCCGCGCGCCCACAGGACGAGGGGTGCCGCCAGCGCGGCCACCAGGACGGGCACGCCGGCGGGCAGTACGGGCAGGAGACCGAGCCCCAGGAGGACGGCCAGGGCGCCCGCCGCCCGCTCGGTGGTGGTCTTCAGCATCGGTGCGAGCAGCGCGAGGAAGACCGCGGGACCCGCCGCGTCGAGACCCCAGGCGTCGGTGTCCCCGATGGCTTCCGCGCCCAGCGCGCCGAGCAGTGTGGTGAGGTTCCACAGGAGATACAGAGTGAGTCCGGTGACGGTGAAGCCGATCCGGACGGCACGCCGGGTGGGCTGCGCGAGGGCCACGGCCGTGGTCTCGTCGATGACCCACTGCGCGGCGAACGGCCGCACCGCGCGCGGGAGGGCCAGCAACTGCGACAGCCGCAGCCCGTAGAAGGCGTTGCGTACGCCCAGGAAGAAGGCCCCCGCCGCCGCGGTGAGCGGGTTGCCGCCGGCCGCGAGCGCACCGACGAGCGCGAACTGGGACGCCCCGGTGAACACCAGGAGGCTGAGCGCGCAGGTCTGGGCCAGTGTGAGACCGCTGCCGGCCGAGGTCACCCCGAAGGCGAACCCGGACAGTCCGACGGCGACTCCGACCCCGAGGGCGTCCCGTACGACGGCGGCGTCCGGCTTGCCCTCGGCGATGTCCACGTCGGGAGCATCGGGAAGGGCTGTCTGTTCTGTCACGCCTCGAACGGTAGGAGCAGCCTCCGCCGCGTGTCTTGTACGTTCTTGCGCTCCCGCTGGTAGGCACCGGGCGGCACACCCACGATCCGTGCGAAGTGCCGGTTCAGGTGGGGCTGGTCGGTGAACCCCACGGCGACGGCGGCCTCGGCGGGGGGCGTCCCGGTGTCCAGCAGCCGCCGCGCCCGGCGCACCCGGGCGTCCGTCAGCCAGGTGTGGGGCGGCATCCCGTAGGCGTCCCGGAACGCCCGCAGCAGCGCGAAAGGACTGCTTCCGAACTCCCCGGCGAGCCGCTCCAGGCTCGGCGGGTCGGCCATCCGCTCCTCCAGCACGGCACGCGCGCGTGCCGCCGTCCGTGCTCCGGCCGTCCGCACCTGGCGCCGAGGCAGGGGGCCGCCGTTCAGCCGCAGCAGCCGGGTCACGGCCACACGCAGCAGGGTGTCGGCGGCGAGCGCGTTCCCGTCGTCGGCGGCGCGCAGCACGCGGTGCACCAGCTCGACGGTGTACGGATCGTCGAGCACGGGCCGGACGAACCCCGCCGTCCCGCGCAGCCTCGTCGTCTCCGCCGCGATCCCCGCCACCAGCTCGGGCGCCGGGTAGACGGCTCCGTACCGCCACCCCTCGGGCACTCCGGCCCGTCCCGTGTGCGGGGTGTCCGGGTTGACCAGGGCGAGCGAGCCCGCCCCGGCGTACTGGTCGCTCCCGCCGTGGTGGAAGACCTCCACGCCGTCGGCGATGGCGGCGATGACGAAGTGCTCGTGCGTGTGGCGTACGAAGGTCTTCCGTATGTACTGGGCGCGCAGCAGGTCCACGTCGGGCAGCTCCTCGAACCGCCAGTGCCGTGCCCGCTCGCCCGATCCCGCCATGCCCCCATTCTCCGTCACCCGCACCCCGCCTCCGGCGACGGCCCGGACCGGTCCGCCTCGTCCGGCCGAGCACGACCCGTCGCCCCGTCGCCCGGCCGTCCCCTCGCCCGGCCGTCCCTCGCCCGACCGCCCAGCCACCCGGCACACCCGGCAGCCGCGTCCGGCTCGGGCGCCGATTGTCAGTGGCCGGGTGCACGATGGATCCATGGTCAGCTCCGCACCCCGAGCCCTGGACGGCTTCTCCCCCGCGACCCGCGGCTGGTTCACGGGGGCCTTCTCCGCGCCCACCTCCGCCCAGGCGGGCGCCTGGCAGGCCATCAAGCAGGGCTCGGACGTGCTGGTGGTCGCCCCCACCGGCTCCGGCAAGACGCTGGCCGCCTTCCTCGCCGCACTGGACCAGCTGGCCTCGGCACCCCCGCCGGCGGACCCCAGGAAGCGCTGCCGCGTCCTGTACGTCTCCCCGCTCAAGGCCCTGGCCGTCGACGTCGAGCGCAATCTCCGCAGTCCGCTGACCGGCATCCGCCAGGAATCCGTACGTCTCGGCCTGCCCGAGCCCGAGGTCAAGGTCGGCATCCGCTCGGGCGACACCCCGGCCGCCGAGCGCCGCGCTCTGTCCACCCGCCCGCCGGACATCCTGATCACCACCCCGGAGTCCCTCTTCCTGATGCTGACGTCGGCCACGCGCGACGCGCTGACCGGCATCGAGACGGTGATCCTGGACGAGGTGCACGCGGTCGCGGGCACCAAGCGCGGCGCGCATCTCGCGCTCACCCTGGAGCGGCTGGACGAGCTGCTGCCGAAGCCGGCCCGCCGCATCGGACTGTCGGCGACGGTCCGCCCGGTGGACGAGGTCGCCCGGTTCCTCGCGCCGCGCGGCAGGGTGGAGATCGTCCAGCCGGAGTCGGGCAAGGAGTTCGACCTGTCCGTCGTCGTCCCGGTGGAGGACCTCGGCGAGCTGGGCGGCTCCCCGGTCGCGGACGGCAACGAGGGCGCGGAGCGCCCGTCGATCTGGCCGCACGTCGAGGAGCGGATCACCGACCTGGTCCAGTCGCACCGCTCCACGATCGTCTTCGCGAACTCCCGGCGGCTTGCCGAGCGCCTGTGCAACCGGCTCAACGAGATCGCGTACGAACGCGCCACCGGAGAGCCCCTGGACGAGCACCACTCCCCCGCCGAGCTGATGGGCGGCTCGGGAGCCGCCCAGGGCGCTCCGCCCGTGATCGCCCGCGCCCATCACGGATCGGTCTCCAAGGAGCAGCGCGCCCTCGTCGAGGAGGACCTCAAGGCGGGCCGGCTGCCCGCCGTGGTGGCCACCTCCAGCCTGGAGCTGGGCATCGACATGGGCGCCGTCGACCTGGTCGTCCAGGTCGAGTCCCCGCCCTCCGTCGCTTCCGGCCTCCAGCGCGTCGGCCGCGCGGGCCATCAGGTCGGCGCGGTCTCCACGGGCGTAATCTTCCCCAAGTACCGCGGCGACCTGGTGCAGTCGGCCGTGGTCACCGAGCGGATGCGCAGCGGCGCCATCGAGGCCCTCAGGATCCCCGCCAACCCACTGGACGTGCTGGCCCAGCAGCTCGTGGCGATGACCGCGCTGGACACCTGGCAGGTCGACGACCTCCTGGCCACCGTCCGCCGCGCCGCGCCCTTCGCCTCGCTGCCGGAGTCGGCCTTCACCGCCGTCCTGGACATGCTCGCGGGCCGCTACCCCTCCGACGCCTTCGCCGAGCTGCGCCCGCGCGTGGTGTGGGACCGCGTCGCCGGCACCGTCACCGGCCGCCCTGGCGCGCAGCGGCTCGCCGTCACGTCCGGGGGGACGATTCCCGACCGCGGGCTCTTCGGGGTGTTCCTCGCCGGCGCCGATCCGAAGAAGGGTGGCGGCCGGGTCGGCGAGCTGGACGAGGAGATGGTGTACGAGTCCCGGGTGGGTGACGTCTTCACGCTCGGCACCAGCTCCTGGCGGATCGAGGACATCACGCGCGACCGGGTCCTGGTCTCCCCCGCGCCGGGGGTGCCGGGGAGGCTGCCGTTCTGGAAGGGCGACCAGCTGGGCCGCCCGCTGGAGCTGGGCCGCGCGCTGGGCGCCTTCCTGCGCGAGGTCGGGTCCCTCTCCAAGGAGGACGCCCGGCTGCGCCTGGTCACCGCGGGCCTGGACGCCTGGGCCGCGGACAACGTCATGGCATACCTCGACGAGCAGCGCGAGGCCTGCGGCCACGTCCCCGACGACCGCACCATCGTCGTCGAGCGCTTCCGGGACGAGCTGGGCGACTGGCGGGTCGTCGTCCACTCCCCCTTCGGGGCACAGGTCCACGCCCCCTGGGCCCTGGCCCTCGGCGCCCGCCTGTCCGAGCGCTACGGCATGGACGCCCAGGTCATGCACGCCGACGACGGCATCGTGCTGCGCCTGCCGGACGCCGACCTGATGGGCGCGGACTTCCTCGACCAGGACCCCGCGAAGCCGGGCCTCGAGTACGACGCCGAGCAGGCGCCCGTCGGCGCGGCCGACGTCGTTTTCGACAAGGGCGAGGTCGACCGGGTCGTCACCGAGCAGGTGGGCGGCTCCGCCCTGTTCGCCTCCCGCTTCCGCGAGTGCGCCGCCCGCGCGCTGCTGCTGCCGCGCCGCAGCCCGGGAAAGCGCACCCCTCTGTGGCAGCAGCGCCAGCGCGCCGCCCAGCTGCTGGAGGTGGCGAGCGAGTACGGCTCGTTCCCGATCGTCCTGGAGGCGGTCCGCGAGTGCCTCCAGGACGTCTTCGACGTGCCGGGCCTGGTCGAGCTGATAGGCGACCTGGAGGCCCGCAAGGTGCGCCTGGTCGAGGTCACCACCCCGGAGCCGTCCCCGTTCGCCCGCTCGCTGCTCTTCGGATACGTCGCCCAGTTCCTCTACGAGGGCGACTCGCCGCTCGCCGAGCGCCGGGCCGCCGCCCTGTCGCTGGACTCGCGACTGCTGGCCGAGCTGCTCGGCCAGGCGGAGCTGCGCGAGCTGCTCGACGCCGAGGTGCTCACCGAGCTGGAGCGCGAGCTGCAGTGGCTCACCGAGGACCGCCGCGTCAAGGATCCGGAGGGCGTCGCGGACCTGCTGCGGATGCTCGGTCCCCTGACGGAGGCGGAGCTGGCCGAGCGGGGCGCCGAGCCGCAGTGGGCCCAGGAGCTGTCCGCCGCCCGCCGCGCGATCGGGGTGCGCATCGCCGGCGCCGACCACTGGGCGGCCATCGAGGACGCGGGCCGGCTGCGTGACGCGCTGGGCACGGCGCTGCCCGTCGGTGTGCCCGAGGCCTTCACCGAGCCGGTCAAGGACCCGCTCGGCGACCTCCTCGCCCGCCACGCCCGCACCCACGGCCCCTTCACGTCGGTCACCGCGGCTGCCCGCTTCGGTCTGGGTGTCGCGGTCACCGAGGGCGCCCTGCGGCGGCTCGCCGGTACGGGGCGGGTCGTGCAGGGCGAGTTCCATCCGGCCGGCATCGGCCAGGAGTGGTGCGACGCGACCGTGCTGCGCAGGCTGCGCCGCCGTTCCCTGGCCGCGCTGCGGCACGAGCTGGAGCCGGTGGCACCGGCCGCGCTCGGTCAGTTCCTCCCCCAGTGGCAGCACATCGGCAAGGGGCACACCGTGCGCGGCGTCGACGGGCTGGCCCGCGCGGTCGAGCAGCTGCAGGGCGCCTCCGTGCCGGCGTCCGCCCTGGAGAAGCTGGTCCTGCCCTCCCGGGTGGCGAACTACACCCCCGCGATGCTGGACGAGCTGACGGCCGCCGGTGAGGTGGTGTGGGCCGGAGCGGGTTCGCTTCCCGGCAAGGACGGCTGGGTCTCCCTCTATCCGGCGGACGCGGCCCCGCTGCTTCTGCCGCCCCCGCATCCTCTGGAGACGACCGCCCTGCACGAGTCCGTCCTGGGCACGCTTTCGGGCGGCTACGGCCTGTTCTTCCGGCAGATCGCCGACCGGGTCCGCGCCACCACGCACCCGGAGGCCACCGATCCGCAGCTGGCCGACGCCCTGTGGGACCTGGCCTGGTCGGGACGGCTGACGAACGACACGCTGGCGCCCCTGCGCTCCCTGCTGGGCTCCGGGCGTACCGCGGGTTCCACCGCCCACCGGGCCAAGCGCGCGGTACCCCGCGGGCGGTACGGCTCGCTGACGGCCGCCGCCCGGCCGGCGTCCCGCACCGGCCCGCCGACGGTCGCGGGCCGCTGGTCGCTGCTCCCGGGCCGCGAGACGGACGGCACGGTGCGCGCCCACACCCTGGCCCGCACGCTCCTCGACCGGCACGGCGTGGTGACGCGCGGCGCCGTCGCGGCGGAGGGCGTCGAGGGCGGCTTCTCGGCGGTGTACCGGATCCTGGCCGCGTTCGAGGAGAGCGGTCAGGCCCGGCGCGGCTATGTCGTGGAGGGGCTGGGCGCGGCGCAGTTCGCCATGGAGGGGGCCGTGGACCGGTTGCGCGCGGTGGCGAACGCCCGTGAGCGCGGTGAGGGCCCGCCGGGGCAGGAGGAGTTCACCGGCGGCGGCTCGCAGGCCCGCCCCGCGCCTGGCGGCGCCGGACCGGCCACCTGGGCTCCCTTCGACGACTTCGCGTCCAGCGGCCCAGGGGGGCCCATCGCCCCCGACCCCTTCGGCGATTTCCCCCACGACCCCGGAGGCCCCGGCGGCCCGGCGCCCTTCGACGACGTCTTCGCCGATCCCGACCGCCTGGGCCGTTCCCTCTCCCGGGGCGACTACATCTCCCCACGCGACCATGCCGAACCGGGCGCCGGCGGTCCGCGCGGGGGCGGCGCGCACAGCGGCTTCGGGGGCCCGCGCGGCCCGTACGACACCGGATTCCCCGGCCGTCGCGGCCGCGCGGCCGTCGGACCGCGGGCCGTCGTCCTGGCAGCCGCCGATCCCGCGAACGCGTACGGCGCGGCCCTCGGCTGGCCCGAGCCGCCGACCGGGGCCACGCACAAACCCGGCCGCAAGGCGGGCTCCCTGGTGGTGCTCGTCGAGGGCGAACCGGCGCTCTACATGGAACGCGGCGGCAAGACACTCCTGGTCTGGCCCTCCGACCCCGGCACTCCGCCCGCCGACGACCCGCGACTGCGAGCCGCCACGCAGGCACTCGCGGAGGCCGCCCGGGCCGGTTCCCTCGGCACGGTCACGGTGGAGCGGATCAACGGCGCGGCGGCCCTGACCTCCCCCCATGGCCCCCTCCTGGAGGAGGCGGGGTTCATCGCCACCCCGCGCGGTCTGCGCATCAGGGCGTGACCCTGTCACCCTTGAGCCATGCCCGAAGGTGACACGGTCTGGCAGGCGGCGCGACGGCTGCACGACGCCCTCGCGGGCAAGGTGCTGACCCGCAGCGACTTCCGCGTCCCCCGGTACGCCACGGCCGATCTCACCGGACGCACGGTCCTGGACGTCACCCCGCGCGGCAAGCACCTCCTCACGCGCGTGGAGGGCGGCCTGACGGTCCACTCGCACCTGCGGATGGACGGCTCCTGGAAGATCTTCGCTTCCGGTCAGCGCTGGAGCGGCGGCCCCGCGCACCAGATCAGGGTCATCCTCGGCACCGCCGACCGCACGGCCGTCGGCTACCGCCTCCCCGTGCTGGAGATCCTGCGCACCGCCGACGAGCAGCGAGCCGTCGGTCATCTCGGCCCCGACCTGCTCGCCTCCGACTGGGACCCGGGGCGGGCCCTCGACAACCTGCGCGCGGCCCCGGCGCGCCCCCTCGGCGAGGCTCTCCTGGACCAGCGCAATCTCGCCGGTGTCGGCAACGTCTACAAGAGCGAGATCTGCTTCCTGCTCGGCGTCACCCCCTGGCTCCCGGTCGGTGAGCTGCCCGCCGACCGGGCCGCGCACCTGCCCGCGCTCGCGAAGAGGCTCCTGGAGGCGAACCGCGACCGCCCGGTCCGCCGTACGACGGGCCTGCGCGGCCCGGACCTGTTCGTGTACGGCCGGGCGCCCCGCCCCTGCCTGCGCTGCGGCACGCCGGTCCGGGTGGCCGACCAGGGCGACGGCTCCCGCGAGCGCCCCACGTACTGGTGCCCGACCTGCCAGGCCGGGCCCGCGCCGCGTCCGGGCGGCCTCGCGAGGGCCCGGACGCGGCGCTGAGGAGGCCGGGAGGACGGCTCAGCCTGCGGCGAGCAGACCGTCGATCTGGCCGGCCGCCTGGCGCATGCCCTCCTCCATGCCCATCGTCATGAGCTGCTCCATCTGCTCCCGGGTGTCGAAGACCGACCGCAGCTCCATGCGGGTGCCGCCGTCGCGCCCGGTGAGCGTCACCCGGTTCGCGGTCGTCGGCATGGCGGCGTTCGGCACCCCGTCCTCGTCGGCGAACCCGTCGGTGAACTCCAGTGACCGCGGCGCGTCGACCGTGGCGACCCGCCACCAGCCGCGGAACTTCTCGCCTTCCGAGCCGGTCATGAAGTACGTGACGTCCCCGCCCGGTGTCAGGTCGTGCTCCTCGACCGTCGCGGGGTAGGACGGCGGTCCCCACCAGCGCTCCAGCTGCCGGGGGTCGGACCACATCTGCCACACCCGTTCCACAGGGGCGGCGAAGTCGGGCGACGAGTAATTGTCAAGAGTTGTGGATCAGTGGGGTTGTTCAGGCTGCGGTGACTTCGGGGCGTTCGACGAGGTGACCGTTCTTGAAGCGGGCGCCG